>JBNMKN010000023.1:0-18441 GCA_050874365.1 Butyrivibrio sp. | reverse complement strand
ATTGAAGAGTATGTAAGAGATATCTGGCATCTTGAAAAAGTTAAAGTAGAATTGTAATCATTAAAAAGAACAGAGTCTCATGAGTGGCATTTTTAAGCCATTTGTGGGACTTTTTCTTTTATTTTAAAATAAGATGTGTTACAATAATCTGAAAAGGCCTTGCAGGATTCAAGGCTGTGGGAGGAAATTATTTGAAGAAAAGGATTGTAACAATAATATCAGCCGTCATATCGCTTGCTTTTTTTGTAATATCATATCTTTTACCGGAGAGAATGGGTGAGATTGACTATACAGGTGTGTATACGGATGCAGGGATATATTCGGCACATGCCCCTGTTGAAGTCAAAAGGGTAGGCAGGACTTATGTGCTTTGCATAAAAACGTTCACGGGCCAAGATGAATATGTTAATGTGGAGTTTTCTCCGGACAGACCGGGAGAACTGCTTCAGATAGATGATTACAGCCGGTGCAGGGTATATATGTTTAACAATTCCATGTGTATTCAGACCTATGAAAGGTTTGGAAGGGATTATTATGATGAAACAACCGGTGAATATGACTATTCTTATTATTCCGATGATTATGAAGCGTATGGTTCCAGCTATATGGTAAAAACCGATGCCACGGACAGTTATCTTGATAACTATATGCGGTATGTACTGCGTATAGTGGCGGTTATTATATTTGCCGTTTTGTCGCTTATTTTGATTTTTAACAAAATAAAAGGTTCCACTGTTATCGGTATGGCAGCAATGCTTGTTGTTACAGTCACAGGCTTTGTATATGACTTTTCGGTAAAATCGTACGAAGGCAGATATGAAACAGAGGACAGTATTATCAAAGAGTATTCAAGCAGTACATATAACGGAAGCCGTTTATACTGTATGGATATTATAAAGGCAGACGAAGCCCGCAATAAATATTATGTTGTAACATTCAATGTGAGTGAAGGTTATCCCGACGTATATATAGCTCATACTGAAAATGGTGAATTAGTTACAGAGACAGAAGTGGAAGACGGATTTACCGACTATATGGAGTACAGAATCACGAGAAAATTCGGGAAATACCATATGTATTGCAAACTCGGTGACGAATGGACCGAAATGGGCATAGACAAGAAATACGAGAGAAGTTTTGCGGTAAGGCATATTGCGGAATATATTGCAGCGGGACTTTTAGGATTATATATTTTTATATTTATTAATTCACTTAAAAAAGCCGGAAAAGAAAAAGAAGAAGAAAAACGTTACGGAATGTTTGGCAGATACAGATGTGTAGAGGTCAGTTACCTTAACGAGGTCTATGAGGATTTTGCAAAACACCTCACGGAGAATGTAACCGGTACGGAAATAACCGTTATGCCGGATTCTTTTGAAATATTCGGCAACAGATATGATAATGTAAAATATGAGTATTCGGATAGTAAGAAACACCATGGAATACCTGAAATTCAGGGCAAAGGAACAGAAGTTAAAATTATCTGCGGTGACGAGATTTTTACTATGTCAAAACAAGTAAAGAAATATTCTTTGGAAATACTTTAAACGGCAATGTGCTTTTATTAATTAAGGCTTTGCAGGAGGAAAAAAGCTATGGCGGCTGATAATTGCGAGATGTGCGGATATTTAGAGTACAATGAAGAGCTGGAATATTATGAATGTACAATGAATCTTGACGAAGACGAGATGTATAATTTTATTACCGGCAACAGCAGGGAATGTCCGTATTTTCAATATAGAGATGAATACAGAGTTGTTAGAAAACAGATGTAATATTAATGGAGGATATTATGGCAATTAAAGGTACAGAATTATTTGTAAAAGCCCTCAGGGCAGAGGGGGTAGACACCGTATTCGGCTATCCCGGAGGAATGGCAATAGATTTATTTGATGCTTTATATTCGGCAAATGATATTGATGTAATTCTTCCAAGACACGAACAGGCACTTATACATGAAGCGGACGGATATGCAAGAGCAACGGGAAAAGTAGGTGTATGCCTTGTAACCAGCGGTCCCGGAGCAACCAATCTTGTTACGGGTATTGCAACCGCTAATTTTGACAGCGTTCCCCTTGTATGTTTTACAGGACAGGTATCAAGGGATTTAATAGGAAATGACGCCTTTCAGGAAGTTGATATCGTCGGTGTAACGAGAAATATATGTAAATATGCCGTTACCGTAAGGGACAGAAACGAGCTTCCAACCATAATCAAGAAGGCTTTTTATGTCGCAAGAACAGGCAAACCCGGTCCTGTTGTGGTAGATATTCCTAAGGATATACAGACCGCAATGGGTAATGAAGAATATCCGGAAGAAATTGCAATAAGAGGTTATAAACCAGCTTCCGGAGTGCATGCGGGACAGATTAAAAAGGCAATGTCCATGCTTAAAAGTGCCAAAAAGCCTGTTATCCTTGTGGGTGGCGGTGTGAGAATTGCAGGAGCCGAAGAGGTTCTTACGGAATTTGCCGAGAAGATGAATATTCCTGTTATCACTACAATAATGGGTAAAGGTGCTATGTCAAGTGACCACAGACTTTATGTGGGCAATATCGGAATGTACGGAAACTACGCTTCCAACATGGCTGTCAGCGAATGTGACGTATTACTTGCAATCGGAGTAAGATTCAGTGACAGAATTACGGGAACAATCGAAGATTTTGCCAAAAATGCAAAGATTATCCACGTTGATATAGATACAGCCTCAATTTCAAGAAATATTGTGGTTAATATACCTATTGTTGCCGATGCCAAACTTGCAATAGAAGAGATGCTTAAAAGTGCGGTTGAGGGTAAACATGAGGCATGGATTGATAAACTCAGCGATTGGAAGGACAAAATGCCTATTACAATGAAGAATTACGAAGGCATGACCCCTGAAATGATTATAGATGCAATTAACCGTAAGTTCCCTGAGGCAACGGTTACAACCGACGTAGGACAGAACCAGTTATGGACAACACAGTACCTTAAAATGGACGGCAGACGTAAATTCATAACATCGGGCGGTCTCGGTACCATGGGTTACGGACTCCCTGCGGCAATCGGAGCATACCTCGGACAGGAAAAAGGTCCTGTTATCTGCATAAGCGGTGACGGTGGAGTGCAGATGAATATTCAGGAACTTGCAACAGCTTCACTTCTTGATGTTCCTGTCATACTTTGCATTATTAACAATACATACCTTGGCAATGTTAAACAGATGCAGAAGATGTTTTACGATAAAAGATATGCAAGCACCTGTTTAAGATACAGCAGAAGCTGCAACAGACAGTGCCAGATAGACGGAACCTGCACAGGCAAACAGTATGTACCTGATTTTGTAAAGCTTGCCGAGAGTTACAATGCACTCGGAATCAGGGTTACGGATGCAAAAGATATTGATGAAGCCTTTGACAGGGCAGCAGCCAATGTAAACAGACCTACGGTCATTGAGTTTATGATAAGCTGTGAACTTGACGTATATCCGATGGTTCCGGGCGGAAAAGCATTAACGGATATGTTATTTGGTTAGGAGGCAGACATGGATAAACTTAAAAAAAGATGGATTTCAATATATGTAGAAAATGAGATAGGTGTACTTGCAAGAATTTCCGGACTTTTTTCGGGAAAATCATATAACATCGATACACTTACCGTAGGAGTTACCGAGGACCCTACCATGTCAAGAATGACAATAGGTGTCACAAGTGACGATAAGACTTTTGAGCAGATAAAAAAACAGCTTAACAGAAGTGTTGAAGTTGTAAAGGTTATTGATTTTACGGATGCCAAGCTTCATATGAAGGAATTAATGTTCATTAAAATTAATTCCTGCAATGAAAAAGATAAGGCAGAAGCCTTCAGAATAGCGTCTGTATACGGCGTAACCGTGGAAGATTACAACCGTAATACGGTGCTTTTACAGTGTACCCAGACAGAAGATAAGAACAATGACCTTATCACACTTTTAAGAGAGACCTTCGGTTACAGACTTGAAGTGGTAAGAGGCGGTGCCGTTGCCATCGAAGCGGTGTCTTATTCTGACAGGTAATTACTTAAAAGTTTTGGAAAGATTGTTGGTATACCATATTGTAAAAAGCATGTATACTGCGGTTATTCCAAACCATACGGCGGTAATCGCCTTATGAATATTAAAAAATCTAAGAATACTTAACGGAGTCCAGACGGATAATACAATCAGGTTAATTGTGAGAAGTATTTTGCCGTCAGGGGCTCCTTTTTTTATCTGTTTGACAGAAAGGGCAATCTGGGCAGCTAAAAGGATTGCCATAAGAACTGTTACTATAATTTCCATTATTGTTTTCCTTTACTGATTGCAGCAAATAATTGTCTGCTTAATTCAATTTCTCCAATATCACTGTTTAAAAATTCGATAGTTCCTTTTGAAACGGAATGGGAAACTATGCTGTGCATGGTAAGCTGGTGTAAGGTTTCCCTTGCGGTGCCGTTGCCTCCGTCATAGACTGCGGGAGTGTATTGAAGTGCCTCAAGAATCTGTTTTTTAACAAAGGGATAATGAGTGCATCCGAGAACTACGGCATCCACGGGATTAATTATGTATTCGTGTAAAAGGTCTTTAAGATAATCCATAAATTCATGCGAATCTGTAAGTCCTTTTTCAACTGCTTCAACGATACCGGGAGCTTCAAGTGTAAAAATATCGGCAAGGTCTTTATAACGCTCCATCAGATTGAGAAATTTGGACTGGTTCAGCGTTATATGCGTAGCCAGCACAAGAATACGCTTTCCGGGATTATCAAGAGCCGCAGGCTTTAGTGCAGGCTCAATGCCGATTACGGGAATCTCCGGGTACATATTACGGATTCTCGTTACGGCGGCAACCGTTGCCGTATTGCAGGCAATCACAAGGCATTTACAACCTTTTGCTATAAGCATATCCGCTGTGTGGATTGTAAGCCCGGCCACTTTATCCAAAGGCTTTGTACCGTAAGGTGCATTAGCCGAATCTCCAAAATATATAAAATTTTCGTTAGGCATAAGCTTCACAAGCTCCGATAATACACTTATTCCGCCCACGCCTGAATCAAAAACACCAACAGGTCTGGTATCAAGTTCCATTGTAATGACTCCTAGGTATAAAATGATGTATTGAATTGCTCCATTGCTGCGCAATTTTCGCAATTCGGACTTATTGACACTTTACATCATACTATATTTTATTAAAAAAGTGAATAAAACACTTTTTTTTGGAAATTATATGTGTAGATAAATTTCAAATTGTGTTTGCGGCACAGATGGAGGTAACAATGAATAAGAAAAGAAAAAAACCGGACGGAGAAAAGATTTTTTCCATCGTTGCAAGTCTTGCTATTGTTATTGCACTTGTTGCGGGAATCTTTTCCATAGTGAGAAGTAATACAAGACAGGATAAAAAAAAGAATTATATTGATTTGAATGTTGCAGAAAAAGAAACAACAACGGAACATAAAGAACCACAGACAACTGTTGAGAGGGTCACAGAAAAAATCGTAGAGATAGAGACTACTACAGAAGCTGCAAAACAGGTTGACGCACCGGTCATAAACGAGGATAAAACGGAAGCAGTCAACGGAATAACATACTCGTTTAATGAGAACAGCGTGATTAAATGGCCTTTAAAGGGTGACATTGTTCTCGGTTTTAATATGGATAATACAATTTATTTTCCTACACTTGATGTATACAGATGCAATCCTGCAATCATGATAAATGCCACAGAGGGCGAAGACGTCAGGTCGGGAGTCAAAGGCGTTGTTACGCAGGTGTACTCTGACAATGAAACAGGTACTACAATGAAGATTTTGGTGGGCGACGGATACGAAATTACTTACGGACAGTTAAAAGATGTAGCGGTTGGCATAGGAGATAACCTGGAGGAGGGTACTGTTATAGGTAAAGTTGCAGCACCTACCAAATATTATACCAAAGAGGGAAGCAATCTTTATATGATGCTTACAAAGGACGGAACGGCATTAGACCCGATGTTATTCCTTGAAGAAGAGTAAATAACCGCCCCTCGGTTACAGGCACGAATATCCTGCAGCCGGGGGTATTTTTATGTAAAAAATAATGCAATATTTTATGATATATGGTACAATAATCAGTAACTATATGCGGAGGTATTGTGGATGAAAAGAATAGCTTTTGTGTCAGATGCGTGGCACGGATATGTTTCATATGTTATGTCGAAAGCTCTGCTTGATTCGTTTTCAGATTACAGTGAGGATGTAATTCTTTGCCATTTCAACAGCTTCGGAAGCTGGAGCAAGAATGAAAAAAATAACTCGGGGGAATACGGGATATATAATCTTCCGGACTTTACAGGTTTTGACGGAATTATATTGGATATAAACACCATAGTGGATATGGCTCAGGTTGAGAATCTTGTGCGAATTGTGAAAGCAGCCAACGTACCTACAATTACAATCGGATTTGAAGTTGAGGGATTTTATTATGCTGGAATAGATAATAAAAAGCCTATTTATGAAATGATGGACCATTTGTATAACGAACACGGCTGCAGGAGCTTTATCTTTGCGGGAGGTCCGCTTTTTAACAGCGAAAATGCACTTCGTGTACAGGCATATAACGAATATCTTGCGTTGCGCGGTCTCAGTAATAAGGACAACCCTGTTCTTATCGGAGATTTTGATTTCATGACCGGCTGCAGGCATTTTGATACGATTGTGGAAAAACACATTCCTATTCCGGACGCTTTTGTATGCACCAATGACAATATTGCGTCAGGACTTATAAGTCAGGCACAGAAGTATGGCTACAGCGTTCCTGATGATTTTCTTGTAACGGGATTTGATAACCTTGATAAAGCCTCATATTTTGAACCACAGTTATCAACTGTCGGTCATTCAAGGGAAGAAGTAGGAGAAGCATGTGCAAAGATGTTAAAGGCTTTGTGGGCAGGAAAAGATATTCCTGTACATAATTTTACGGATGTATATTACTTTTTTACCGAAAGCTGCGGCTGCCCGCAGAGAGACGATGTTGATTATAGGGATTACTCATGCAGCAGAATTATTTCGGCAGTACAAAAGGAAGTAAATGAGTCTCATCTGCTTGAACTTGAAGGTACACTTTCGGAGTGCGAGGAGTTTGACGAGATTTTTGAAAAGACCGGTGAGTTTTTCAGACATACGGAATGTGATGAAGTGTACTTTTTCGTGGATGACAGATTGTACGAAGCCGACCCGCTGACAGAATTCCCTAAGAATGAATATGACTGGAAGCACCTTAAAATGGTATATGCCCTTGAGGATAAAATCAAGTCAAGATATAAGAGCAGCATAGATATTATCGGACATCTGGAGCGTGAAGGACGTAACAATTACTACTTTTTTACACCAATTCATTTCGGAGATTATACAGTAGGATTTTCAATACTTAAAAATGCAGGTTTTATAGGCGAAGAATCATATTTTTATGATGTGCACAGTACCATTGTCAAGACGCTTAATAACCTTTTCAATAAAAAACAGCTTGAAAACGCCAACGAGCACCTCAAAGAAATATATCTCAAGGATATTCTTACAGGTGTATATAACAGGGTTGCGTTTACACAAAAAATTATTCCTAAGCTGACTTCTTATCACAGAAAAGGCGTGGAATGTGTAATTGCGTTTTCGGATACCGATAATTTCAAAAAAATAAATGATGAATTCGGACACAGCTACGGTGACAGAGTTTTAAGGATTATCGGAACCACCCTTTCAAAACTGTGTCCGCCTAAAGGAATCGTATGCAGATTCGGCGGAGACGAATTTGTTGTATTTTTCCCTGTTAAGAACGGTATTTCCATGGAAAAATTCAAAGAGGATGTGCTTCAGACCCTTGCAAACGACAATATCTCAATAAGTATGGGAATTGTTAAGACGAATCCTTCTTCGGCAAAATCTTTTGATGAATACATATCTGAAGCAGACCAACTGATGTATGAAGAAAAGAACAGAAAGAAGATAGAAAGCAGAAATGAAACTGACAACACTTTGTTACATAGAGAAGAATAATGAATATCTAATGCTTCATCGTGTCAAAAAAGAAAATGATATTAATCATGACAAATGGATAGGAGTTGGCGGTAAATTTGAGGAAAACGAGACTCCTGAGGAGTGTCTGCTGCGGGAAGTGTATGAAGAGACAGGCTTCACTCTGACAGGCTACAGATACAGAGGGCTTGTGGTCTTTATATCCGACAGGTGGGAAACAGAGTATATGCATCTTTTTACCGCCGATGAGTTTACAGGAGATATGATTGAGTGCAATGAAGGAGACCTTTTGTGGGTGCCTAAGGATGAGATATATAATCTTAAACTGTGGGAGGGCGACAAAATCTTTTTCAGGCTTTTAGATGAGAATCTTAAATATTTTACCCTCAAATTGAAATATGAAGGCGAAAAACTTGTGGAAAAAACAATTGTAAGGTATTAAAGAAAGTGAGTGTATTATAAGTGAGAACAAAGGCGTTATGTATTATAGTAATTGCAGCATTGTTAGTGGGGGCATGTTTTGCGGGATGTTCAATGTCTTCGGGTGGTAACAGTCTGTTTGGTAATGAGAGCAGCAAAGAGTCCGAGTCTTATGCCGAATATCTTGAAAATACCAATATTACCGTGGCAGGCAACCTCGGAATGGCAGAAAGTGTTAAAGTTGAGAAAATTTCAAGCGACAAAGAGATATATTCAAAAGTACGCTCTCTTGTGTACAACGATAAGGTGGTCTATATCGAATTGTGCTACATAAATCTTTACGATAAATCCGGCAACAAAGTACAGCAGGAGGGAGAGGCTTCTTTTCAGGTTAAAATGTCTGATACAATGAAAAATGCCGGCGGTGATACATACGATTTGTATTATTATGACTCCAGCAACAATAAAATTACTGACGTCGAATCGGAAGTGGACGGAAGCACGATATCTTTTAAGAGTAACTGTATAGGCTTCTTCGTTATTGTTAATGTGAACAATTCGGGAAAACCTATTGTAAAGCCTACCGAGCCTGCTTCTGAACCTTCTAAGGAGTCTTCGGGAGACAGTGAGAGTAAGACCAAGCCTTCAAGTGAACAGCCTACTACACCGGCAGCAGTTGAACCTGTAGTACCGGCTACTACACCTGCAACACAGCCTGCTGTACAACCAACAACTCCTGCGGCACAGCAGCCAACCACATCTACTCCGATTATTGCGGCTACGACAGCCGGACCTAATATTACCAAACCGGCAGGTACGGTTTCCATGCCACCTGCGTCCGGCAATAAAGAGAAACCTAATCTGAATATAAATTGTTCAAGCAAATCTAATGGAAACTGCCGTACATTTTCTATTACTGTTACTAACAGGGGAAATTGTACTCTCAGAATCCTTACAGAGAATGCGACGTTATACAACCCAAACCTTGGTTCGGAATATGATAGAAATCTTAATCTTACTGATAAGAACATTGTACCAAAGACTTATGTTGATATTGAACCGGGAGGAGCTGCAACTGTATATTTTGCTGTGTTAGGACAGGCTACATGGTACACGGCAAAATCCGTTCTTGAGTTTGAAATGTATTATGACGGGGTAAAATACCTTGTCACTACGGGATATGCAAAAGGCGGAACCGATTATTCGGTGATTGGGTAAAGGAGTATATAGATGAAAACTTCAGAAATTAGAATAGAATTACAGGATACACAATGGCAATTTGATTACATTGACCACGACAGGAATATTGCCAGAGCGATTGTTTATGACGAAAACGGACAATTTTATTTTGTAAGGGCATATCGTGATGATGAGTTCGGAAAAGCAACCCTGATCGAAACTTCCGGTGGCGGAGTTGAAGCGGGAGAGGATTTGGTTACCGCTGTAAAAAGAGAACTTAGGGAAGAACTTGGTGCAGAAGTAGAAGTGATTTGCAAAATCGGAGTTGTAAGTGATTATTATAATCTGATTCACAGACATAACATTAATAATTATTTTCTGTGCAGAGTTGAATCGTTTGGACATAAAAACCTGACAGAAGATGAGATAAATAGTTTTCATCTGTCCACATTGAGATTATCTTATGATGAAGCCGTTAAGGAATATGAAAACAGAGCGGATACAAGGCTTGGTAAGCTTATAGCAGGCAGGGAGCTTCCTGTTTTGCAGCTGGCAAAGGAAATCATTGATTCAGGGATTTAAGTGCTGAATATGTAACGGAAGGAACAATTGTAGATACATTTAAGTCTATGGTAGAGAAAATGTTTAACGGCACAGCAACTGCAAAAGGAGCACTTGTCATTACACCTTCAAAGGTAATCGTTACAACGCCGGGTGCAGATAATAAAAAAGAACTCTAAAGCATACTAATAAATTACATAGTAACTTCAAAAAAGATTGCCTTCAGGTTATAATCATATAAGATATAACTTGAAGGTGATTTTTATGTCAAAATATAAGAAAAAATTAGATGATGATATACGATGTCCGCTTGAATATGGTCTCACAATATTTGGAGGAAAATGGAAGTCACGCATTATATGTGTATTATCGGCAAATGATAAACTGCGTTATAGTGAAATCCGTAGGGAAATGTATAATATTACAGATGCTGTTCTGGCAGCAACATTAAAAGACCTGATAGAAGAAGGTATTGTTGCACGTAAGTCCTATGATGAAATTCCGCCTAAGGTGGAATATTCACTGACACAGAAAGGAAAATCCGTTGTTCCGATTTTACAAAGTATCTGTCAGTGGTCAAATGTTTTTTATAAGGAAGATAGTGATAATAAAATGGTTCAATGTCAGAAATGCGATTATCACAGCTAAGGAGAAGTTATGCTTAAGTTTACAGAGGAAAAGATATTTACGCAGGAGCAGGTACAGGAATTGTTTCTGTCCGTTCACTGGGTTTCGGGAAATTATCCGGAGCGTTTATACAAAGCCCTTACACATTCATCAACGGTTCTTACCGTCTGGGACAATAAGAAACTTGTGGGTCTTACAAGGGTATTGGACGATACGGCGATGTTAGCACAGATTCATTATGTCCTTGTTCATCCTGATTATCAGGGACAGGGTATCGCCGGTAAAATGATTGAATATATAAAAGAAAAATATAAGGATTTCATGTATATTGAAGGGATGCCGGAAGATAAAAATAATGTGCCGTTTTATGAAAAACATGGCTTTTCTGTTATGGAAAACGGTGCTGCAATCCAGATTTGTAACTATTGAAATTACATCAATTATCTGATATGCTTATCGCTAGAGAGAGGTGTCGACAATGCAGATTTCCAGCAGATTTACAATGGCAATTCATATGTTTGCCTGTATAGATACATTTTCAGACCAGAAGATGACAAGTGATTTTATGGCAGCAAGTATAGGAACCAATCCTGTCATTGTGAGAAAGATATTACAGCAGTTAAAGGCAGCAGGACTGATAGAAGTTGCAAGAGGACCGGGCGGAGTGAAAATCACCAGACCACTGGAACAAATTACATTTCTTGATGTGTATAAAGCAGTTGAATGTGCACCGGATGAAGAGTTGTTTCACTTCCATGAGAATCCCAGCAAGAAATGTCCGGTAGGAAAGAATATTCATCACGTTCTTGATGAGAGACTATTGGAGGTGCAAAGAGCAATGGAGAAAAAACTTTCAGAGATGACACTCGCCGATGTGAAAAAAGATATTTCGGCATATATAGAAAAAGAGTAGCGGACAAGGCTTCGGATTTGATATTCCGAAGTCTTTTTTTGAAAAAAACAGAAATGATTTGATGTAACTATTGACATTACATCTAACATGTGCTATCTTACAACTACAAGATGTAACAATAACAGTTACAACAATATGATTATAACAAATCTAAGGAGGACTTTTAAAATGCAGAAAGTAGTAGATTTTTTACAGAAAAACCCGGTTCAGTATTTAGCAACAGTCGGAAGAGACGGAAAGGCAAAATGCCGTCCGTTCATGTTCTGCTTCGAGCAGGATGGAAAGCTTTGGTTCTGCACCAACAACACAAAGGATGTTTACAAGGATATGTTAGCTAATCCTGAGATAGAAGTTTCCGTATCTTCTCCTGAATACGCATGGCTTCGTCTCCACGGCAAAGCAGTATTTGAGAACAACATGAGTGTAAAGGAAGGTTGTATGAACAATCCTATTGTTAAGGGACAGTACCAGACAGCGGATAATCCTATTTTTGAGGTATTTTATCTTGAAAATCCACATGGGGTTATTGCTGATTTTTCAGGAAACCCACCTTATGAATTCTAAGTACAGACAATCTCATCCTCAGACAAGAATCATTGACTACATTGCGGAAGATGTGCAAAAATCTGCCCGAAACAGTGTATTAAAAAAATGGCATAAACAGGGGGAAATGCATATTGATTTTATATAAAAGAGATAGCATAATATAGTTACAATAAAAAATTTTGAACATTTAAAGGTGAGGTGAAGAATTTGAAAATTGAAACGTATAGCGGAAAATTTGATGATGAAATTATCTCACTAATTCTTTCTATCCAAAATGGTGAAGCAAAAATTGGGTTGTCGCTTCAGGAACAGCCGGATTTACTTGACATCCACCAAAGCTATCAACAACCCGGAGGTGAATTTTGGCTTGCTTTATCAGATGGCAGGGTAATTGGTACAATTGGACTGATGTTAAAAGAAAAACATTGTGCTGTTATGAAAAAATTCTTTGTGAAAAAGGAATTTCGTTCACAGAAGGTCGGGCTTTCCTTATATAGCGAACTCTTAAAGTATGCTGTCGACAAAGACGTTCACTACATTATATTGGACACCCCGGCGGTTGCCCATGCTTCCCATAGATTTTATGAGAAAGCCGGGTTTTATAAAATCAGCAGAGAAGAATTACCTGTACCATATTCTTATCCGGACAGGGATAGTATTCTTTATTTATTGAAACTATAGGAGAAAAAAATGAAGCAATATATTGTTGACGCATTTACTAATAAACCTTTTGCGGGAAATCCGGCGGCTGTCTGTGTAATGGATAGCTGGCCCTCTGAGGAAGCCATGATGAAACTGGCGATGGAAAATAATTTGTCCGAGACGGCTTTTATTGTAAAAGAGGAAAAAGGCTATCATTTGCGTTGGTTTACACCGGGAACGGAGGTCGAATTGTGCGGTCATGCAACCTTGGCTTCTTCGTATGTTATTTTGAATTATTATGAGCCGGACAGTAATGAAGTGAAATTTAATACACTTAGCGGCGAACTGACAATCAGACGTAATGGCAGTCTTTATGAAATGAATTTTCCTACTTACGAACTGCATGAAATACCTGTTACGGACGCAATGGAAAAAGCGTTTGGCGTTCGTCCTGTAAAAGCCATACTTGGTCTGGATTTGATATGTGTGTTTGAAACGGAAGAAATTGTGAGAAATATGACTCCTGACCAGACTCTTTTGCTTGGAATTGAGGGAAGAATCCAGAATGTGACGGCTTCAGGCACAGATACCGATTGCGTATCCCGTAGTTTCTGTCCTAAATTAAGCATAGCAGAAGACCCGGTCTGCGGGTCAGCCCATTGCCAGATTGCGGCATACTGGTCTGAAAGACTGCATAAAAAAGAAATTTACGCATATCAGGCTTCAAAGCGTGGCGGATATCTGCATTGCACCCTTCAGGATAATGACAGAATTACCATCAGCGGGGAAGCTGCGTTGGTTGCTGTTTCCGAAATTGTGGCAGAGTTGTAATGAAGATTTAATGTGGTTTTGGTTGTTGATACCGATTATGCCGGAACAATGCCTGCGTTTTATGCCGCAATTAAAAAATACAACATAAAGGTAAAGGGCATTTTGTATATTTTGGCTACGCATTATCATCCTGACCATATTGGCTTAGTCAGTGAATTGATGAAGCAAGGGATAAAGCTTCTGGTGATTGATACACAATGCTCACAAATTCATTATTCTGATGAAATTTACAGCAGGGACAAACACTTAAATTATGAAACCATAGATGAAAAAAATGCTGTAGTTATCAGTTGGCAAGAAAGCAGAGAGTTTCTAAAAAATCTTGGAATCTCTGGAGAAGTAATTCCTACAACCAGTCATAGTGAAGATAGTATATCTTTAATTTTGGATAATGGAATATGCATTGTAGGCGATTTAGAACCTATTGATTATCTGGATGCCTATGAAGAAAATGTAGCATTGAAAGCCGATTGGAAACTTATTATGAGCCATAATCCCAAACGTATTTATTATGCTCATGCGAATGAAAAGATATTGCAGTAGGAAATAAAGATTATGTGAGGCGGTACGCATGAAATTTATGATTTGCAGGTTGTAGATGCCTGTAATATTTAAGTTATATAAGAAAAATCAGGAGGAATTTATATGGTACGAAAAGCAGAAAAGCAGGATGTAGAAACACTGGCAGATTTAGCAATACTGATGTGGAGTAGCCATTCTGCCGATGAATTGAGTGCCAAATTTTTAGAAATCATTTCTAAAGGCAAATCTCAATTCTTTTTAAAATATGAAAATGATATTCCTATTGGTTTTGCACAGTGCCAGTTACGATACGATTATGTAGAGGGAACATCAACAACTCCTGTTGGTTACTTGGAAGGAATTTTTATAAAAGAGGACTATCGTAATAAAGGGTATGTAAAAGAACTTTTATCCGAGTGTGAAGCATGGGCAAAAGAGAATGGCTGTCAGGAGTTTGCAAGTGATTGTGAAATAGATAACATGGATAGTTTCCGGTTTCATAAAGCAATGAATTTTACAGAAGCGAATAGAATTATTTGTTTTACCAAGAAATTCTACCCATAATGCTATTTTGGACTCATGGAGGTAGAAAATTACTAGAGCAACATAAAGAGTTCTCTACCCATAACGCCGTATTCGGCTTAAAGAGGTAGAAAATTTCAGGAGGCTTGTGTAGACTTTTCTACCAATCCTGTTATATTTGGCTTAGGAAGGTAGAAAATTACAAGATGGCAAATGATATTTTTCTACCTGCAATAGCATTTTTGACTGGGATGGGTAGAAATGTATGAGAACCTTATGAGAAATTTTCTACCCGTTAGTAGCATTTTCGGTTTTGTAGGTAGAAATTTCCTAGAGCAACATGAAGAGTTTTCTACCCATAACGCCGTTTTTGATTAAAAAGGGTAGAAATACCCGAGGACTTCATAAAAAACTTTCTACCCATATCATCATTTTTGATTTAGCAGGTAGAAAATTCCAATAGTTTCATGAAAATCTCTGCCAATAACGCTATCCCCCTATAACAATAAGAAAAGGAATACCCATCCAAATAAATTTGTCCGGATACAAGCCATGCCCACCTCGCCTACGCAGAAGCTGCGGCTCGGTGGACGGCTGTCGCCGTATAATAAAAAATAAGTACAACCCTTCGTTTGAGCAAGCTCCCACGTCGGGCTATACTTATTTTTATTGCATGGCTTGTAACTTAACCAAAGTATCTCTTATAAAGGCCTTCAAAGGCTTTGCCGTGGCGGGCTTCGTCTCTTGCCATTTCATGGACTGTGTCATGGATTGCGTCAAGGTTGAGTGCCTTTGCTCTCTTAGCAAGGTCAGTCTTTCCTGCTGTTGCACCATTTTCAGCTTCAATTCTCATTTCAAGATTTTTCTTTGTTGAATCTGTAATAACTTCACCGAGTAATTCAGCGAATTTTGCTGCGTGTTCAGCTTCTTCATAAGCTGCCTTTTCCCAGTAAAGACCGATTTCAGGATAGCCTTCTCTGTGTGCTACTCTTGCCATTGCAAGGTACATACCTACTTCAGAACATTCTCCGTTGAAATTAGCTCTTAAATCTGCGATGATATCTTCAGGTGCACCCTGTGCAACACCTACAACGTGTTCTGATGCCCAGCTTAAATCGCCTTCCTGCTTTACGAATTTCTCAGCAGGTGCCTTACATACAGGGCACTGCTCAGGTGCTTCGTCTCCTTCGTGAACATATCCGCATACACTACATACATATTTTGCCATAACTTATTTCTCCTTTTTGTCTCTTAATTTTTATTTTCTAAATCAATAATAGTAATCATTACTGATATTATAATAACATAAAAAAATAAAATGTCAACACTTTATAGAAAATTTTTTTCAATTATTTTCTGAAGGATTTTCTGAGGACATACAAGCCGGGCATAAGCCGTTAAAAAGAACTGTGTGACCCTCTATTTTTCCGACAAAGCATGAAGAAGCGAGTGCCTCAAGTCCGTCATCTGCCGGAGTGTCAAGGTCGAGGACACATCTGCATCTGTTGCAGACAAAATGATAGTGTGGGGCAGGATTGCCGTCAAAGTGATCATATCCGTCATAAGTTGAGAAACGCTGTGCCTGACCCAGTTCAACAAGAAGATTAAGATTTCTGTATACCGTACCAAGGCTTATATTAGGAAAAGTCTTTCTTACATTTTCATATATAAAGTCAGCCGTGGGGTGATCTTTCCTTGTCATGAGGAAATCGTAAATCGCATCACGTTGTCTGCTTTTTTTCATTGTTTTCGTTTGCATAAAACACCTCACATTAATAATAGTAATTATTCTTATTTTACATATCATTGATTTATATGTCAATAAAGTTTATAATTGTTTCATTATTATTTATAAGAGGGCTGAATATGGACCAGAATTTAAAAAATGATATTGAAGAATGTCTCGTATGTGCGGATGAGATAGAGGCATACGGAATAATTAAGGATAGAATGACAACTACTTTCAGGGAGAATGTCAGATATGAAATGCTTAAGCTGCTTGCTTATATCGGCTACGGCAACGGATTTTTTTCTGAACAGGAGATTAGCTTTATAAAAGAAGCAACAGGTTTTAACGTAACGGAAGGCATGCTTCGTGCCATAGTTGCAAGTGAACATCTGCTGGAGCCAACATATAAGGATAACCCTCCGTTTGCGATGAAGTATTTTATATTGTCTGATGCAGGAGGCAAGGTAAAAGATAATAAAAGAAGAACACCTAAGTATATTAATGTAATGAGAAATCTTGGACAGGAACTTATTGCAAGGGACGGAACAACAGGAGAAGCACTCATAGATATACTTACGGGCTATATAGGTATGCTTGAAAAAAATGCAAAAGAATACGGACTTGTAAATGTCAAAGGAACGGTTAAAGAAGTAAAGACAGAGAAAAAGACAGTTGAAGAGGCACTGGAGGAACTTAATTCCCTTACAGGACTTGATGATGTAAAAAGAGACGTCAATACCCTTGTTAATCTTATGAAAGTCCAGAAAATAAGAGAAGAACGGGGGATGAAAGTACCAACCGTGTCAAAACATCTTGTATTTTCTGGTAATCCGGGAACAGGTAAGACAACGGTAGCAAGACTTTTAGCAGGAATTTATAATTCCCTTGGGGTACTCAGCAAAGGTCATCTTGTGGAAGTGGACAGGTCGGGACTTGTAAGCGGATACATCGGGCAGACGGCAACCAAAGTAATGGAAGTGGTAGATACCGCACTCGGCGGCGTGCTGTTTATTGATGAAGCATACACCCTGACAGCCAATAAAGGACAGGGGGATTTCGGACAGGAAGCCGTAGATACACTTTTAAAAGCAATGGAGGACAACAGGGACAATCTTGTGGTGATTGTTGCAGGATATACAGACCTTATGGAGCAGTTTCTTGATTCCAATCCGGGACTCCGTTCAAGATTTAATAAGTTTATGAAGTTTGAGGACTACACGGCAGAACAGCTTTTAGAGATAATCAAAAGCATGGCAGCCAAACAGGATTACGTATTATCGGAGGAAGCGAGAGCAGCGACTCTTGAGTATTACAGAAAAGTAACTGCCGACAAGCCGGAGAATTTCGGTAATGCAAGAGATGCCAGAAATTTTTTGGAAAAAGCTATTTCCAATCAGGCAGGAAGGATTGTCGGTATTAAAGATATGGACAAAGAAACCATAATGACCATAGAAGCGGAAGATCTTTCTCTGGATAAATAGTGAACGTTTTGTGAAAACCTTTGATTTTTCAAGGCTTATATGTTAGAGTTAATAAGTGCATTTTATGCAACATAAACAGGAAAGAGAGATTTTTATTTGATGAAAAGAAAATTTATTGCGGCTCTTTTAGTAGGAGTTATGGCAGTTTCACTCGCAGGATGCGGCAAAGATAAGAGTAAGAATACCGATAAAGAACCTGAGACTAAGGAGTTACAGTATTACGAACTTGGCGGAACAAGTTATATGGAACTCCCTGACTATTCACAGTACGTTGAAGTAGGAGAATACAAGGGATATGAGATACCTGTGGATGCACCTACTTCGGTAGAGGACCAGTTACAGACATATAAAGATACCGTTTTGTCCCAGTATGCTACTTACGGTGATAATATAACAGACAGAGCAGTAACGGACACAGACGAAATCAACCTTGATTTTGCCGGAACATATAACGGTGAAGCT
>JBNMKN010000022.1:0-18523 GCA_050874365.1 Butyrivibrio sp. | reverse complement strand
CCTGACACGACGAGCTACAAGCTGGTTGTACTGTCCGCCAAAGTCTATAACTATGACCATTTCTCTATCCATTTCATATCTCCTTTTCTAATGTATGATTGCTCCTTGGAACAATTCTATCGTAATTCATATAATTACGCTCTGTCTCTTATCATATCTGATGAAAAGTATTTTTACAAGTATTTATAAGTATTTCTTTATATATTGTCCTGTGTAAGACTCAGGAATCTTGGCAACCTGCTCCGGTGTTCCTTTTGCAACAACAGTTCCGCCTCTGAATCCGCCCTCAGGACCGATATCTATAATGTAGTCTGCCGTTTTTATGACGTCAAGATTGTGCTCAATTACAACAACCGTGTTGCCGGCATCTGCAAGTTTGTGAAGAATTTCCACAAGCTTGTGAACATCTGCAAAATGAAGTCCCGTGGTAGGCTCATCCAGAATATATATTGTCCTGCCCGTACTTCTTTTACTAAGTTCGGTAGCAAGCTTGATACGCTGTGCCTCACCGCCCGAAAGCTCTGTAGAAGGCTGTCCGAGACGTATATACGAAAGGCCCACATCATATAATGTCTGTATTTTATTACGGATTGACGGTACGTTTTCAAAAAACTTAACCGCTTCCTCAACCGTCATGTTAAGGACATCGTATATTGACTTTCCTTTGTATTTTACCTCAAGGGTCTCTCTGTTATAACGTTTTCCGTCACATACTTCACAAGGGACGTATACATCAGGGAGAAAGTGCATTTCAATCTTTATGATACCGTCACCGGAACAGGCCTCACATCTTCCGCCTTTAACATTAAAGCTGAAACGTCCTTTACTGTAACCTTTAGCCTTGGCTTCTGCTGTAGATGCGAAAAGGTCTCTTATCATATCAAATACACCTGTGTAAGTGGCAGGGTTCGACCTTGGGGTTCTGCCGATAGGCGACTGGTCTATATTAATTACTTTGTCTAGTTTTTCTATTCCAATGATATCCTTATGTTCACCCGGAATACATCTTGCCCTGTTAAGGTCCCTTGCCAGACGTTTGTAGAGAATTTCGTTCACAAGTGAGCTTTTCCCGGAACCCGAAACACCTGTAACACAGGTAAAAACACCTAACGGAATATCAACGTTAATATTCTTGAGATTGTTTTGTTTTGCACCTTTTATCTTTATCCAGTCTTTAGGAGTTCTGCGAATCTCAGGCACAGGTATTTTAATACGTCCGCTAAGATATGCTCCTGTTATTGAATTTGGATTATTAATTATATCCTGAACCGTTCCTGCGGCAACCACTTCTCCGCCGTGTTCTCCTGCTGCCGGTCCGATATCTACAATATAGTCTGCCGCATACATGGTATCTTCGTCATGTTCAACCACAATAAGTGTGTTGCCAAGGTCCCGCAAAGATTTGAGGGCATTAAGGAGTTTGTCATTATCCCTCTGATGAAGTCCTATGCTTGGCTCATCAAGAATATATGCAACACCCATAAGTCCTGAACCTATCTGTGTCGAAAGTCTTATTCGCTGTGCTTCTCCGCCGGATAATGTACCCGTTGCTCTTGCAAGAGTGAGATAATCAAGTCCTACTTTATTAAGGAAGCCTACTCTTGAACGTATTTCCTTAATAACCTGCTTACCGATTTTTTCCTTAACAGGAGTAAGTGTAAGCTTGTCAAAATACTCTGCCAGCTCGAGAACGGACAATTCCGTAACCTGATAGATATTTTTATCTCCTACCGTAACGGCAAGAGAGGATTTCTTAAGACGCTGTCCGTGGCACTCATCACAAGGAGTAACCTGCATATACGTCTCATATTCCTGCTTCATCATATCCGAACTGGTCTCTCTGTATCTCTTACGCATATTGTCTATGAGACCGTCAAAAACAACATCATATACGCCTACACCTCTTTGTCCCTTGTAATGAACTTTTACAGACTTACTCTTACCGTATATGAGCATATGTCTTATATCATCAGGTAAGTCCTTAAAAGGCGTATCAAGAGAAAAACCGTATTCCTTGGCAAGTGCATCAAGTAACGCATAAGTAAAACTTCCTTTGTCATTACTCGACTGCCAGCCCATACAGCTTATGGCTCCCTCTGACAGGCTTAGAGATGTGTCAGGGATTAATAAATTCGGGTCAAATTCCATTTTGTATCCGAGTCCCGCACATACAGGACAGGCTCCGAAAGGATTATTAAAAGAAAAACTTCTCGGTTCAATTTCATCAATACTTATGCCACAGTCAGGACATGAAAAATTCATGCTGAAATTGATTGGCTCACCACCGATTACGTCAACTATCATAATACCGTCTGAAAGTTTCATAACGTTTTCTATGGAATCGGCAAGACGGGATTCCATACCGTCCTTGACCACAAGTCTGTCCACAATAATCTCTATATTGTGTTTGATATTTTTTTCCAGTTTGATTTCTTCGGAAAGGTCATAGGTATTGCCGTCAACCCTTACACGCACATATCCGCTCTTTTTCGCAGATTCAAAAACCTTTTCGTGCATACCTTTTCTGCCCCTTACAACCGGTGCAAGAAGCTGGAATTTGGTTCCCGGTTCAAGTGCTTTAATGGCGTCTACCATCTGATCCACCGTCTGTTTGTGGATTTCCCTGCCACACTTTGGGCAATGCGGTACTCCGACTCTCGCATATAAAAGTCTGAGATAATCATAAATCTCTGTTACGGTTCCCACCGTTGAACGTGGATTCCTATTGGTGGATTTCTGATCGATTGAAATGGCAGGGGAAAGTCCCTCTATGCTTTCAACATTAGGCTTCTCCATCTGTCCCAAGAATTGTCTTGCATAAGAAGACAAAGACTCCATATAACGTCTCTGTCCTTCTGCATATATTGTATCAAAAGCAAGGGAGGATTTACCCGACCCGCTTAAGCCTGTCAATACGGTAAAAGAATCCCTCGGAATATCTACGTTAATATTTTTAAGATTATGTTCGCATGCCCCGCGAATCTTAATATAATGTCTTTTATTATCCATTGTTGTCCATTGTCTTCCTTATTTCTGTAATCTGGTCTCTGATTAAAGCAGCCTCCTCAAAATTAAGGTCTGCTGCTGCCCTGTGCATCTTCTTATTGAGTTCTTTGATGAGTTTCTCAAGCTCCTTATCGCTCATGGATTCAATATCCTTCTTAATCTTATCACCCTTGTCATTGGCAGCTTTGCTTATGGCAATAAGATCTCTTACTGCTTTCTTGATTGTAGTCGGCGTAATTCCGTGTGCCTCGTTGTATTCCTGCTGTATCTTACGACGTCTTTCAGTCTCATCGATAGCTTTTCTCATGGAATCCGTCATATTATCAGCATACATTATAACCCTGCCGTCGGCATTTCTTGCAGCTCGTCCTATTGTCTGGATAAGTGAGGTCTCGGAACGTAAGAAGCCTTCCTTATCCGCATCAAGTATGGCAACAAGGGTAATTTCAGGAATGTCAAGACCCTCTCGTAAAAGATTGATACCTACAAGAACATCAAAAACATCCATTCTCATGTCCCTGATTATCTCTGCTCTCTCCAAGGTATCTATATCGGAATGGAGATATCTTACCCTGACACCGTTTTCCTTGAGGTATATTGTAAGGTCTTCTGCCATTCTCTTGGTAAGTGTGGTTATAAGAACTTTATTTTTCTTAGCTACCTCCTTATTAACTTCGCTAAGGAGGTCATCAATCTGTCCCGTAACAGGTCTTACGGAAATCTCCGGGTCAAGAAGACCTGTCGGTCTTATTATCTGTTCAACCCTGTTCAGTTCATGCTCCGCTTCATATACGGAAGGTGTAGCGGATACAAACATCATCTGGTTAATCTTGCTTTCAAATTCCTCAAAATTAAGAGGTCTGTTATCAAGTGCGGAAGGCAGTCTGAAACCATAATCCACAAGTGTGGTCTTACGTGACCTGTCTCCGAAATACATTCCTCTTATCTGCGGAATTGTAATATGCGACTCATCCACTATTATGAGAAAATCTTCCGGGAAATAGTCCATTAAAGTACATGGCATTGTTCCCGGTGCCCTGCCCTCAAGATGTCTTGAATAATTCTCGATTCCCGAACAGAAACCGGTCTCCAACATCATCTCAACATCAAAATTGGTACGCTCCGATATTCTCTGGGCTTCAAGAAGCTTATCTTCACTCTTAAAATAAGCCACCTGTTCTTTAAGCTCCGCACGGATATTCTCCGCCGCTATAAGAAGCTTCTCCTTAGGCACAACGTAATGGGATGCCGGGAAAATAGCGGTATGCTTAAGCTCCGATTTAATCTCTCCGGTCAATGTATCGATTTCCAGTATTCTGTCAATCTCATCCCCGAAAAATTCCACGCGGACGGCAATCTTATCATTGGCGGCAGGGAATATCTCCAAAACATCGCCTCTGACCCTGAAAGTACCACGCTTAAAATCCATATCGTTTCTTACATACTGCATATCGATAAGCTGTCTTATAATATCATCCCTGTCACGTTCCATTCCCGGACGCAGTGACACAACCATGCTCTTATAATCAATAGGGCTTCCGAGACCATATATACAGGAAACACTGGCAACTATAATTACATCCCTGCGTTCCGACAAAGCTGCTGTCGCAGAGTGACGTAACTTATCTATCTCATCATTAATGGAAGAATCCTTCTCTATATAAGTGTCGCTTGAAGGTACATAGGCCTCCGGCTGATAATAATCGTAGTAAGATACAAAATACTCAACCGCATTCTCAGGGAAAAATTCCTTAAATTCGGAATAAAGCTGTCCTGCAAGGGTCTTATTATGTGCAATTACAAGTGTAGGCCTGTTAAGCTTCTCAATGACATTAGCCATGGTAAAAGTCTTACCGGAGCCTGTAACACCTAACAAAGTCTGGAACTGGTCTCCCGCTTCAAAACCCTTCACCAGCTCCTTAATTGCTTCCGGCTGGTCGCCTGTCGGTTCATATTCAGAATGTAAAATAAATCTGTCCATACAAATCACCTCTGATACTCTTGTATCAACTATATCACATAGAATATTGTTTTGCAAACATTTGTTCGATTTGTTTTAAAGATTCTCAAGGTACTCTATTGCTGCTTCAAGCTGTGTATCCGTTCCGTCTTCGTTAAATTTATCTTCGTCATATTCCACTTCAATATCAGGTTCGATACCTGTTCCGTGGATGCACACACCATTAGGTGTAAAATATCTTTCAACCGTAATCTTTAATCCGGAGCCGTCTCCGAGTGAGAACAATGACTGGACAATTCCCTTTCCGAATGTTTTTTTACCAACAACGGTAGCGTAACCTCTGTCTTTTAACGCACCTGTAAAAAGTTCTGATGCACTGGCACTGTTTTCATTGACAAGAACAACGCAAGGAATATCAAGTTCATCCGTTCCGTCGGTAGACTTGTAGTCCGTTCTGTTGCCGTATTTATCTTCAACATACGCTATAAGACCTTCCGGTAAAAGATAATCAAGTATTGAAACCGCACCGTTTAAAACCCCGCCCGGATTATCCCTGAGGTCAAAAATAATGCTTTCAGCCCCGTTTTTCTTGAGTTCCTCAACGGCATTTTCAAACTGTTCTACCGATGAAGCAGTAAACTGTGCAAGATATACATAGCCAATATTATTATCCAACATTCCACTTTTTACATAATTCTGCTTGATAACAGACCTTGTAAGTTCGTAATCTTTTTCTTTGCCATTTCTTAATATTGTAACGGTAACCTTTGTGCCCTCTTCTCCGGCTAAAGGAGAAGTTGCCATATCAAAATCATCCAATTCGATTGCATTACCGTCAATTGCAGTAATAATGTCTCCCTCTTCAAGTCCCGCATCTTCTGCCGGGCCACCCTCTATTACCTGCAATATTTTTATGCCTCTGCCGTTTTCATCATAAGTTACATATACACCGACACCACAATACGAACCTGCCGCACTCTGTCCTATCTGTTCAAATTCTTCTTCGGTATAATATTCGCTGTATGGGTCTCCCAGTCCGCTGACATACGCCTTAATTATGGCTGTCTCTATATCTCCTTTTTCGTAGTCAAAAAGATATTTGTCATCAATAAGTTCCACTATCTTGTTAATTTTGGCGGCTGTATCCTTGGAAACCTCTATTCTCTTGCTTGTCATGTTACGGTATACCAGAATATTAACAAGCACCGCTATAATTAATACAGGCACTATTCCCGATATCAGACCCTTTCTAAAACTCTTTTTTACTTCATAATCGTCATACATAATTCTGCTCTCCTGTTATCTTTAATGATATTTCTAATAATATGCAATTTACCCCCGGATATAATCCGAGGGTTGAATTTCATTTTTATGATGGGCTTTTAAGATATGGTAACGGATCTGCCAGAACACCTTTTATATAAAGTGTCAGATGCAGATGTGCTCCTGTGGACTTACCTGTACTTCCCACAAATCCGATAGTATCTCCGGCATTAACGGTCTGTCCTACCGATACATTCACTCCCGAAAGGTGTGCATATAAAGTAACAACGCCTGCGCCGTGGTCTATTTTGATACTTGTACCGTATGGCTTGCTGGTCCAATTGTCAGAGGATGTATACACATCAACCGAAATAACCGTACCCGAATAACATGCCACAACAGGTTTGCCATAAACATTAAAACCGGATATATCCATACCACTGTGATTGCTGATTAAGTTACCGAACGGATCCTGTCTTGGTCCGAAATAAGATGTTATATAACTGTATCCCGGAAGCGGCCATGTAAAACCGCCTGCGAGTCCGATTTCTTCAAGTTTACGCTTGTTAGCCTCATCTGCATCCTGTCCGTTATTAGCCGCGTTACGCACTTCTTCAAGCCATCTCTGTTTCAAAGCCTCAGCTTCTCTCTGCTGTGCCGCAAGCTTGGCTTCTTCAAGCTGTTTCTGTACCGCAGCATATTCCTGCTGACTCTCAAGCTGCTGTAACATTGTCTCTTTGGTTGAAAGTGCGTCATTAACAAGCTGGTACTGGCTCTGTAAATCATTCTGTAATGTTACAAGTTCTGTTTTCTGTGTCTCAAGTTCCGACTTCTGGCTTTCAAGATTGGTCTTGTCATCCTGAAGCTGTACAAGAAGATTGTCTATCTTTTCCTTTGTATCCGCAAGTTTCTGAAGCTGCTCCCTGTCATAGGCAACAATGCTTGAAACATATTCCGCATTACCAAGCATTTCCGATAAATCCTCTGATGACATAATCATATCAAGGAAAGATTCATCGCCACATTCATACATATACTGGATACGCTTTTTCATTGACTCATACTGTCTCTCTTCGGAAGCCGCAGCCTCCTCAAGTTCTACTTCGGTACTGTCAATCTCTGTAATTTTGTTATTAATCTCAACATTCTTTGCATCAATTTCCGCCTGTTTGCTGTCTATTTTTGACTGGCAGGAAGAAATATTGGCTGCAATGGAGTTGATTGTGGAATCAAGTTCGCTAACATATGCTTCAATGGAAGCAATATCCGAATCAAGCTGTGAAAGCTCACTATTCAGCTTGTCTATCTTATCCTGTGTATCCTGAATCTGCTGTTGTGCATCGTCTACATCGGATTTGTCAACAGCATATACATCCATAATTTTTTTACCGCCAAAGGTTCCAAGCACACAAATTGCCAACACCGCCGCGGTTATTTTAATCTTTTTGCCTTTCATATAATCACCTATGTTCATTAAGCTTTTAAATGTTTTGCAAGAGAAATCATACTTCCTATAAGTCCGATTCCTATTCCCAGTATAAGCGCAACAGGTACATATAATCTAAGGATGTCTCCAACTCCCTGTAGTTCAATGATTCCGCTGAGAAATGATGAATTGACCAGAAGATTCTTGATGGCCCCGTCATACGCAAAATATACGATAATAATCGGAATAACCGCTCCGATTAAACCAAGTAAAACACCTTCAACAATAAACGGTGCCCTGATAAAACTGTTTCTGGCTCCGAGAAGTCTCATAATGCTTATCTCGTCACTTCTTACCGATATACCGATTGAAATCGTGTTATTGATAAGGAAAAGTGCCACAGCTATAAGTAAAACAATAACAAATATTGAACATATATTAACAAGTTTGCCTGTTTCGCTAAGTCCGTTAGCCGCATTGTCGCTGCTGTTGACCTTTCTGACACCGTCTATTTTTGATATATAATCAACCAAATCTTTCTGTGCCGACGGGTCGCTGAAATATACTTCGTAGGAAGCCGAATTAATCAACGGATTATCATTCTCATACGCATCCGCAAGTTCATCATAATAATCGCCAAAATATTTCTGTTTATACTGTTCCCACGCTTCTTCAGCCGAAGTGTAATGTATATCGGTTACAATGTCGTTTTCATAAATCGTGTTCTTTATGGATTCAAGACGTTCATCCGTAATATCATTCTGGAAAAACACCTTAACACAAAGTCCCTGTGAAATATTATCAATGTTATAGTTAATATTGCTTGTTATGGAATAAAAAACACCTATGAGAAAAATACACAACGTCATTGTTGCTGCCGAAGCAAGGGAAAATATTCTGTTTCGTCCGATATTTTTAATTCCCTGGACAAAACAATAACCAAATGACTTAAATTTCATAGAAGTTACCACCTTCCGCTATTTCCTGTACTACTTCACCGTTATTAATTACAATAGTTCTCTTTTTCATAGTACGGACTATTTCAAGATTGTGAGTAACCACCACAACTGTAGTTCCCTGAGTGTTAGCCTGCTCTAACAATTTCATGATTTCCCATGAGTTGTCCTCGTCGAGATTACCCGTAGGCTCATCGGCAAGAAGAATAGGCGGATTATTAATCAGTGCCCTGGCTATTGCCACTCTCTGTTGTTCACCGCCTGAAAGATGTTTAGGAAATTCCTTATATTTATTGGTTATCTTAACCTCTGCCAGCATGGCATGCACTCTGGAGCGTATCTTTCTTCCCGGAGCTTCAATAACCTTTTGTGCAAAAGCAATATTATCAAAAACGTTTCTGTCCTCCAGAAGTCTGAAATCCTGAAATACTACGCCGATATCACGTCGGAGTGTGTATAATTTTCTTCTTCTGATTCTGGAAATGTTCTTACCGTTAATTACAATTCTTCCGGATGTAGGTTCCAGTTCCCTAAGCAGGAGCTTAATAAGTGTAGATTTGCCGGAACCGCTTTCTCCTACTATGAAAACAAACTCACCCTTATCAATATGTATATTGATATTATTCAGTGCGTCCACACCGGATGAATATGTCTTACATACGTTATCTAAATCAATCATTTTATCTGTCCTTTATAAATTCTGTCTCCTGCAATTATAACCAGGTTACATATCAATAATCAATGTTTTCCATATATTTCATATACTTTACTACCATTAATGCAATCTTAAAAGTAATGGCGTCCTCAAATACACGCAAATCCAGTCCTGTAATTTTCTGAATCTTGTCAAGACGGTATACCAATGTATTTCTGTGGATAAAAAGCTGTCTTGAAGTCTCGGATACATTAAGACTGTTCTCAAAAAACTTATTAATTGTGGCAAATGTCTCTTCGTCAAAATCCTCAGGTGACATATCGCCGAAAATCTCTCTTATGAACATTTTGCAAAGAGGTATCGGAAGCTGGTAAATAAGTCTTCCTATTCCGAGATTGCTGTATGCCACAACATTTTTATCACTGTAAAAAATCTTGCCTACGTCAAGTGCCATCTTAGCTTCCTTGTATGACTTGGAAACGTCTTTAAGGGAGCTGATTATTGTACCGAAAGCCACTTTAACCCTGCTCATGGCTTCTGTATTAAGGGTGTCAAGAATCACAAACGCAGTCTGCTCTATGTCTTTGTAAGTCTCGCCCTGCTTAACCTCTTTGACAATGATAATATTTTTTTCATCTACAGCAGTTATAAAATCCCTTGTTCTTGTGGCAAAAAGTGTTCTTACCGTCTCAAGGGCAGTATTATCCTTCTCCGTCTTAGTCTCAACAAGAAGCACTACTCTCTTAGCCTCTGAATCAATATGAAGCTTCTTTGCCCTGTTATATATATCCACAAGAAGAAGATTATCAAGAAGAAGATTTTTAATAAAATTATCCTTATCGAATCTCTCCTTATAAGCTACCATAAGGTTCTGTATCTGAAAGGTTGCCAGTTTACCAATCATATAAACATCATCGCTTCCGCCCATAACAAGAAGAATGTATTCAAGCTGGCTGTCATCATACACCTTAAAAAACTGATGACCCGAAATCACCTGACTGTCTGCAGGCGACTTGGCAAATGTGCTTACTGATTCTTCATATCCGCTGGCATCAGGAGAGGTTGTTGCAAGTACCTTTCCGTCAACATCCAATACACACATGTCTATACGCGTAATTGTCTTAAGTCCGTCAATTGTATTTTGTAAAATCTGATTTGATATCATGTGCTCTCTCCTATTCACATACTTTTGTTAATTATAAAACAAATTTTCGTAAAAATAAAGTTGTTATAAAAATTTTATAATTCCGTAAAGCGTCGGCTTCCGCCTTTTTTTACATATCTGTACATAAGGAATATTGCCAATACAAACATCCCTGTCATCAGAAATGTATAAAAATAATCCGCAAACGGGAAAAACCTTAAAAGTCCGTATAATACTGCCGCAGCTATGACAATGGCAAAGCCTATTCCCATGGTTGCGATAACAGCCATACTCTGCTTGACCGCTATGGACTCATCCACCCAGTCAAACTTCGGCATATGAAGATTGCAGATTACTCCTAACAATCCCATAAGAATTACAGATAATGCCGGAATAACCACAACCGCTATTCGTATTGCCGGATTCATCGGCAATGCAATATTGGCGGCAATACCGAAAAATATCACAATCGGCATACATATATAGATATGATTTTTGACCTTTGCCATAAGAACATCAACAGGTTCAACAGGCATTGCCTTACATATCCATAGATTTTCTCCCTCAAGTGAAATTGAAGGTGCGGAAATAACGTTTATCGCGCAGAAAAACAGTGAAATCAGTAACACGTATGCACCGATATGATTTTTTAAATATGACATTGTTATAATACTGTCAAACACTTTTTCCCTGAAAATAAGTACAGCTACCCCAGCAATAAAAAACACAATAAGTCCTATTGCGGTATTAAGCATATACGAAGCGTTTGTAAAAAATCTTTTTCTCTCCTTATAAAGAAGTGCTTTTTTGACTTCACGCTCAACGTTTTTCTCAGGTCTGTATTTTTTCCTTGCCCCACCTTTATTGGTCGATGTTATTTTAAGGAAAAACGGAGAAAGCAGGAATATCATTGCGGCAAATACAACTACAGCCATCAGCATAAAAATGATAAATGACTTAAATTCTCCCTCTGCCGCCGCTTTACCGAAATAAAATAACGGAAGCATTTCTTTTTTCATGGCAGTATCTATGCTTATAATAATGTTATCCATATCAAGCATACTGTTGATTCTGCTTTCCATTTTGCTTATCAGCATAAAAAATCCCGCAGACATTCCGATTGTCGCTATGGTTTTTACAATGTTTTTTCTTCTCATCCTGCATGTAATTGCGGCGAGAATAAGTCCGAATATAGCGGAAATTGATGCGGTAATCATATTAAGTCCGATGATTTCTGCAATCATCATAATTGCCCCGCCGACAGGAACAGGTGCAAAAATCCTGTAAATCAGCAACGCCTCTATTCCCAATACAAGGGACTCCGCAAGCTCTATGATGAGGAGTGTAATAACTCTGGTAAGCAAGATATATCTTGGCGGAATCGGCATCGCCGTAAGCAAGTCATTATCTTTTGCCTCAAAAATCTGGGACTGTGCCGCAAATACCGTAGTTACAAATCCAATGGCAACCATTACAACAGCCACCATGGAAAAATATGCAAAGCCTGCTTCCTGCTCCACAAAATTCCTTGCCAGCTCCATAAAATAAAAGCCGAACATACCTATAAAGCAGAGTGCCGCATACGCAACCACTATGCCTATAAAAATCTTAAATCCTATATTTTTTGTATATTTATCTTTTTTGCCTGAGCCTTTAAAAACAGACAAAATCCTCATTTTTAATAATTGTAAGAATACCTTCACTCTATTCCTCCAGTTCAAGAAACGCATCCTCAAGGGATAAATTACCTTTAACCTCTGCCATTGTACCGGATGCAATAAGCTTGCCCCCCTTTATGATTGCCACCTTATCACACAATTTTTCCGCTACTTCCAATACATGTGTGGAAAAAAAGATAGCGCCACCGTTATCACATATTTCCCTCATCTGCTTTTTAAGGGTATGTGACGCCTTAGGGTCAAGTCCTACAAACGGTTCATCCATAAGTATAAGCTTTGGTTCATGTATAAGAGCCGATATTATGGCTATTTTCTGTCTCATTCCGTGGGAGTATGAGTTAATCGGCATACCCAAGTCATCAATAATTCCGTATTTATCCGCAAATTCTTCGATTCGTTTATTTCTTATCTCCAAAGGTACTTTATATATGTCCGCTATAAAGTTCAGATATGCCGCCCCTGTAAGAAAACCGTACAAATCAGGGTTGTCCGGGATATATGCCATTTTCTTTTTACATTCCATCGGCTTATCCTTAATGGATACGCCGTCAATCAATATATTTCCATACTCAAAATTAAGTATTCCTGCACATGCCTTAAGCGTAGTTGTCTTTCCCGCCCCATTGTGTCCGATAAAACCATATATCTCTCCCGGTTCAATATGGAGCGACAGGTTATCAACCGCAACCTTTTTCCCATACAATTTAGTATATCTGTCAATTAAAAGCATATACTACCTCCCTTTCTTATGTATCTCAACTGTCCGTTATCTTATATTATACCATAACTTTTCTTATTCCCACAATAAAAAACAGACCGGATAAATCCGGTCTGTAAATTATTCATAATTAGTGTAAGATAACCTGTTCTGTATCTTTATCAAAGATGTGAAGCTTTGTCATATCGATACCAAGCTTGATTGTATCGCCAGGACGAGCTGTTGTACGAGGGTTAACTCTTGCTGTACAGTTAACTTCGTCAATATCAAAGTAAAGATAAACTTCAGCACCAAGTAATTCGTATACTCTGATTGTAGCTTCGATTACGCAATCAGGGTTAGCATTAATGATAACTTCTGAATCATTAAGGTCTTCAGGACGGATACCCATGATAACTGTTGTATCAACATATCCTGCTTCGATAAGCTTCTGAGCTTTTCCTTCAGGAAGCTTAACTGTGTTGCCACCAAACATAAGTACAACGTCATCACCTGACTGAACAACCTTAGCGTTGATAAGGTTCATCTGTGGTGATCCCATGAATCCTGCAACGAATACGTTACATGGCTTGTCGTAAAGGTTCTGTGGTGTATCTACCTGCTGGATAATACCATCCTTGAGAACTACGATTCTTGTACCAAGTGTCATAGCTTCTGTCTGGTCATGTGTTACATAGATGATTGTTGTCTCAAGTCTCTGATGAATCTTCTGAATCTCGATACGCATCTGAACACGGAGCTTAGCATCAAGGTTAGATAAAGGTTCGTCCATAAGGAATACCTTAGGATTACGAACGATTGCACGACCCATGGCAACTCGCTGTCTCTGTCCACCTGAAAGAGCCTTTGGCTTACGGTCAAGTAACTGCTCGATACCAAGAATCTTAGCTGCTTCATGAACTAATTTATCGATTTCAGGCTTAGGTACTTTTCTTAATTTAAGACCGAATGACATGTTATCGTAAACTGTCATATGAGGATAAAGAGCGTAGTTCTGGAATACCATCGCAATATCTCTGTCCTTAGGTTCTACGTCGTTAACTAATTTATCTCCGATCCAGAGTTCACCTGAAGAAATCTCTTCAAGACCTGCGATCATACGAAGTGTTGTTGATTTACCACATCCAGATGGTCCAACGAAAATAATAAATTCCTTGTCTGCTACATCAAGGTTAAAATCCTTAACGGCTACAAATCCGTTAGGATATACTTTACATACATTCTTAAGTGATAAGCTTGCCATAATTGTCCTCCTAAAACAAAGTGTAATTAACTTACATATCAATTATAATACACTTTTTATATTTTTTAGGCTATATTCTATATAAACAAAATTAGTTGTTTTATTTTGGACAATTTGCCTATGAATGTTAATCACTATGCTTTTTTAGTGCAATTTGTACATTTTGTCGATTTATCACTAGGCAATATTAACAAAGCCTTCTCCCAGAACTTCCCTTGCGTCGCCAATCCACATAAATGCCTTTTTGTCAGTTTCTTCCACTATTTCCACTATTTTGTGGATTTCACGCTTTCTCACAACGCATACCAGCATGATTTTTTCTTTATTTTCATACATTCCCATTACTTTTATTCCGGTGACTCCTCTTTCAAGCCTATCGGTAATTATTGCGGCAATTTCAACGCTGTTCTTACTTATTATATATGCAGTTCTCGAAACAGACGGTCCGTCGACAATTTTTCCGGATACAAAACTGATTGTAAACACCGAAATTACACCGTAAATTGATGACGGAATTCCAAAAACAGGTGTTCCAAATGCGATAATCACCGCATCTATTATAAAAATAATCCACACCGTCTTAATTCTTTTTGATTTTTTCTGAATCATATATGCAGCAAGGTCTGCTCCTCCGGACGTTGCGTCACAGCTTAAAATAATTCCCATTCCCGTTCCCATTATGAAGCCGCCCGCAACGGCAGATAAAAATATATCGTCCCCTACAGGATTGACATCCGGGAAAAATCCGATTGCCAGCGTAAAAATAAGATTGGCATAAAAAGAATCCCACAACACCTTTCTTTCAAGAGTACGGAAGCCGTAAATAAACAACGGAATATTTATGGCAACATTGGTAAGCCACATGGGAATATTTAAAACATTCTGCAGGATTACCGCAATTCCTGAGACTCCTCCCGTTACAAGCCCAGACGTATCAAATATCATTTTTACGGCTAATCCCATCAAAGCCGCCCCTATTGTCAATAGCAGATATTTTATTACCCTTTTCATACCGTTACCTCATTATTTTAGTCTTAATATTATTGACAATAAGATTGTTTTATATTAGTAAATGTGGTAAAATACAGGCAGATTAAGGAGGAATTATCATGGATATTACAGGTTTACAGTCTGTTTCGCTTTCAACAGCCAACACAATTAATGACGTGTCCGTCCGGATGCTTGCCAAATCTTTGGATTCCATGGAAGAGCTTGGAGACGGCATGAAAAAGATGCTTGAAATGTCTGTGACGCCATATATCGGCAGTAATATAGATATTTCTTTATAAGACAAAAATACGCCTGACTACGGAATGTAATCAGGCGTAAATCATTTTATTTTCTTTTATTTTGCTACTATTGCTTCAACTTCAAGCAATACGTCTTTTGGAAGTCTTGCAACTTCTACACATGATCTTGAAGGATATGGTTCTTTGAAGAACTTTGCGTAGATTTCATTGATTTTTCCGAAATCATTCATTTCCTTAATAAAAACTGTTGTCTTAACTACCTGTGACATTGCAGCTCCCGAAGCTTCAACAAGATTGGTAAGGTTAGTAAATGCCTGTGTTGCCTGAGCTTCAACGCCTTCAGGAATAACTCCTGTTGCAGGATCTACCGGAATAACTCCTGATGTAAATACCATTCCATTAACTTCGATTGCCTGTGAGTAAGGTCCGATTGCTCCCGGTGCCTTATCTGTACTGATTACTTTCTGCATATCTTATCTCCTTCTGATACCATCATCAGTGATATCTATTTTATTTGCTTTTAAAAGATGTCCGCAGGCACGCTTAAATGCAGCCTTGCTCATCTCAAGCCTCTGTTTAATAATTTCAGGGTCGGACTTATCGTTTAAAGGAAGAAATCCGTCATTATAATCAAGTTCTTTAAGAATCTTATCTCCGTCCTCGTCAAGCTGGAGATATGCCGGTCCTCTGACGGAAAGTTCTATCTTGCCGTCCTCCCTTACTTTTGAAACGGTTGCCTTAATTTCGTCACCGATTTCAATTTTACCGTATAATGCTTTATTAGGTATAAGTCCCTGATACATACAGTCAACAGCAACAAACATTCCGAATTTGTCAATGTGTTCGTAAGCAATTCCTCTCACATTGTCGCCTGTGTGATACATATCCGTTGTTTTAAGGTAATGATATATTTTCATGGTAGCGCAAAGTCTTCCCGACTTGTCAACATAAAGAGCTACCGGATATGACATTCCTTCTTTAACTTTGGCAGTCTGCTCTTTAAAAGGAAGAAACAAATCTTTTTCAAGTCCCCAGTCAAGGAATGAACCTATTTTATTATTCTGCTTAACCTTTAACACCCTGACCTCTCCAAGAGTGATAAGAGGTTCAAGTGTGGTTGCTATAAGCCTGTCCTTGGAGTCCCTGTATACAAATACCGTTATGGAATCTCCTACTTCAACATCATCATCCACATATTTGCCGGGAAGCAGTACCTTTTCCTGTTCATTTCCAAGGTATACTCCGAACTCGGTCTTATTTACTACCATAAGAGGCTGTTTTTTGCCAATTTCTATCATATTATGCTCTCTTTCTAAAATTCAAAAACTACAGTGGCATACTCGACATTATCCTTATCCCGCAAATCAACGTATATCGCTTTTTCTTCCTTATGAATATAAGGATAAAAAACATCACCGTATAATGCCGACTTTTTGTACTCTGCCCTAATCTGCCTTGGCATATCCTTAATCTCGATTACATCCATTGCAGTCTTGATATACTGGCAGTTATTGACATGTCCGTTGGTATCAAGCTGTCCGTAATGAACCCGTACAGGCTCTGCCGGTTCAAAATTCTCAGGCATTGCTATCTTTCTTGAAGAATAACTCATTTCAAGCTTTGGTTCAAGAGGAAGATACGGTTTTGCTGCCGCATCGTCAATTCTCTTCGGTACTTTTGTCTTTACATCCAGATATACCCAGATAGAATTGGCTTTTACAAGAATCTCGCCTGCTTCATTTTCTATCCAGACATTTCTGTTTCCGAAAAAGCCTTTGAACTCATAAGGGTTGGTCTTAAGAATTATTTTATCATATATTCTTGGCGGTGTAATTATTTCTATCTGCCATGTGGAAATAAACCATACCGTTCCCATGTCAATAACCTTTTCAATGCCCATTCCCACCTCATCGGCGTGAAGCATGACAATATCCTGAAGATGATTGACAAGTGCATCTATTTTAATCAGTCCATCTTTATCAACTTCGCTGTAACGTACATACGCTTCTTTTTCAAAAATCATTTAAAAATCTCCTTGTGAAACGATAAAAACTCTAACTATATAATCTGCGAATAATCCTATGCAAAAATAAAAGCACCACGAATGCTTCATGGTGCTTAGCTGGGATAACAGGGCTCGAACCTGTAAATGCTGGAGTCAGAGTCCAGTGCCTTACCATTTGGCTATATCCCAATATTTACTTATGTGTTGTCCACACAACATAATGGATTATATACATTTAATTTGCAGAAGTCAAGTGTTTTTTTGAAATTTATTTAAAAATTCTTCTTACCACACCTTCGCTGCCTTCGTAATGGTTACTTCTTACGAAAAATCTGTACTGATTAAGGATTGAATTACCCTCTTGTAAGGTATTCCCTGCAGGCTCTTCTCCTGTACTGAACTCAGTTCCCGGAAAATTACCGGAGGTAAGAGCTTCTCTGTTATGAAACCTATCCGAACCGGAAAAGTCAATAGTGACAGCCTTCTCTTCCTTATGTATATCATCAACACGCTCCGCAGAAGGTGTGACTTTGCTTACTTTTTCAGTTGTATTGAAATTAGGTACACTGTTATGTAAATATTCCTGACCTGATATTCTCATAAGTCACTCCTCCTTTCGTACCGCATATAATATATGTATACTTTGACTATAATACATACTACATATTTATTCAACAGTTATTTCGGCAGAATTCGTCATTTCTTTAACCATTAAAAGGAAATATTCATGATAAATTTTTTTCAAAATTTAAAGTGCAATCCATTAATTGCTTAATTTTATTCAGTTTTGAAAAAAGGGGTTCCATTTTTAAAAGTGCGGTGCTACAATGCACCCATAGCCAAGCTCAGATATGATTATTTGGTACAAGAAAATGTATAACAGGAGGTAGTCACTATGAAGAAGCTGGAAATGATAATCAAGCCTGAAAAGCTGGATGATGTTAAGAAAATTCTTGATGATTCCAAGGCAAATGGTGTGATGGTCACAAACATCATGGGTTATGGTGCCCAGAAGGGTTTCAAGCGTATTTACAGAGGTAATGAGTATTTTGTAAATCTCCTTCCTAAAGTAAAGGTTGAAACAGTTGTTGCAGACGATGTAGCAGAACCTATTATCGAAAAGATTGTTTCTGAAATCTCATCAGGTAATATCGGTGACGGAAAGATTTTCGTCTACAATGTAGAAGACGCAGTCAGAGTAAGAACTGGCGAACGTGG
>JBNMKN010000021.1:0-19703 GCA_050874365.1 Butyrivibrio sp. | reverse complement strand
GGAGGAAGAAATAGGAAGTGTGGGCGCTACGGGAATGCAGTCACTTTTCTTTGAAAATATGGTTGCAGAAGTCCTTGACAGAATGGGCTGCTATTCAGAGCTTACACTCAGAAGAACACTTGCTAATTCGGAAATGCTTTCTTCCGACGTTAATGCGGGCTTTGACCCTAATTACGCATATGCATTTGAGAAAAAGAATGCTTCATATCTTGGACGCGGTGTTGTATTTTCAAAATTCACAGGTTCAAGAGGTAAATCGGGAAGCAATGATGCCAATGCAGAATATATCGCAAGGGTAAGAAAAGCACTTGAAAGTGAAAATGTTGCATACCAGATGGCAGAACTTGGCAAAGTTGATATCGGCGGTGGCGGAACCATTGCATATATCCTTGCAAAATATGGAATGGACGTAATCGACTGCGGCGTTGCGGTTCTCAGCATGCATGCGCCTTATGAAGCAACAAGTAAGATAGATATTTATGAAGCAAAGAGAGGATATGTGGCATTTTTAAATGCCGGTAAGTAAGATGAAGTGGAAAAAATATACAATTAAGACAACAACGGCAGCAGAAGACCTTGTAAGCGGAATGCTTATGGACCTTGGCATGGAGGGCGTCCAGATTGAGGACAATATCCGGTTATCGGAAAGCGATACAAAGGCAATGTTTGTAGATATTCTTCCTGAACTTCCGCCGGATGAAGGAATAGGAATGGTAAGCTTTTACCTTGAGAGCGACAATGAAGGCGTTCATTTCCCGGAAGGAATTAAAGACGAAGAGGATATGCGCATAAAGATTGCACAGGGTCTTAAGGAACTTGAAGATTTTGTGGATGTGGGTGAAGGAACAATAACCTCTGATGAGACAGAGGATAAGGACTGGATTAACAACTGGAAACAGTATTTTAAGCCTTTTATGGTAAACGATATTGTTATTAAGCCTACCTGGGAAGAAGTCCCTGCCGATATGGTGGGAAGAATGGTGGTTGATATTGACCCCGGAACAGCTTTCGGAACAGGCTCCCATGAGACCACACAGCTTGTAATCAAGCAGATGGAAAAATATATTAATAACGATACAGAACTCCTTGATGTGGGAACGGGAAGCGGAATACTTTCCGTAATAGGTCTTATGCTTGGCGCAAAGCACGTTATAGGAACAGACCTTGACCCTAACGCCATAATTGCTACCGATGAGAATATGGAAGCTAACGGTATATCAAAAGAACGTTACGAAGTAATTGAAGGAAATATAATAGACGACCCTGCAATCAAGAATCATGTAGGTTTTGAAAAATATGACGTTGTAACCGCAAATATTCTTGCGGACATAATAATCCCTCTCTTACCTGAAATACTTCCTCATATGAAGATTAACGGTATATTGATTACTTCGGGAATTATTAATATGAAAGAGCAGGCTGTAAAGGATGCGTTCCTTTCCCTTGACGGTTTTGAAATTGTCGAGACTACATATCAGGGAGAATGGGTATCCGTAACGGCTAAGAGAGTAAAATAAAGTGAACAGATTTTTTGCTAAATCGGAAAATATTTTTCCAGACCATATTATTATAGACGGGCTTGATGTTAATCATATTAAAAACGTACTGCGTATGAAAAAAGATGATGAACTGATGGTAAGCGGCGGCAATAATACGGATTATCTGTGTGCCATAAAAGAATTTACGGACGATGAGGTATATTTATCAATCATAAGTGCCAATGAAGCTGACAGGGAGCTTCCCTGCCGTATTCATCTTTTTCAGGGACTGCCAAAAGGCGACAAGATGGAAATGATAATCCAGAAGTGTGTTGAACTCGGGGTTAATGAAATTATCCCTGTAGCCATGAAAAGGTCGGTTGTCAAGCTTGATGACAAGAAGGCGAAAGCCAAGGTGGCAAGGTGGCAGTTAATCAGCGAAAGTGCCGCAAAACAAAGCGGACGTACCATAATTCCCGGTATCCATGAAGTAATTAATTTTAATGAAGCGATAAATTATGCCAAAGATATGGATGTAAAACTTATTCCTTACGAGCTTTGTGAGGGAATGAAAGCCACCAAAGAAGCTCTTTTTAGTCTTAAAAAGGGAATGGATGTGGCTGTTTTTATCGGTCCCGAAGGCGGTCTTGAAGTTGAAGAAGTTGAAAAGGCAAAGGAACTTGGTATAATTCCCATATCTTTGGGAAAAAGAATACTCCGTACAGAGACAGCGGGACTTGCCATTATGGCGATTATTATGTATCATCTTGAAGCAGGAGAATAGTTATGGAAGTATATCTTGATAATTCGGCTACTACGGCTGTGTTTCCCAAAGTAGCGGATTTAATGTATAAAATAATGACAGAGGATTACGGAAATCCGTCATCCATGCACCAGAAAGGTATTGATGCAGAGAAATATTTAAGACATGCAAAAGAAATTTTTGCAGGTATTCTTAAAGTATCGGAGAAAGAAATCTTCTTTACATCAGGCGGAACGGAGTCTGATAATTTTGCGGTTATCGGAAGTGCTATGGCAGGAAAGAGAAGAGGAAAGCACATTATTACAACCAATATCGAGCATCCCGCAATTCTTGAAACCTTCAAATTCCTTGAAAGTGAAGGCTTTGAGGTGACTTTTTTACCGGTCAATAAGGACGGACACCTTGAACCCGACACTTTAAAAACAGCATTAAGACCTGATACAATTCTAGTATCGGTTATGTATGTGAATAATGAAATCGGGGCAATAGAGCCTATTGCGGAATTGGGTAAGGTTATTAAGGAATATAATCCTGAGATAATTTTCCATGTTGACGCAGTCCAGGCATTTGGAAAGGTTAAAATAGCTCCATACAGAGAAAAAATAGACCTTCTTTCCATAAGCAGTCATAAAATCCACGGACCTAAGGGCGTCGGCGTATTGTTTATAAGGGATAAGACAAAGATAAGGCCGATAGTTTTCGGCGGCGGGCAGCAGAAGAATATGCGTTCGGGAACAGAAAATGTGCCGGGAATAGCAGGCATGGCACTTGCCGCAGAGCTGATTTATTCAAAATTTGACGAAGATATTGATAAGATGTATGAACTTAAGGAATATTTTATCAATGAAGTTAAGCAGATAGAAGGAACAATGGTCAACGGGCTTACAGGCAGGGAGTCTGCACCACACGTTATAAGCGTGAGTTTTGAAGGCATACCAAGAAGCGAAGTGCTGCTTCATGCCCTTGAAGAAAAGGGAATATATGTATCCTCAGGTTCAGCCTGTGCATCAAATCATCCCGCACTAAGCGGAACACTTCAGGCAATAGGAGTGAGAAAGGATCTTTTATCATCCACATTAAGATTCAGTCTGTCGGTATTTACAACAAAAGAAGAACTGGACTATACAATTTCGGCACTTAAATCATTGCTGCCGGTTCTCAGAAAATATAAACCAAGATAAGAAAGGAAATAAGATGTATAAAGCATTTTTAATCAAGTACGGCGAAATAGGTACAAAGGGAAAAAACAGATATCTGTTTGAAGACGCATTATGCCGCCAGATAAGAAGAAGCCTTAAGAAGGTGGACGGTACTTTTACCGTTACCAAGGAACAGGGCAGAATTTACGTTGATACAGAGGGCGATTTCGATTACGAGGGAGCCGTGGAAGCACTTAAAAAAGTATTCGGTATTTTATGGATATGTCCTATGCTTCAGATTGAGGATAACGGATTTGACGACCTTGCCTGCAAGGTAAACGAATATCTTAAAAATGTTTACGGAAATGGGAAGAAAACTTTTAAAGTAGATGCAAGAAGAGCAATAAAGAATTATCCGAAGAACTCTATGGAAATTAACATGGACCTGGGTGAAAAGATTCTCGACGCTTATCCTGAACAGTTCTCCGTTGATGTCCATAAACCGGATTTTTATCTTAATGTAGAGATAAGAAACAAAATTAACATATATTCAGAGCGTATACCGGGTCCCGGAGGAATGCCTGTGGGTACTAACGGAAAGGCAACATTATTATTATCAGGCGGAATTGACAGCCCTGTTGCCGGCTATATGATTGCAAAACGTGGCGTTATAATTGATGCCGTGTATTTCCATGCACCACCATACACAAGCGAACGTGCCAAACAGAAGGTAGTCGACCTTGCAAAACTCGTTGCCAATTATTCATGTCCTATTAATCTTCATGTGGTTAATTTTAACGATATACAGTTATATATTTACGAACAGTGTCCTCATGACGAATTAACAATAATCATGAGAAGATATATGATGAAAATAGCAGAGCATTTTGCATTAAAAGAAGATTCCCTGGGACTTATTACAGGCGAAAGCATAGGACAGGTTGCAAGCCAGACAATGCAGAGCCTTGCGGTAACCAATGAAGTATGTACACTTCCTGTATTGCGTCCTTTGGTAGGTATGGACAAGCAGGAGATAATCAATATCTCAGAGCAGATTGGAACATACGAGACATCAATACTTCCATTTGAAGATTGTTGTACGATTTTCGTTGCAAAACATCCTGTTACCAAACCAAACCTTAAACAGATAAAAAAATCTGAACTTAAATTAAGTGAAAAAATAGATGAACTTATGCAGACTGCAATTGACACAACCGAAACTATCTGGATTGAATAGTCAGGAAGTGGAATGAAAAAGTTACGGACAGAAAAAGAGATGTCACAATGTGACATCTCTTATGACTGTTAATTAATACTGTTAAGCTACGATATAAGGCTTTAAAGTCTCAAGGATAGCTGTTGTATCATCTGCATGGATATTGAGTGTGATTGGCTTAGATAAATCAAGGCTGAAGATACCCATAATAGACTTAGCGTCGATTACATATCTGCCTGATACTAAATCGAAATCTGCCTCAAATCTTGCAATGTCATTAACAAATGATTTTACTTTTTCGATTGAATTTAATGAAATCTGAACTGAATTCATGTACCCATACCTCCTCTAAAGTAGTAACAATTATTTGTCACTAATATAGTACAATCAAAGGATTGGGATGTCAATGTTGTATTTGCACAAATTTTAATAGATAAATTTTGAATAAAAACAGGTTTTTTGTTCATTATGGAAATGGAGATAATGATGAAAAAATGTGCCCTACATAGTCTTGGATGCAAAGTTAATTCCTATGAGACTCAGGCAATGCAGAAGATGATGGAAAGCGCAGGATATGAAATTGTTCCGTTTGGTGAAGAAATAGCGGACATATATATAATAAATACCTGCAGCGTAACCAATATTGCGGACAGAAAATCCCGCCAGATGATTCATAAAGCAAAAAAACTCAATCCCGAAGCGGTTGTGGCGGCAGCAGGCTGTTATGTGGAGTCGGCAGGCGACAATATAGACGAGGATGTTGATATTGTAATCGGTAATAACGAAAAGAGCCACCTTATAGAAATACTTAAAGAGTATTTTGAACATATGGACAAGGAAAAGTCGGTTGATATAGGGAAGGTAACCTCTTTTGATGAGTTAAATATTGACTCACCCCTTGAACATACAAGAGCTTATGTCAAAATACAGGACGGATGTAACAGATTTTGTTCATATTGCATAATTCCCTATGTAAGAGGACGGATAAGAAGCAGAAAACCTGATGATGTAATGGAGGAAATCGAAAGAATAGCAAAGTCAGGCTGTAAAGAGGTTGTCCTTACGGGAATACACCTGTCATCTTACGGACTTGATTTTAAAGACAATACGGTTAAATTAATTGATGTAATTGAAGCTGTTAATAAGATTGAAGGAATTGAAAGAATCCGTCTCGGCTCACTTGAACCCCTTATTGTTACTGATGAATTTGTCACAAGATTATCAAAATGCGATAAGATATGCCCTCATTTCCATTTGTCATTGCAAAGCGGTTGTGATGAGACTTTAAAAAGAATGAACAGACGATATAGTGTTGATGAATATTACAATGGTGTTGAACTGTTAAGAAAATATTTCCCGGATGCCGCTGTGACAACAGACGTAATTGTGGGCTTTCCGGGCGAGACAGAAGAAGAATTTAATATTACAAAAAATTACCTTGAGAAAGTCTGCTTTTATGAAATGCACGTTTTCAAATATTCAAGAAGAAAAGGAACAGTTGCGGACAAAATGTCTGACCAGATTTCTGAAAATATTAAGGCAGAAAGAAGTGCAGAACTTCTTGAACTTAATGAAAAATTAAGTAACGGATACAGGGAAAAATATATCGGAAAAAATGTAAAAGTCCTGCTTGAGGAAAATCATATAATAGATAACAAAAAATATATTATGGGATTTACTGACACTTATGTGAGAGTAGCACTTGAAAATCCCGAAGAAAAATTATATACTAATCAAATCGTTAATGTTCGTGTTGAAAAACTGTTTGGAAAAGATATGGTAATTGGTGTTGCCGAAAATTGATTTTTATATTATTATACGAAATAGAAAAGGACGTGAATTGTGATGGAAGAAATGAATAAGACACAATATTTTAAGGTTCAGCCGGATAATACTTTGCAGGTATCTGATGTAATTAAGCAGGTTTATGAGGCATTGACGGACAAAGGGTATAATCCTGTGAACCAGATTGTAGGGTATATTATGTCAGGGGATCCTACCTATATAACAAGTCATAAGAATGCAAGAAGCCTTATCATGAAGGTGGAAAGAGATGAACTTGTTGAGGAAATGTTAAAGAATTATATAGAGACAAAGGATTTATAATGAGAATTATCGGACTTGATTTTGGAAGCAGGACCGTAGGTGTGGCGGTATGCGATCCGCTTATGATTACCGCACAGGGTGTTGAGATAATAAGACGTAAGGAAGAAAATAAGCTTCGTCAGACTTATGCCAGAATCGAAGAACTTTGTGCCGAATATAATGCGGAGCGTATTGTTCTTGGACTGCCTAAAAATATGAACAATACCTCAGGCGACAGAGTGGACAAGACAATGGACTTCAAGGCAGCCTTAGAAAGAAGAACGGGACTTGAAGTTGTATTGTGGGATGAAAGACTTACTACGGTTGCAGCCGACAATGCAATGATGGAAGCAGGAATAAGACGGGAAAACCGTAAAGAATATGTTGATATGATTGCCGCACAGTTAATACTTCAGGGATACCTTGACAGTCTGGCAGCGGTACGGAAAGGATAATATGGAAAAAATTAAAATAACAGCCGAAGACGGCGAGATAATTGAGTTATTTGTAATCGAACAGACAAGACTTGAGGGTATAAATTACCTTCTGGTTACAGAAACAGAGGACGAAGAAGCGGAAGCTTATATTTTAAAAGATATATCGTCAGATGATGATAAAGAAGCTGTGTATGAATTTGTTGATGATGATAATGAATTGGATACACTTGCAAAATTATTTTCAGAATTAATAGAAGATACGGAAATTATATAGGAGGATTATTATTTTGATTAAAAAAGAGAATACCGGATCAGTTAAGATTATTCCTTTAGGAGGACTTGAGCAGATAGGAATGAATATGACTGCTTTTATGTACGAAGATGAAATCGTCGTAGTTGACTGCGGACTTTCATTCCCTGATGATGATATGTTGGGAGTTGACCTTGTGATTCCTGATGTAACTTTCTTAAAGGATAATATTGATAAAGTAAAGGGATTTGTGGTAACCCACGGACATGAAGACCACATCGGAGCGTTCCCTTACGTTATTAAGGATGTAAACAAGCCTATTTACGCTACAAAGCTTACAATGGGAATTATTGAGACAAAGTTTCGTGAACATAATCTGATTGCAACCACGAAACGTAAGATTGTAAATTACGGACAAAGCATTATTTTGGGTAAATTCAGAATTGAATTTATAAGAACCAATCACAGTATTGCAGATTCGGCAGCACTTGCAATCCATACCCCTGCAGGAGTTATTTTCCATACAGGCGATTTCAAAGTTGACTACACACCTGTATTTGGTGAGCCTATTGATTTACAGAGAATGGGTGAAATCGGTAAAAAAGGTGTTCTTGCATTACTTTGTGACAGTACAAATGTTATGAGACCTGGCTATACAATGTCAGAAAAGACAGTAGGCAAGACTTTCGAGAATATTTTTGACGAGAACAAGAAAAACAGAATTATAGTTGCTACATTCGCGTCTAACGTTGACAGGGTCCAGCAGATAATTAATGCGGCATGCTCTCACGGACGTAAGGTTGCGGTAGAAGGCAGAAGCATGGTTAATATCATTAATGTTGCCGGAGAACTGGGATATATCCAGATTCCTGACGGAACACTTATTGATACTGAAGAGATTAAAAAATACCCTGATGATCAGGTTACAATTATTACAACAGGCAGCCAGGGAGAATCCATGGCAGCATTGTCACGAATGGCAGCTTCAATCCATAAGAAAGTTACCATTAAACCGGGTGATGTGGTAATAGTAAGTGCTACACCTATTCCGGGTAATGAAAAATCGGTAGCAAGACTTATTAACGAGCTTTCAATGAAAGGTGCCAAGGTTATTTTCCAGGATACCCATGTATCAGGACATGCTTCACAGGAAGAAATTAAGATGATGTATACTATTTTAAAACCTAAGTATGCAATTCCTGTACACGGTGAGTACAGACATCTTGTAAAACATGCAGAACTTGCAGAAAGTATGGGAATAGATAAGAAAGATATATTTATTCTTTCTTCAGGTGATGTACTTGAACTTTCGGAAGAAGAAGGAAAAGTTGTTGATACGGTTCCATGTGGTGCGCTTATGGTGGACGGACTTGGTGTAGGCGATGTCGGTAATATTGTAATCAGAGACAGACAGGTACTTTCTGAAAACGGCATTGTTGTTGTTGTTCTTACACTTGATAAGTATACTAACCAGCTCTTATCAGGACCTGATATCGTAACAAGAGGTTTTGTATATGTCAGGGAATCTGAGACACTTATAGAAGAAGCTACAGACGTTGTATATAATGCGGTGATTGATTGTCTTGAAAATCCTAATGTGGACTGGGCTAAGATAAAGTTAGTGATTAAGGACAGCCTTGGTGATTACTTCTGGAAAAAGATGAAGAGAACACCTATGGTACTTCCTATTATCATGGAGGTTTCATAATGAATGATAGAGAAATTGCCATTGAAGATGAAAATGAAGTTTTAAAAACTGCAGACCACTTATGCGAAATGATAAAATCAAGTGCAGAATTTAATGAATACAGAGATGCACTTGAAGCTCTTAAGACAGATGACAATCTGTACAGGCAGGTAGAGGAAATACGAAGAAATAACTTTTTTGCACATAACGGCAGTTACGGTAAAATGTCTTATGATGAGTATTGCAATGTTTACAATGCCACAAGAATGATAAGACAGAATAAGTTAGCAGGAAGGTTTCTTGATGCTGAACTTGATTTTGCAAGAATGATGCAGAAAATTAATGATAAGATAACTGAAGCGGTTAATTTGGATTTCGATTTTATGTAATGCAAAATCCTCTGTTGTAATAGGAGAGATGTGTATGGAGACAAAAAAACTTGCAGGCGGTATTTTATCCGTTTCGATTAAGGCGTGTATAACAGTTCTTACAATTGTACTTTTGTATCTGGCAGGAAAGAAAGCGTTTGACTTCGGAACTGCGGTTTTTGATGAGAAAAGTATGGATGCGAAAGGTTCAGGTTATGACGTAATGGTAACAATACCTTCCGGAGCTACCAACAGTGATGTTGCGGATATTCTTTTAGACAGCGGACTTATTGATAATAAAGCATTATTTCTTGTTCAGCTTAAGCTGTCCGATTATTCAGGTAAGATAATACCGGGAAGTTATGTCCTCAGTACGACAATGAAGCCTACGGAGATAATGACGGTATTGGGAACAGCGAAGAAGGAGACCGAGAGCAGTAATGAATAGTATCGTTGATGAACGTATAGTTTCCTTTATTAATTCTTTTAAAAAGGATGACAGCACTATATGTCAGGAAATAGAAAAAGAAGCAAGGGAAAGTTACGTGCCTATAATCAGAAAAGAAATGGCAGAATTTCTTAAAGTGCTTCTTGCAATCAAAAAACCTTTAAATATTCTTGAAATCGGAACGGCTGTGGGATATTCGGCAATACTTATGAGCGAAAATATTTCTCACGAAGCGAGGATAACCACAATCGAAAATTATGACGTAAGGATTCCTATTGCAAGAAATAACTTTGTAAGAGCGGGAAAAGAGAATGTCATAAAGCTCATTGAAGGCGATGCCGCCAAAGTCCTTAAAGAACTTGACGGGACATATGATTTTATATTTATGGATGCCGCTAAAGCGCAGTATATAACAATTCTGCCTGATGTATTGAGACTCCTTAAGACTGACGGAATTCTTATAACGGATAATGTTCTTCAGGAGGGCGAAATCGTAGAGTCGAGATATGCCGTAACCAGAAGAAACAGAACCATATATGAAAGAATGAGAGAATATATTTATGCGGTGACACATTCACCGGAACTGGTTACTTCCGTTGTTCCCATAGGCGATGGAATAACATTAAGCATTAAAAAACAGGTGTGATATGAGAAAATTAGAATTATTGATACCGGCAAGCTCTTTGGAAGTGCTTAAAACTGCCGTAATATTCGGTGCGGATGCCGTATATATCGGCGGGGAGGCTTTCGGACTCAGGGCTAAAGCCAAGAATTTTACAATAGAAGAAATGGCAGAGGGTGTGGTGTTTGCGCACGAACATAATGTCAAAGTATATGTTACGGCTAACATACTTGCACATAATTACGACCTTGACAAAGCGAGGGAGTATTTTATTGAACTCAGAGAAAAAGTTCACCCTGATGCCCTTATCATATCGGACCCCGGTATGTTTTCCATAGCAAAAGAAGTTGTTCCCGACATGGATATCCATATAAGCACACAGGCGAATAACACCAATTATGCTACCTTTAATTTTTGGAAAAAGATGGGTGCAACAAGGGTTGTTACCGCAAGGGAATTGTCTTTAAAAGAAATAAAAGAAATCAGGGATAATATTCCGGAGGATATGGAAATAGAGACTTTTATACACGGAGCCATGTGTATATCATATTCGGGAAGATGTCTTTTGTCCTGCTTTATGACCGGAAGAGATGCAAACAGGGGCGCATGTACCCATCCATGCAGATGGAAATATTATGTCATGGAAGAATCAAGACCGGGAGAATATATGCCTGTTTACGAAAACGAAAGAGGAACTTATATTTTTAACTCCAAGGATTTATGCATGATAGAGCATATTCCTGAGCTTATCGAAGCGGGCATTGACAGCTTTAAAGTTGAAGGAAGAATGAAGACTGCGTTGTATGTGGCAACGGTTGCGAGAACCTACAGGATGGCGATAGACGATTATCTTAAGGATCCGGATTTATACAGAAAGAACATTCCTTTTTACAAATCCGAAATCGCAAAATGTACCTACAGACAGTATACAACAGGATTTTTCTTTAACAAACCTGATGAAAATACCCAGATATATGACAGCAATACTTACGTTAAGGAATACACATATCTCGGAATTGTGGACGTGTGTGACGGCAGGTATATGATTGAGCAGAGAAATAAGTTCTCTATGGGTGAAGAAATAGAAGTAATGAAGCCTGACGGAAGAAATATCACAGTTACCGTTAAGGGAATTACGGATGAAGAGGGCAATAGCTGTGAAAGTGCACCTCATCCAAAACAGAAATTATATATTGACCTTGGAATATCTCTTGATAAATATGATATTTTAAGAAGAAAAGAAGAATAATTTTTTAAAGTGCCTTTTGACAAAAAATTGTGTCTAAGGCACTTTTTTTATCATATTATATATAAATGTATAAAATCAGGATGCCAGCCATTGAATACCTTTGAGAAACCACTTACACCATCAGAAGAACAGGAATATCTGAAAAGGTACAAAAATGGAGATGAAGAAGCAGGCGATGTTCTGATTTTAAGAAACTTAAGACTTGTTGCCCATATGGTTAAACACTATAATTTTGATGAAAAGGACGTGGAAGAATATCTTTCGATAGGGACGATAGGGCTTATCAAAGCAATAAAAACGTTTGACTGTTCCAAAGGGAACAGACTGGCAACTTATGCAAGTAAATGTATTGATAACGAGCTTTTAATGGCACTCAGGAGTGAAAAAAAGAAAAATAAAGACATATCGTTACAGGAAACGGTGGGAATAGATAAAGAGGGCAACGAAATTAACATAATAGATATAATCGATACGGGAGAAAAAGATTTTCTTGACGGATACATTCTAAAATATAACATCATAAAACTCTATGAGGGTATTGAAAAAGTGCTTACAGAAAGGGAGAAAAATATTATAATCAAGAGATACGGACTTCAAAAGAATGAGGAGATAACACAGCGTGAGCTGGCAGACAGCATGGGAATAAGCAGAAGTTATGTAAGCCGTATAGAAAAAGAAGCACTTAATAAACTTAAAAACTATATTAACAGATAAAAGTTGCTTTTTAGTGATTTATGATATATACTTGTCCAAGCGATAAAGATTAATGAGGTATTATTATGAAGAAACAGAAGAAAAAAGGAAAATCGGCAATAGTTATATTTGGGATAGTTTCCTTTGTCATACTGCTTGTGCTTGTTGCAAGCTACGTTATAATAACACACTTTTATAAGAAAATGAATTATGTCCCTCTTGATAAAGATTATGTGATAAGGGATGAGACACAGCCTAACACGGAGGATGTATCCGGTGAGGTAACAGAACCCGTAAGGGAGGATACGCCACAGGAACAGATTGACGAATACATTAAAGCGGCAAGGGAAGCTGCCGCAAGCCTTGGTGTTGATTCACTTCGTACAGAGGACGTATATAATATTCTTTTAGTAGGTTCAGATACGAGAACTCCGGGACAGGAGGGTCGTTCGGACACAATGATGCTTGTATCCATTAACAATAAGACAAAGCATGTGGTATGCACATCATTTTTAAGAGATTTATATGTATATATTCCTCATAAGGACTATTGGGATAAAATTAACGCAGCCTTTGCGTATGGCGGTATCGACCTGCTTTTAGAGACTATCGAATATAATTTCTCACTTCCTATTGATAAGTATATAATGGTTGACTTTTTCTCCTTTGTGAATGTGGTTGACTTGTTAGGAGGACTTGATGTTGACGTTAAGGAGGAGGAATTATACTGGTGTAATCAGTATATCCACGCAAGTAATCTTTTGCTTGGAGAGGATGAGGATTCGGATTACCTCCAGTATGCGGACGGAAGTTACCAGCATTTGTCCGGAAAACAGGTATTGGCATATTCAAGATTCCGATATGTAGGCAATGCGGACTTTTCAAGAACCGAGCGCCAGCGTAAAGTTGTCAATCTTATGTTTGAAAAATTAAAGACAACAAGTGCATCCACGGTAATAGAGCTTCTTAACGGATTTTTACCGGAAGTTACAACCAATATAACCAAAGAAGAATTTATTGATTTAATTTCAATTCTTCCTGAGGTATATAAATATGATGTGATTTCCTGGGGTGTTCCGGACCAGAAGTTTGAATACATTAATGTTAATAAACAATCCCACATCGGTATTGATTTTTCTTACTACATAAGTAAAATATACGGTCTTATATATACGGATAAGACTTTAGACGATTACAATAATTAAAATAATCTCCTGACAATATTTTGTTTTCAGATGTATAACGGATATTGTCAGGAGTTTTTAACATTTACGGAATTATCACATATACTATTGTAACAGGATTTGACAGAGGTAAACTATGCGTATCTGTGATTTGAAGGATAAGGAAGTAATTAATTCAAATGACTGCAAAATCCTAGGTTGTGTAATTGATGTTGATATAGATTTGTATACGGGAAAAATACTTGCAATAATTGTGCCGGGACCCTCAAAGGTATTTGGATTTTTCGGCAGGGAGGATGAGTATATAATTCCCTATGAGTGTATATGTAAGATAGGTCCCGATGTTATCCTTGTAAATGTATGCGAAGAAAAAGTTCTTTTCAAAATATCATGATTTTGGTATACTTATACAAGTATATTTGTTAAAGGAGGATACGCTATGAGGTGTCCCTTTTGCGGTGAAGAGAATACCAAGGTTATAGATTCAAGACCTGCCGAGGATAATAATTGTATACGAAGAAGAAGACAATGCGATATATGCGGTAAGCGTTTTACCACTTATGAGAAGATAGAGACGGTTCCACTTGTTGTTATTAAGAAGGATAATAACAGAGAGCCTTATGACAGGGATAAGATTCAGGACGGAATTTTAAGGTCCTGCCATAAAAGGCCGGTGTCCGTTAATACCATAAGCCGTCTTGTCAACGAGATAGAGACAAGCCTCTTCAATATGGATGAAAAGGAGATTCCAACATCCGTTATTGGAGAAATGGTTATGGACAAATTAAAGGATATAGATGCGGTAGCCTATGTCAGATTTGCTTCCGTATACAGAGAATTTAAAGATGTTAATACATTTATGAATGAATTGAAAAAGTTTTTACAATAATATTATCCCCTGGATTAACTGCCGGGGGACTTTTTTGAAAGGACAGATGATGTTTTCTAAATTTTACCCTTCTATGTATGTTGATTCCGCATACGGAATCGATTATGAATATATGTATAAAAAAGGTTTAAGAGGCATTATTTTTGATGTTGACAATACCCTTGTTCCCCACGGAGCACCGGCAACGGAGGAAGCGGTTGCACTTTTTAAAAAACTGCATGAAATGGGAATAGATACCTGTATCATATCCAATAATAAAGAACCGAGGGTTGCGCCATTTGCCAATCTTGTAGGGTCAAGGTATATTTTTAAGGCTGGAAAACCTAAAAAAGCAAATTATATTAAAGCAATGGAAATAATGGGTACTGATATAAGCAGCACATATTTTATCGGTGACCAGATATTTACGGATGTATACGGGGCTAACAGAACGGGTATTCCATCAATACTTGTTAAGCCTATTAACAAAAAAGAAGAAATACAGATTGTTTTAAAGAGAAAACTTGAAAAAATAGTCCTGTTTTTTTATAAAAGAAAGATTAAAAGGAGATAAACGGCATGGATGCAAAAACACGTCTTTGTTGTCTCATTGGCAATCCGGTTGGACATTCCCTTTCGCCAATGATACATAATACTTTAGCGGAGGAACTTGGAATTAATCTCTGCTACACGGCTTTTAAAGTAGAAAAAGACAAGCTTCACGAGGCTGTGGCAGGAGCGGATGCTTTTGACATACTCGGAATGAATGTTACGGTGCCCCATAAGTGTGAGGTTATAAAAGAACTTGCGGATATTGACCCTCTGGCTGCCAAAATCGGTGCAGTCAATACACTTGTTAGAGTTGACGGCGGTTATAAAGGCTATAATACCGATGCGATAGGACTTTACCGTGAGCTTGAAGAAGAAAATGTCATTATAAAAGATAAAGAGATTATAATTCTCGGAGCGGGCGGAGCTTCCAATGCAATAACATATATTTGTGCCGATAAAGGTGCCGCAAAGATATATCTTTTAAACAGAACCTTTGATAAAGCCCAAAAACTTGCTGATGAAGTTAATTCGCACTTCGGTGATGTGGTTGTTCCCTTGGCAATATCCGATTACGGACTTATTCCAAAAGGAAAATACCCTGTAATCCAGACAACAAGCTGCGGACTTTATCCTCATAATGATGACGCACCTTTGTATGATAAAGAATTTTATGAACTTGTTGAAGCAGGAGTTGATATTATTTTTAACCCGGCTGAGACTAGGTTTATGAAGTTATGTAAAGAGTCGGGTGCAAGGGCTTATAATGGTCTTAAGATGCTTTTATATCAGGGTATTGCAGCATTTGAGCTGTGGAATAACGTCAAGGTGCCAAAAAGTCTTGCGGATAAAGTTCTTGATATGATGGAAAGGACGCTTAAATAGTCATGAAGAATGTTATTTTGATAGGATTTATGGGTTCCGGAAAGTCCACGATAGGAAGGAAACTTTCCGATAAATACGGACTTAAGCATATAGATACGGACTGGTACATAGAAAAAGAACAGAATAAAAAAATCTCCGATATTTTTTTCGAAAAAGGCGAAGAATATTTCAGAAACCTTGAAACGGAATGTATAAAAACGCTTATTGATAAATATAAAGATAATGCGGTTGTATCCGTAGGCGGAGGACTTCCTGTAAAAGAAGCCAACAGGGAACTTCTGCATACACTGGGAACGGTGGTATACCTTAAAGCAGAGGTGTCCACTCTGGAGGCAAGGCTGTCAGGTGATAAAAAAAGACCCTTGTTAAAGGGCGGGGACCTTCACGAAAAAATAGTTTCCCTCATGGAAAAAAGACAGGCAATATATGAGCAGACAGCGGATGTGATTGTTGAAACCGACGGTCTTCAATGTGCTGACGTGGTAAAAATTATAAAGGAAGAAATTGATAATGAAAATATTGGTAATTAACGGACCTAACCTGAATTTTCTCGGAATCAGGGAGAAAAATATATACGGTAACGAGAACTATGAATATCTTGTTAATATGATTAACGATTATTGCAAATCAAAAAATATAGAAGTGGAATGTTATCAGAGCAATCACGAAGGTGCGATAATCGATAAAATACAAGAGGCGTATTTTAACGGAACGGACGGAATTGTAATCAATCCCGGTGCATATACACATTACAGCTATGCCATAAGGGATGCACTTGCTTCCGTAAGCCATATCAGAAAAATTGAAGTACACATATCAAATGTAAACGAAAGAGAAGAATTCAGGCATATTTCCGTAACGGAACCTGTATGTGACGGACAGATTGTAGGACAGGGACTTAACGGATATATCATGGCTATAGATATGTTAAATTCATAATAAAGGATTTTTGCAAAAGGCGTAGAATACTGATAATGGTGACAGTTTATGAACGTTAGAGAAACTATAGAACAACGCGAAAGAGAAAGTTTAAGCAGGTATGCGTCACTTAGTTCTATGAGCCTCGGCAGGGATGTGCCGGAGACGGAATGTGATATAAGGACGGTATACCAGCGTGACCGTGACAGAATACTTCATTGCAAGGCATTCAGAAGGCTTAAGCATAAGACGCAGGTTTTTTTATCACCTGAGGGTGACCATTACAGGACAAGACTCACACATACCCTTGAGGTATCCCAGATAGGCAGGACGATAGCGAAAGCACTCAGGCTTAATGAGGATTTAACGGAAGCTATAGCACTCGGACATGATTTGGGACATACACCTTTCGGGCATTGCGGAGAAAGGGTACTCAATGAAGTATGTCCGTTTGGATTCAGACATTTTGAACAGAGCATACGTGTTGTTGAACTATTGGAAAAAGACGGTATGGGACTTAATCTTACCAAAGAAGTAAGGGATGGTATTCTCAATCACAGGACGGACGGACATCCGTTTACTCTTGAGGGTAAGGTTATAAGAATATCCGATAAGATTGCATATATCAACCATGATATTGACGATGCAATCAGAGGCGGAATACTCAATGAGGATGATATTCCCGATATTTATACGAATATTCTGGGACATTCTACCAAGGAGCGTCTTAATACCCTCATACATGATGTAATTTACGAAAGCATGGATAAAGACGATATATGTATGTCAGATGATATAGGTGAAGCAATGACCGAGCTTAGGAGGTTTATGTTCACCAATGTATACACTAATCCCGTAGCCAAGAGCGAAGAAATCAAGGCTTCCAAGATGCTTAAGGAGATGTACTATTATTTCAATGAACATTTTGAGGAGATTCCGGAGACCTTCCGGAAGATATCACTTGAGAGAAACGAAAGCAGGGAAAGAATAGTCTGCGATTACATAGCAGGTATGAGCGATCAGTATGCAATCAGTATTTTCAAAAAAATATTTATTCCGGTATCATGGAATAAGTAATATCAGAGGTATATATGTATATTCCAGATGATTTGGTGGAAGAAATACGGTCCCGGAATGATATTGTGGACATTGTTTCTTCCCGTATTAAATTACAAAAAAAAGGCAGCTCTTATTTTGGACTTTGTCCTTTCCATAATGAGAAATCACCTTCATTTTCCGTTTCACCCAATAAGCAGATGTTTTATTGCTTCGGATGTGGCGAAGGCGGCAATGTTTTTTCTTTTTTGATGAAGTACGATAACCTGACTTTTTCGGAAGCACTGAAGGAGCTTGCAGACAGGGCAGGCATTGAACTGCCGGATGTCCAGATGTCGGCTGAAGAGAGAAAGAGGTCGGATCTTAAGAATATCGTGTATGATATCAATAAGGAGGCGGCAAGATATTATCATTATCTTCTGGAGACGGAGACAGGCACTAAGGCAAGAGCTTATTTTACCAAAAGAGAACTTTCAAACGATACGATTATATCCTTCGGACTTGGTGTTTCCGGGATAAAGAGTGATGATTTGTATCGTTATATTAAGAATAAAGGCTATAACGACACACAAATGAAGGAAACAGGACTTTTCATTTATGATGAAAAGGGCGTGCATGACAGGTTCAGGAACCGTGTCATGTTTCCTATAATTAATACCAACAATAAAGTAATTGGTTTCGGCGGACGTGTCATGGGTGAAGGACAGCCTAAATACCTTAATTCACCTGAGACAACGGTATTTGATAAAGGACGTAATCTTTACGGACTTAATGTGGCTAAGAATTCACGAAAGAATAACATAATAATATGTGAAGGCTATATGGATGTCATATCCATGCACCAGGCAGGATTTAATCAGGCGGTTGCATCCCTTGGTACGGCATTGACGGAGGGACAGGCTAACCTTATAAAGAGATATGTTAAGGACGTACTTGTGTGTTATGACAGTGACGGACCGGGAACGAAGGCGTCCCTTCGTGCCATAGGCATATTCAGAAACGCCGGATTAAGAACTAAAGTCATTAATATGGAACCCTGCAAGGATGCGGATGAATTTATTAAGACTTACGGTGCGGATGCATTTCAAAAAAGAATTGATGACGCAGAGAACAGTTTTTTATATGAAGTCAGGATTCTTGAGAGAGGCTATGACCTTAATGACCCTGCGGAAAAGACTTCTTTTTTCAATGAAGTATCGGTTAAACTGGCAGCATTTGAAGAGGAAATAGAAAGAAATAACTATATAGAAGCGGTAGCTTCAAAGTATTTTATAAGTGCGGATTCCTTAAGAAAACTTGTTGCAAAGTATGCCGCAACGGCTGCAGGCATTAAAGTGAGTGAAAAGCCAAAGCGTGAAAAACGTGAAAAGGAAAACGGTATCGACAAGTCACAGCGTATGCTGCTTACATTTATTGCGGATGATACCGGAATTTACAATAAGATAGCAGATTATATTTCACCCGGAGATTTCACCGAAGGAATATACAGGGATGTGGCGGGAATAATGTTTGAAAATCTTTCAAACGGAACGTTCAATCCCGGAGCAATTCTTAATTATTTCAGCGGAGATGATGAACATAACGAGGTGGCAAGGATACTTAATACCAATATTCTTGAAGAAGATGCAGATAATAAAGACAGGGAAAAAGCAGTTAATGATGCACTCCTGATTATAAAAAGGAACAGTCTTGAAATGAAAAGCAGGACAACAACGGATATAATGGAACTCCAGAATATAATCAGAGAGCAGGCAAAACTGAAAACACTGCATATTTCATTGTCATAGGGAAAGAATTTACTATAAAAG
>JBNMKN010000020.1:0-20314 GCA_050874365.1 Butyrivibrio sp. | reverse complement strand
GATTATATGATTAAACTAAAGATTCTCGGTGTATTTACGGTGGTAAGCGGCGTTATATACCTTGTATTCAAGTATATGCTTCCGGTTGTTGCACCATTTATTATTGCACTGATTATTTCTGTGCTGGTGGACAGACCGGTAACATTCATTGAGAAAAAGTGTCATATAAAAAGAAGCATAGGAACACTTGTAATTGTTCTTGCAGCAATGGCGTTGTTATGTCTCTTTGTGTGCTACGGCGGAAAGATACTTATTAAGCAGGTATATGATTTCATTAATAAAATCGAAGAATATAAGCTGCCATTTAACCTTAATATGGATATCAGGGTAATAAATGAAAAAATAGTTTCGGGCGTTGTAGATAACTCACGGGGGTATATTTCAGGTTTTACCATGGTGTTTACGGGAGTGGCGGTTTTTATAATGGCAACCGTATTTATTTCGGGAGACATGTCCTCCATAAGAAGTTCCGTTAAGAAGAATATTTTTGGAAAAGAGATAATATATCTTGGCAGACGTCTTAAAACGGTACTTGGAAATTACCTTAAAACAGAACTTATAATTATGACCATAACCAGTGTGATTTGCTGTGTGGGATTATTTATTATGAAAAATCCGTATGCATTGCTGTTAGGTATAGTAATAGGCTTTGTTGATGCACTGCCGATTCTCGGAACCGGTACAATTTTTTTACCATGGGCATTAGTCCTTTTGTTTATGCACAAAATAAGACAGGCGTCAATGATTATGATTTTATATCTTATATGCTATTATACCAGACAGTTTCTTGAGCCTAAGCTTATGGGAGATAAATTCGGAATGTCGCCTACCGTTATGCTTATCACAATATATGCGGGACTTAAACTGTTTGGAGTAATGGGGGTGTTTACGGGTCCCATAGCGTTAATTCTTATCAAAGAAATATCGGATATAGTAATAAAAAAACTTGTGGTTAAGGATAAATAACTATATAATGTCCATATTGATAGATTATCAGGAGGGTAATTATGGTATTCAGTTCGGCAGTTTTTTTGTTCATGTTTTTGCCGGTTGTGATTTTACTTCATACAGTTATTAAAAATAATAAAATAAGAAACGGGCTATTGATTGCTGCCAGTCTTATTTTTTATGCTTACGGTGAGCCTGTCTACATTGCATTGTTAATAGGTTCGGTAGCTGTTAATTATGTGTTCGGGCGTATCCTTTCCGTAAGAAAAAGCAAGGCATTGCTCGCCGTTGCGGTAGTCATCAATATCGGACTGCTTGTTGTTTTTAAATATACAGGATTTATAGTACAGACAATTAATCTTATTCCGGTATGCAATTTTAAGATACCGGATATTACCATGCCTATAGGAATTTCATTTTATACATTTCAGGCAATATCTTATGTTGTAGATGTATATCGCAAAGAGGAACGTGAAGACGTCGGCTTCTTTGATGTGCTTCTATATATATCCCTTTTTCCACAGCTTATTGCGGGCCCCATTGTTAAGTTCAATTCAATTAAAGATAGTATTAAGTCGAGAAATGTAACTCTTGACGGACTTACGAACGGAATCAGAAAGTTTATAGTAGGTCTGGCAAAGAAGATGTTACTTGCAAATTCTTTTGCCTACGTTGCAGACAGCGTTTTTTCAATGAACACATCGGCAATAGATATGAGGCTTGCGTGGCTTGGAGCAGTCTGCTATACGCTTCAGATTTTCTTCGACTTTTCGGGATATTCTGACATGGCACTTGGACTTGGAAGCATGCTGGGATTTGATTTTCCGCAGAACTTTAATTATCCGTATACCGCCTGCTCTGTAAGGGATTTCTGGAGAAGATGGCATATGTCACTTACTTCATGGTTCAGGGAATATCTTTACATCCCTCTTGGGGGTAACCGCAAGGGATTAGTCAGGAAAATACTTAACACAATGATAGTATTTATATGTACGGGAATATGGCATGGCGCCAACTTTACTTTCCTTATCTGGGGAATATTACATGGTGTATTTATGTGTATTGAAACCGTTATAACCAAAGACAAAAAGAATAACGGCAGGTGTTTTAATGTACTGTCATATATATATACAATGCTTGTGGTTATAACCGGATTTGTTATATTCAGGGCAGACAGTGTAGGCTATGCGTTTTCATATATCGGAAGAATGTTCTCATTTACGTCACTTTCTTCATCGTATACGGTATTTATGGGATTTTTAACACCTGTATTTATTGCTACGGCTGTAGCAGGCATTATTGCCTGTACCCCGGTTGTGCCATGTATATCGGGAGCATTAAAGGACAGAAAAATCCATAATATTCTTAATGGATTATCATATATTGCGGTTGTTGCCATCCTTGTATTATGTATAATGGGACTGGCGGCAGATTCATATAATCCGTTTATCTATTTCAGGTTTTAAGGTGGCAGGTATGAAGATAAAAAAAATACTGAAAACAGCATATGTTGTGGGAATATTCGGATTGCTTATCACAATCGGGATTAAGACATTTATAGGAAAAAGCAACAGTCCGGCAAAAGAGGAGAAAGTTGAATTTAAACCTTCGTCTTACAGTTCTTTCAGTGATGAATTTGATAAGTATTTTTCCGCAAATTTCGGCTTCCGGAGCAAGTTTATTAATATGAATAATATTGTAAAATATAATGTTTTTAAACAATCGGGAGAAGACAGTGTAATTGCAGGCAAGGATGGATGGCTGTTTTATAACAGTGCGCTTCACGATTATACAGGAGAGGATGTTCTCTCTGATGAAGAAATTATAAAAATTGCAGACTATGTAGAAGCGATGTCAGAGAAGTGTGAAGAAGCAGGTAAAAAGTTTGTTTTTGTAATAGCACCCAATAAGATGGAAATATACGGAAAATATATGCCATATTATTATGTAGAAAATCATGCAGACGGTAATTATGAGAAACTCATAAATGAATTATCTTTGAGGGATGTCGCATATACTGACCTTAAGAAATTATTTAAGGAGGATAACACATATCCCGGAGTGGCACTGTATCATAAACTGGACTCCCATTGGAACAACCTCGGTGCATCAATAGCATATAGGGAAATTATGGATAAAGCTGGAATAAATGCTACAGATTACAGAAATATATCGTACAGTAAAGCTATGGATTTTGATGGAGACTTATATGATATGCTGTTTCCGGAGGGTACAAAGAAAGACACACAGTATTATTTTGAAAATACAGAAAATTTTGAGTACACATCAAGATTTATGGGCGTGGATGATTTAATGATTACCACAGAAAATGACGATAAAACAGGAAATGCTCTTTTATACAGGGATTCATTTGGAAATGCACTTTATAAATTCTTTGCAGATGATTTCAAAAATGTAACTGTTTCAAGGGCTGTACCGTATGATATGTCATCTGTTGAGGAATATGATGTAATTGTGGTGGAAATTGTTGAGAGAAATATCAAAAATCTTCTTGAATACAGTGTGCAGTAAGGAAGCATATATAAATGGTATTGCTTGAAATCTTGAATAATTTGTGTATAATCATATTATTGAATAAAGCATAGGAGAAAAAGCATGAAAAGATTTGCAGTGACGTTATTGGCTGTTATGTTTATCTTAGCAGGCTGTGGTAAGTCAGATAGTGGGACACCGACAAAGAATGATGACAACAGTGCACAGGTGTCATATACAATTAATAATATAAAGATTATTCCCGGAACAGATTTTTCCGGAGCATATAAAGAACTTGGAGAACCTGTAAAATATACAGAGGCTGCAAGCTGTTATTTTGACGGAATGGATAAGGTATATACTTATGACGGATTTGAAGTCCGTACTTATCCTGCCAAATCAGGAGATTTTATTCAGGATCTCAGTATATCGTCAGACAGATTCAGCACCGATAAGGGTATTACTGTAGGTGCGACTGTTGATGAAGTAGTGGCAGCTTACGGTGATAACTATGTTAAGACAGGCAATATGTACAAATATTATGAGGAAGGCGACAAGTATATATATTTCTTCTTCCTTAATGACACATTAAAATATTTTGGCTGTGCCATAGATACTGACAACAAATAAATTTTTTATATAGAGGTATAACGATGAAGAGAAAGATGCTTGCGGTATTTCTTGTAATGGTAACGGTGCTCTCCTTGTGTGTTGCAGGATGCGGAAAGAAGAGAGATAACCCGACGGTTACTGATGACAGACAATCAGATGAAATATCCAAATCAGAGACAGAGACATCAACAATTATTGATGAACCGGTGCCTGAGACACCGGAAACAACAACCCCGGAACCTGCGACACCGGAGCCGACAACACCTGTACCTACAGAACCGGAAAGCAAGCCTGTTACGGTGTATTCACTTCTTATGAGTGAACCTGTTAATCCTAAAAAATCAGGTTATTCTGAGCTTGATGGTCTGATAGATAAGTTGTTTTCTGAAATCCTTACGGAAGATATGAATAACTATGCAAAGGTATGGACCTGTTATCTTTACCTTGTGGACAATATTACATATAACAGAGGAATGGATGCCAATACAGGGGCTTATTCATCTTCTGATGTTAATACAACACCGAAGGAAGTGTTATGGGCAACAGACCTTCTCAATTCAGGGCAGGGCTGCTGTTATAATTACTCGGCTGCATTTATGTTTATGATGAGAGCACTGGGTTATGACGCACACCTTGTAACAGGTAATGTTCCATCCTATGGCGGAGGAGTTACGCCACACTGCTGGCTCTATGTAAATCTTAACGGAGACAGATATTCATTCGATCCTGATCTTGACATGAATTTTTATAAAAGAGGAGAAAATGAAGAAAAGAGTATATGGTTTGGCAGAAGATTAGATGATCTCGGATATTTTTATAAAGCAGAGACGTATCATGAAATATAATTGTTTGAAAGGATTAGAATAATGGCAGAGGATAAGAAATTTGTAGAGGCAATTACATCAATGGATGTGGATTTTGCCCAGTGGTATACAGACGTAGTTAAAAAAGCAGAGTTAATGGGATATTCCAGTGTAAAGGGATGTATGATTTTTAAACCTGCCGGATATGCAATATGGGAAAATATCAAGGCAGAGCTGGATAAGAGATTTAAAGAAACAGGCGTTGAAAACGTATATATGCCAATGTTTATCCCTGAAAGCCTTTTACAGAGAGAAAAAGACCATGTTGAAGGATTTGCACCGGAAGTAGCATGGGTAACATACGGAGGACTTAATCCTCTTCAGGAAAGAATGTGTGTAAGACCTACATCTGAGACACTTTTCTGTGATTTCTATAAGGATGAGATTCAGTCCTACAGGGATTTACCAAAGGTATATAACCAGTGGTGTTCTGTTGTAAGATGGGAAAAAGAGACGAGACCGTTTTTACGTTCAAGGGAATTCCTGTGGCAGGAAGGACATACAGCCCATGCAACAGCAGAAGAGGCAGAGGCGAGAACACAGCAGATGCTTAACGTATACGCTGATTTCTGCGAGGATTTCCTTGCTATTCCTGTTATCAGAGGCCGTAAGACAGATAAAGAAAAATTTGCGGGCGCCGAAGCAACATATACTATCGAAGCACTTATGCATGACGGAAAAGCATTACAGTCAGGAACAAGCCATAACTTTGGTGACGGTTTTGCCAAGGCTTTCGGAATCCAGTATACAGATAAGGACAATAAGTTAAAATATGTACACCAGACATCATGGGGAATGACCACCAGACTTATAGGTGCGCTTATTATGGTTCATGGTGATGATTCAGGACTTGTACTTCCTCCAAGAGTAGCACCTGTACAGGTTGATATTATCCCTGTTATGCAGAAAAAGGCTGGAGTTCTTGAGAAAGCAGCGGAAGTTAAAGAAAAACTTATTAATGCAGGATTAAGAGTTAAAGTTGATGACAGCGACAAGAATCCGGGCTGGAAGTTCTCTGAACAGGAGATGAGAGGAATTCCTGTAAGAATAGAAATGGGACCTAGGGATATTGAAGCTAATCAGGCAGTCATTGTACGAAGAGATACAAGAGAAAAGACAGTTGTGTCAATAGACGAGCTTGATGTTAAGGTTAAAGAAATTCTTGATACAATGCAGGTTGAAATGCTTGAAAGAGCAAGAAAACACAGAGACGCACATACTTATGTGGCAACTGATTACGAGGAATTCAAGCAGACAGTTGCCAACAAGCCTGGATTTGTTAAGGCTATGTGGTGCGGCAATGAAGAATGTGAAAACAAGATTAAAGAGGATACAACAGCAACAAGCCGTTGTATGCCATTTAATCAGGAAAAATTAAGTGATGTATGCGTATGCTGCGGCAAGCCTGCAACAAAGATGGTTTACTGGGGCAAAGCATATTAAGGAACAGAATATGTATATTAAGTTACCGGAGGATGTTGATTACATCATTACACGATTAACTGAATATGGATATGAAGCATATGCTGTCGGGGGCTGTGTCCGCGACAGCATTATTTGTCGTGTTCCGGGAGACTGGGACATAACCACTTCGGCAAGACCTTCGGAAGTCAAAAAACTTTTCCGCAGAACGGTGGATACAGGCATAGAACACGGAACCGTTACCGTTATGATGGGTGATGAAGGTTATGAAGTTACAACCTACAGGATTGACGGAGAATACGAGGACAGCAGACATCCCAAAAACGTTGAATTTACATCTAATCTCAGAGAGGATTTAAAAAGGCGTGATTTTACCATTAATGCCATGGCGTATAATTACAGTCAGGGTATTGTGGACATGTTTGACGGAAAAGGCGACATAGAGCGGAAGGTAATAAGGTGTGTGGGCAATCCTAAAGAAAGATTTACAGAGGATGCACTCCGTATGCTGAGGGCAGTAAGGTTTTCCGCACAGCTTGGATATGAAATAGCAGAGGAGACAGCAGAAGCCGTTAAGGAATTAGCGGGAACCATAAGCAAAATCAGCAAAGAAAGAATCCATACAGAGCTTAATAAAATACTTCTCTCAGACCATCCGGATTACCTTATGAAAGCTATGGAGCTTGGAATAACGGAGGTTGTTTTTTCAGCACTTAATGACCTTCCTGATAAAGAAACAGCCATGAAGCTGTTAATAAGGCTGCCAAAAGACCTTGTATACCGTTACGGGGCTGTTTTGTATGAACTTGGAAGAAAAAGAACGGTAGCTGTTCTACGTGAATTGAAATTAGACAATAACACGATAGATAATACAGGCAGGCTTGTAGATATGCACGGAATGGAGGTAACGGAAGATAAAACGTTAATCAGGCATCAGGCATCTTCCTGTGGGGTAGCCATGTATGAAATGGCATTGAGATTTGAATATGAATTTTATATGGCAGCCGATGACAGGGATAAAGCTATGGCAGTTAAGAGACAGGAAGAACTTTTTAAGGAAATTCTTGAGAATGGAGACTGCCTTACATTAAAAGAACTTGCCGTAACGGGCAATGATTTGATTCAGACCGGAATACGACCCGGAAAAGAGCTTGGAGTAATTTTAAAAAGCATGCTTGATGACGTTCTTGACGCCCCTGAACACAATACAAAAAAATATCTTTTTGACAACCATCTTCATATTTGAGCCTTTTTAATCATAAGATTAGAAAGCTACAAATATTTAGGTGGTTTTTTTATGGCAGACAGAGGACTTGATGTATTAGAAAAATATGATTTTGAGGTAAAGAGGACTTATAAGGGGCGAGGCGTTATTATGGTTGATACCGATAAGGGTCCCAGGGTTTTAAAAAATTACATAGGCAGCGGGAGACATCTGGAGTGGTGTGCCCCGGTGTTGGAAAAACTGAATGAAAGTGGGGTTATTAACGTAGATGCCTACGAAAAAAACAAGGAGGGCAGCTATGTTACGGAGAGTGAAACAGGGGGCAGATATGTTCTCAAAAGATGGTATCCCTGTAGGGATTGTGATATAAAATTTTATGAGGATATTATGTCGGCTGTAAGAAACCTTGCTTTTTTACATAAAGAGCTTATGGAATGTGAAGCGGAAAAACAATATACGGAGCGGCCGATAAGGGAAGAATATGCGAGAAAAGGACGGGAGCTTGCAAGAATTAAAAAATATCTGGGAACCATATATGAGAAAAACAAATTTGAAATGATGGCATCAAAATCATTTGGCGAGTTTATTCCGGAAGTTGAAAGTACGATAAATTTTGCGGATGATTTTTTTAGCGGAAATCATGTTGAAGAAAAGCTGTGCCACGGTAATTTTAACTATCATAATATCGGATACGGTGATACGTTAGGTGTCATAAGTAATTTTGAGAAAATGTGTTATGGGTTTCAGTTAAAAGATTTATATACGTTTATGAGGAAAATCCTTGAAAAAAATAATTGGGATATTAAAATCGGATATGGGATGTTTACGGAATATGACAGAGTAATAAGGCTTGACAGCGAGAAAATGGAGCTTTTGTATATCTTTTTTGCTTTTCCCGAAAAATACTGGAAGCTGATGAACGGTTACTATAATGCAAGAAAATCCTTTTTTCCGGTAAAAAATCTTGAAAAACTCGAAAAACTCATCGAAATGAACAGCGCAAGAAAAAATTTTATAGCTACTATACATTAAAATATTATGGTATAATCACCGTATCAAATTAATTGGAGAACTTATGAGAAAATTAAAGATATATATTTTACTTTTAACGGCAGCAATATTAATTACAACGGTCACTGCCTGCACATCACAGACACCGCCGAAGAAACAGACCAATCATATCGAAAAGACAACCGAAGTCAGAGCATACAATGCGACAGCAGTTGTAAGGGATAATGATACGGAAAACAGGAAGCTCACATTTGTAAATGTTGAAAACGGAGCACAGGAGACATATCGTTACACCAACGGAACTTCTTTTTTAAGCCGCAATAAGAGTGTACTTTCATCAGAGCAGATTCGCAAAGGCGATGTGGTTGATATAGTATATAATGACAGTTTTGAGATAAGCAGTATTCAGGTGTCTCCGTCAAAGGACGTATGGGAAAATTCCAAAGTAACAACTTTTGCAATTAACGATAATGACGGTGCAATTAAAATAGGTCAGACAATGTATTATTATACCGACAGCATTGTTGTATTATCCGGTGATGAAGAGATTGACATTACAGAGCTTAATAATACAATGGACCAACTGGTTGTGAGAGGCTATAAGAATCAGGTGGTTTCCATAGTGGTTGAAAAAGGCCACGGCTATGTATCACTCACGGGAGACAGTCTTTTTATAGGCGAGCTAATTAATGTAGGCAACGTTCTTGCGAGAAGAATTGAGCCTGATATGCTTCTTCCCGTTACGGAGGGCGAATATCTTCTGGAGGTAGTAAACGGCGACTACAAGTCGGAAAAGAAAATAACCGTGGAAAGAGGTAAAGAGACGGTTGTGGATTTTTCGGATGTTCCTGCCAACGTTACCCAGACAGGTAATGTAAGGTTCATAATAGACGTACAGGGTGCGTCCTTGTACATAGACGGAATGGCTTACGATTACTCTTCAATTATTACGCTTAAGAACGGCAAGCATAACGTTGTGGTTCATGCAGAAGGATATTCTGACTATAAACAGGTCGTGGACGTTGAAAGCAGATATATGACAGTCAATATATCCATGACAAAGGGAGATAATGAAACAACATCTTCAGAAGAACCTACTACAACTAAGGTAGAGGGAGAGACGTATGTAAGTTCCAAGAACAAAGTAACTGTAAAAGGACCTGCCAATGCAGTTGTATATTTTGACGGCACATATAAAGGCGTTGCACCGGTAAGTTTTCCGCTTGTAACAGGTGAACACATTATATCCATCCTTTCCGGAACCAAGATAAACAGCTATACGGTAAATCTTGCTGACGGAGCCGATGACGTTACTTACGATTTCACAGACAAATAGAATAAAATAATATAAACGGTATATAATGTAAACAGGGGGGAGTTATATGAAAAGATTAGTATTTATTTTTGCCCTGCTTGTAATGGTTTTTACAGGCTGCTCAGGCAAATCTGCAAAGAACGAGGGCAGGACGGATATGGATTTTACCGTTGTTCCGAAAGAAGATATGCCCGATGAAATCAAAGGTATCATTGAAGAAAAACAGGCAGGAGAATTTACCATGTCTTACGGTATGGACGGTTATCTGTATATAATGCGGGGATACGGTACCATGCCCACAGGGGGATACAGCATAAGGGTAGACAGTCTTGCGGAAACGTCGGATGAGATTTTTTTTCACACCACGTTAGTCGGACCACAGGCATCAGAGCCTGTCAATAAAATGAAAACCTGCCCTTACATAGTTATCAAAATAGAATATACCGACAAAAAAATTGTATTTGAATAAGCATAAATACTTCTGCTTTCTCATATTATTAATTAGAATGAGAAAGTGGGAGTATTTTTTATGGAATTGATTAAAGATAACTTACATATGAACAAAAGTAAGGGGAAAATGGTATTTTCAGCGACTGTAGACGAAGATTTTACAATCCCTGAGGGTAAGCCCGGCATGGATTATAAAATCAAAGATATGGGAGAAGTGTGTATAGAAAAAGTAAGACCTATGGAAGACAGGGTCAGTATCGGAATGTGTCTGTATTTTGGACTGCTTTACAATAGCGGCGGAAACTGCCAGTCATATTACGGCAAAGCCAATTTTGAAGAGACGGCTGCAATGGCAGGGGTCACAGGTCAGGATATAGTGAGATGTAAAGCTAATCTTATGGATATGAAAATATCAGTGATAAGTTCCCATAAAATCAGCGTCAGAGCGGTAGTTCTTGTCACCGTATCGGCGGAAGAGATATATGACAGGGAAGTAATTAAAAAGATTGAAATGGATAATGTAAGGGATGAGCGGCTTGAAGTCAGGATGATGAAGCTTATCGCCAACAGAAAAGATACTTTTCGTATTAGGGAATCCGTTAATATTAATCAGGGAATGTCAAATATAGGTGAGATAGTATGGCAGGAACTGCGGGTAAAAGATTTGTGCTTCACGCCGGCTGACGGCAGGATAGATGTAAAAGGCAATCTGAGCTTTTTCGTAATATATCAGGGTGAAAACGGAGGCGAATTGAATTACTATGACAATATGGTTCCATTCAGCGGAAGTCTTGATATAAGTAACGGCAGACAGGAGGATGTATACGATATCAATATTGTTTCCTGCGAAAAGAGCCTTATATCCCGTAATGACGGCAACGGAGAAACAAGAATTTTTGACGGCGAAATTATCATGACTCTTGATATATGCGGATACAGAAATGAGGATGTAAGCCTTTTAACCGATATATATGCACCGGGATATGAGATTACACCCAAAACGGAGAAACTGGAATACGAAAGACTTGTAGAAAACAAAGTCATAGACATAGATATAAACGAGAGAATCAAAAATGAAGACGGCGGGAAGATAATCTATACCTGCGGTGATGTTGTTGTAGACGAAATAACACAAAAAGATAATAAAGTTGATATTGAGGGTACAATATCGGTTCAGATAATGACGGAGGATAAAGAAGCAATGCCTCCGATTACCGTAAGCAACCATGATATCCCCTTCAGCCACCAGGTCAGTATGGATAAATATGAAAAAGACAGTGAACTTTGTGGAAAAGTAAATAACATATCATTAAGTTCCAAAAGGATATCTGATAAGGAAATTTCCGTGAACGGCACAATCAAAATGGAAATTATGGCAAAGAGCACAACAACCACACCGGCGGTAATTAATGCCGATGTGACAAAGGTTCCGAAAGAAAAATTAAAGAATATCCCCGGAATAACAGGGTATATAGTAAAAGAAGGCGATACGCTATGGAATATCGCGAAGCGTTTTTATACCACCGCTGACAGCATTATGGAAGCAAATAATCTTGAAAATGACATGATTTATCCGGGAATGAAATTAATAATTCTTAAATTGTATTGCTTTTAATACAGTAACATCATATAATAACAGGTAAGGTGTTTTCTTACCTGTTATTTTACTATGGAGACGAGGTAACAATGAATAGCATAAGTCTTAAAGCATACGCCAAAATTAATCTTGGTCTTGATGTCCTTGGAACACTTCCTAACGGATATCATGAAGTTAAAATGGTAATGCAGAGTATAAGCCTGTATGATAAGGTTAATATTAAGAAAAATGATTCGGGCATAATCAATGTCAAAACCAATCTTTCATATCTTCCTGTCAATGGAGATAATCTTGTGTATAAGGCAGCGTCCATTATGAAAGAAAAATATAATATACAGGACGGCTTTGATATAGATTTGTTTAAGTTTATTCCCGTTGCGGCGGGCATGGCAGGCGGCAGTACGGACGCGGCAGCCGTGTTTAAGGGAATTAATATCATGTATAACCTTAATGCAACGGAGGAAGAACTTAAAGAACTTGGAGTTACGATAGGAGCAGACATACCATACTGCATTATGGGCGGAACGGCACTTGCCTGCGGAATCGGTGAGAAGCTCACAAGACTTCCGGGATGTCCGAAGTGTTATTTTGTAATCGGAAAGCCGTATGTGAATGTGTCCACAAAGTATGTATATGAGAATCTTGTGTTAGATGAATCCACGGTACATCCTGATACGGATGCGATAATAGATGCGATATCACATGCCAATGTTACGGGAATAGCGGATAACTTATGTAACGTGCTTGAAACTGTTACCGTGGCAAAATATCCTCAGATTGGTGAGATTAAGAAAGTCATGATTGAAAAAGGAGCACTTAATTCGCTTATGAGCGGCAGCGGTCCTACGGTATTCGGAATATTTACCGATTACGAAAAGGCAAAAGAATGTAATGATTATTTAAGAAAAAGCAGACTGGTTAAGAGCGCTTATGTGGCAGAACCGGTTTCGGCAAGGATGTGTAAGGGACGATGAGATTGGAATTTGAGAAAAACGGTTATGAAAGTATATCACTAAGGGATTCGGTATATCTGACAATAAGAGAAGCAATCCTTAACGGAAAATATCCCCCTAATAAAAGATTAAGGGAGATACCGTTAGCGGAAGAACTGGGTGTCAGCAGAACTCCGGTAAGAGAGGCAATCAAGAGACTTGCGGAGGAACATCTTGTTGTTATAATGCCAAAGTGCGGTGCCAAAGTTGCTGATTATTCGGACAAGGATGTAGCTGACGCTCTGGCGGTACGTCTTGTTATAGAAAATATGGCTGTAAAACTTGCGGCAAGGTATATGACAAAAGATCAGGTTATCGAATTAAGAGAAATTAACAGTGAAATGGAAGAAGCGCTGAAGGACAAGGCATTAACCAAAATAACAGAAGCGGATAAAAGATTCCACAGCAGTATATGTGTGGGCTCCAATAATCAGGTGCTTCAGAAAACAATGGCTATGCTTGATGCGGAGGTTCTCCGATACAGGGTTGACTATATCAAGGGAATAGAAGATTATATGCAGTTAATCAAGGAGCATAAGGAACTGATTGACGCAATAGATGCAAGAGATGAAGAAAAAGCAGAGGAACTTATGAGCAGACATATTGAGAACCAGAAGAAAAAAGTTCTGGAGGCTCTTGAGTCCGAAAAAGAATAAAATTACAAAATATGGTAATAATCCCAATATAAGATAAGGAGGATTGTTACCATGGGTAAAAAATTTATATTAATTCCGATTGCTTTTCTGATAGCTGTTCTTGGAATCCGTACATATAATAAAATTGAAGAATATAAAATACAAAAAGAAATCAGCAGTAAAATAATAAGATTTCATGTGCGTGCCAACAGTGACAGTGAGGAGGACCAGGAGCTGAAGCTTAAAGTCAGGGATGAAGTTATAGCATATCTTGATGAGTGTCTTCCAAAGAGCGGTTCTGTAAAGGACGCCAAGGCGGTTCTGAATGACAACATTGAAGAAATCGAGCAAATAGCACTTGCAACAATTCATAAAGAGGGGTATAACTATTCAGTCAGTGTGTATTTTGAAAAAAGTTATTTCCCTATCAAGACATACGGAGATATGGTTTTTCCGGCGGGAAAATATGAAGCATTCAGAATAGATATCGGAGACAGTGAAGGAAAGAACTGGTGGTGTGTTTTGTTTCCACCCCTTTGTTTTGTGGATTCTACTTATGCGGTAGTTCCTGAGGATACAAAAGATGAGTTCAGAAATGTATTATCTAATGAGGCTTATTTTGCCATTACAATGTCTGAACCTGATAATAATTATGTGATAAGGTTCAGATATCTGACATTTTTAAATAAGCTGTTGGATTAGTCGGAACCGGGAAGGAAATTATAATGAAAAAGATTAAAGTGGCAGTTTTATTCGGAGGACAGTCATCAGAGCATGATATATCATGTATATCTGCGACTACTGTGATTGAAAGCATAGACAGGGAAAAATATGATGTAATAACAGTAGGTATTACCAAAGATGGCAGATGGATTAAAACCGATAATGTCGGGGATATTAAAAGCGGAAAGTGGAGAGAGGGAAAGGTAACAATGATACTTTCTCCTGACAGAATACATAAGGGATTTGTTGAAATTGAAGACGGCAGGGCAGAGGTTACGGAAGTGGATGTTGTATTTCCTGTACTTCACGGCTTATACGGAGAGGACGGTACAATACAGGGAATACTTGAACTTGCAGGAATCCCATACGTCGGATGCGGTGTGGTTGCCTCAGCAGTATCCATGGATAAACTTTTCACCAAAAAGATTGTGGACGGTCTTAAGGATGTAAGACAGGCAAAATATGTTCCTGTAAGAAGATATGAATTAAAGGAAATGGATAAAGTGCTTGACGGAATAGAGGAAAGAATACCATATCCTGTGTTTGTAAAGCCAAGCAACGCAGGTTCTTCTAAGGGCGTTTCCAAAGCAGGAGACAGGGCAGAGCTTGAAAAAGCATTAGGACTTGCGGCAGAACATGATGAAAAGATTCTTGTGGAAGAGACTATCGTAGGACGTGAAATAGAATGTGCGGTTCTCGGAACATCGGATGTAAAGGCTTCCGGAGTGGGAGAAATTCTTGCAGCGGATTCGGCAGCTTTTTACGATTTTGATGCAAAATATAACAATGCAGAATCTAAGACAGTTATAAATCCTGAATTACCTGACGGCAAAACAGATGAAGTAAGAAATGATGCGGTCAGAATATTTAAAGCAGTAGACGGCTTTGGACTTTCAAGAGTTGATTTCTTTATTGAGAACGGAACTAACGATGTGGTATTTAACGAAATCAACACAATGCCGGGATTTACCTCAATCAGTATGTACCCAATGCTTTGGGCAGACAGAGGAATAGAGAAAAAAGAGCTTGTTGATGAACTCATAAATGAGGCATTCACAAGACATAAGATATAGGAACGAGAAATGACTAATAAAGTAAGAGTGAGAATTGAAGGACTTCACACCGTAGTAATGGATGTGGAGTCCGACAACGTGGAATTAATAACCTTCGGTAAGTATGCCAAAAAGGGCGGAAAGCACTACATAAAATACGATGAGTTGGACGAAAATTCAGAAAAGGTTGTAAATAACCTTTTAAAGATATCCGATACCGAGGTAGAGCTTGTATCAAGAGGTGATAAGTCCTCCCATATGTATTTTGCGAAAGGCAAAAAAAATTACAGTTTTTACCGAACTCCGTTTGGGGAAATGAATGTTGCAGTTGATACCTACTCAATGGATTTCAGGGAGGAAGAGGATTGCCTCGAGGTAACCTTGGAGTACGGACTTGAAGTAAACCGTGAGCATGTATCGGAGTGTGCCGTAAAGATATGTATTGAAGCGGTAGAAGAATAAAAAAATACTCTGTCATAAGACAGAGCATTTTTTTTACTTCGCTTTCTTAGCTGCTTTAGCTTTAGCACGCTGTTCTTTTTTGGTTAATGGCTTAGGTTCAACCTTACCGCGGATGTATTTGATTTCAGTGATGTAGATACCGCTTACGGCAACTTTAACTTCTGTCTTGAGTGGAAGTGCATCAAATACCTTAACATCAGCTATAAGCGTCATTACCTTAGGACCGACCTTAGCTTTTACAAGGGGCAGCTTTGCAAACTGCATATACTTTGGAATCTGCTCGGCTACAACCTTTGGAAGCGTTGCGTCCTTAACTTTCATTCTCTTCTTGTCAATGACAAGCATTGATATAATCTGTGAAGCAGCTTCAATATCTGCCTGTGAAGCCTGCTGTTTCTTCTGCATCTTTCTACCGATGATAATTAATGCTATAAGAATTCCGATTATTACGGCCAAAACAATTAAGATTACTCTTACCCAGACTGGCATTACTCATATCCTCCTAGTAATATCTTTAAATCGCATATCATTGTAACATTATTTTGAATTATAGACAAGGATTTATTAAACCAGTTCTTCGTTTTTTAACTGGATTTCGTTAATTCTGTCCCTTACATAGTTACCGATAAATTTCCTGTCCTCTTTTGAGAGAGCTTTAATGTCAATAGGTTCACCGAATTCGATAACGGTATGTGCCTTTTTGATTTTCGGAAACTGGTTTTCAAAACAGGCTCTTGTGTTATTCTGGACCATAGGAATGATTTTACATCCTGTTTTCTCGGCAAATTTGAAACTGCCCTCTTTAAATGGGAGTAAATCCAAGGTGTGGCTTGTGGTTCCTTCAGGGAAAATAACGATTGATATTCCCTTCTTAATGTAGTCAATTCCCTCAATAATTGTCTTAAGACCTTCCCTTGTGTCGTTTCTGTCAAGGAAGAGACAGTACAGATTGCGCATCCACCAGCTTATTACAGGAACCTTTTTAAGCTCCTTTTTGGCAACAAAGCCTGTTAAGCCCGGCATAAGGGAGTATGAAATTACAATATCAAAGTAGCTTTTATGGTTACCTACGAAAAGAACAGGCTCATCCTTTGGAATTCTGTCAAAGCCTATAACCGTTGTTTTGGTTCCGGAAAGGAATCTTACGACTTTAAAGGCATTCTTTACAATAAAAAGAGAACTCTTGTCCTTGGCTTTTTTATTAAATTTACCAATCAGCCACTCAATAGGATATAGAATAAGACTGATTATTGAAAACAAAATTAAAAAAATTGCTACCAATATTATTCTGATCATTAATTTTCTCCATTCAGATAAAATTTTATATATAACAGTATACAACATTTTGGTAAATAAGAAAGATAAAATATTAAAAAAACAATGCCAAGTAAGAATTGACATTTATTTTCACACTGACTATAATTATGGAGAGTAATAAGGCTGTGATGGAGACAGTAGTTATATTCCGAAAATAACAGAGAGCCGTGGTTGCTGTGATGCGGTATGATTAGGATTTTAACGAATATCACTCCGGAGCTTCTATCTGAAAGTATATACGAGTAAGAGATGACGGATTTCTCCCGTTACAGAGAACGCATATGTTGGTATGTCGGTATTAGTACATTATTGATTGTAATGAAGTTGAGGACCTCTGCCAATTTAATGGCGGAGGTCATTTTTATTATTTTGGAAAGGAAGCTAAATAGTATGTACGAAAAAGTATCTACTGATCTTAACCTGGTTCAGAGAGAAAAACAGGTTGAAAAGCTCTGGAAAGACCACGATATTTTTAGAAAAAGCATGAAATTAAGAGAAGGATGTCCATCATATACATTTTATGACGGACCACCAACCGCTAACGGTAAGCCACATATCGGACACGTTCTTACCCGTGTAATCAAGGATATGATTCCACGATACAGAACAATGAAAGGCTATATGGTTCCCCGTAAAGCAGGATGGGACACACACGGACTTCCTGTTGAGCTTGAAGTTGAGAAAATGCTTGGACTTGACGGTAAGGAACAGATTGAACAGTACGGTCTTGAGCCATTTATCGAGCATTGTAAGGAAAGTGTATGGAAATACAAAGGAATGTGGGAGGATTTTTCAGGTACAGTCGGATTCTGGGCTGACATGGATAACCCATATGTAACATACCATAATGATTTTATTGAATCAGAGTGGTGGGCACTTAAAGAAATCTGGAATAAGAATCTTTTATACAAAGGATTTAAGATTGTTCCATACTGCCCAAGATGCGGAACTCCTCTTTCATCACATGAGGTAGCCCAGGGATATAAGGCGGTAAAAGAACGTTCAGCAGTTGTACGTTTTAAGGTTGTGGGCGAGGATGCATATTTCCTTGCATGGACAACAACACCTTGGACACTTCCAAGTAACGTGGCACTCTGCGTTAATCCTGACGAGACATACTGCAAGGTCAAAGCAGCAGACGGACGCATATATTATATGGCAGAAGCACTTCTTGACAAGGTTCTTTCAGGAATTGAAAGAGAAGAAGGAACTCCTGCTTATGAAGTTCTTGAGACTTATAAAGGAAAAGACCTTGAATATAAAGAATACGAACCTCTTTACGCATGTGCAGGAGAAGCGGCTGCAAAACAGCATAAAAAAGGACATTTCGTCACATGCGATACTTATGTAACTATGTCAGACGGTACCGGTATCGTTCATATTGCACCTGCATTCGGTGAGGACGATGCAAAGGTAGGACGTAAATATGACCTTCCGTTTGTACAGTTTGTAAACGGCAAGGGTGAATTAACAGAGGAGACTCCTTATGCGGGACTTTTCGTTAAAAAGGCAGACCCTGAAGTATTAAAAGATCTTGATGCCGAGGGCAAGCTTTTTGACGCACCTAAGTTTGAACATGATTATCCTTTCTGCTGGAGATGTGACACACCACTTATCTACTATGCAAGAGAATCATGGTTTATTAAGATGACAGCGGTTAAGGATGACCTTATCCGTAACAATAATACAATTAACTGGATTCCGGAGACTATCGGAACAGGACGTTTCGGCGCATGGCTTGAAAACGTACAGGACTGGGGTATCAGCCGTAACAGATATTGGGGTACACCTCTTAATATCTGGCAGTGTGACAAGTGCGGTAAGATGCACTCAATCGGAAGTATCGCAGAGCTTAAAGAACTTTCTGATAACTGTCCTGACGATATCGAGCTTCACAGACCATACATTGATGCGGTTACTTTCCCATGTGAATGTGGCGGTACAATGAAGCGAGTTCCCGAAGTAATTGACTGCTGGTTCGATTCAGGCGCAATGCCATTCGCACAGCACCATTATCCATTTGAGAACAAGGACCTTTTTGAAGCACAGTTCCCTGCAGACTTTATTTCAGAAGCTGTTGACCAGACAAGAGGATGGTTCTATTCATTACTTGCGGAATCAACTCTTTTGTTTAACAAAGCTCCTTATAAGAACGTAATCGTTCTCGGACATGTACAGGATGAGAACGGACAGAAGATGAGTAAGTCAAAGGGTAATGCGGTAGATCCGTTTGACGCTTTACAGACTCACGGCGCAGATGCGATAAGATGGTATTTCTATTCTAATTCGGCACCATGGCTTCCTAACCGTTTCTACGATAAGGCAGTTACGGAAGGACAGAGAAAGTTCCTCGGAACAATCTGGAATACCTATGCATTCTTCGTACTTTATGCAAATATTGATAATTTTGACGCAACAAAATACACACTTGAATATGATAAATTATCCGTAATGGATAAGTGGATTCTTTCAAAAGTTAATTCACTTGTTAAATCAGTTGATACTTACCTTAACGATTACAAGATTCCTGAGACAACAAGAGTTCTTGAAGAGTTCGTTGATGACCTTAGTAACTGGTATGTAAGACGTTCAAGAGAAAGATTCTGGGCAAAAGGAATGGAACAGGATAAAATCAATGCTTATATGACATTGTATACATCTCTTGTAACACTTTGTAAGGTTGCGGCACCGATGATTCCGTTCATGACAGAAGAGATTTACCTCAACATCGTTGCAGGAATAGATAAGACAGCACCTGAAAGCATACACCTTTGTGACTTCCCTGTTGCCAACGAAGCGTATATTGACAAAGAGCTTGAAGCCAATATGGATGAAGTTTTAAGAATTGTTGTTGTGGGAAGAGCATGCCGTAACGCAGCCAACATTAAGAACAGACAGCCTATAGGTAAGATGTACGTTAAGGCTGAAGCAGAACTTTCAGATTTCTACAAGGAAATCATTGAAGACGAACTTAATGTCAAAGAAGTAGAGTTTACAGATGATGTAAGAGCCTACAGCTCATACAGCTTCAAACCACAGCTTAAGACAGTGGGACCTAAGTATGGCAGACTCCTCGGAAAGATTAAGCAGGCATTATCAGAAGTTGACGGAAATACGGCAATGGATGAATTAAATGAAAAAGGACAGCTTACATTTAATTTTGACGGAGAGACAGTTGAGCTTACAAAAGATGATTT
>JBNMKN010000019.1:0-20956 GCA_050874365.1 Butyrivibrio sp. | reverse complement strand
ATCCAGAATAAGATTGGCAAGTCTGCCCATTTCATCGTGGTATTTACTGTTTACCGTTGTAAATACTATCGAACCTCTCGCTGTAGCACTTCCACTGTTGTTATGGCATGAAATAAAAATATCTCCGCCAAGTCCTACACCATATCTTCCTCTGCCTGTATTGGAGTTCCATTCAGCATATCCTTTTGTAAGATATACCTTAACGCCTTCATAAGTCTCAAGTTCTGCCTTAAGTGATATTGCTATATTCCAGTTAAGTTCTTTTTCCGTAAGTCCGTTCTGGACTGCACCGCCGTCCCTTCCGCCATGACCCGGATCAATAATTACAACAATATCTCCGTCCTTGTCTCTTGCACTCACCCTGTTGACACAGGCTAAACAACACAAAAACATCACCACTACCAACAACGATTTTAATAACTTTTTCATCATAAATATTTTCTGCTCCTGTTTCTTCTGCGTCTGCGCTTTTTCTTTTCCACAAACATTATAATTATGCCCACAACAACAAGTGCTGCCACAACAATAATATACAGACCGAATTCTTTTATAAAACTTTTATTGTCTGTTGTTTCTTTTCCGCTGTCTGTAACAGATTCCGAAGGTCTTTCGTTATCCGTTGCACTTACGCTTTCTGACGGTGTTTCCTGTTCAGATGCTTTCTCAGTTACCGAGGGAATATAAGAATCCGTGTTATGGCATATCCTTAATTTACCTGTAAGGTCGCCGTATTTTATGTCAATATCCTGGATACCCACCTTTGCAAGGTCTACCGTTCCCACAGAATCCGGAGTTACCTTTTTTGCAGTTCCGTCGCTGTATATAACATAAGCAAATACGCCGTTTTTATCAAATTTATTCATCTCATCGTCAGTGGTATAAAAAGTAGGATCTATTCCGCCTGTTAAAGAAATGCTTTTAGGCTGATTAACAGTCACAGTACATTTGCCCTCTTTACCTGCTGCCGTCTTATATACAATACTTGTTGTACCTTCTCCCACAGCAGTTACAAAACCTGTCTCATCAACCGTTGCCACATTCTGGCTGGTTGAATACCAGGATACGTCACCGCTTTCTTCCGGAGACACTTTAACGGAATAGCCTTTTTCCAATATAATTTCCGTATTATTGTCCGCAACTGCCGTCTTTTCGCTTAATTTAAAATAAGTAACCACTGCATCAGCATCTGCCTTACCCATTTTCTCTATATTTTCCATATTAAGAGAACCGTCACTGTTACTTATAAACTGTGCATCATCAGGATTGCTCAGGAAACAATGCTCCACAATTATTGAAGGAACTCCTGCACGGACGCCTTCTCCTATAAGTGTATAATAATCCTCAAAATCATAGGTTGTTGATACTCTTGTCTGTACACCGCCGTTTTTAAGACCTGTCTTTTCAAGGTTATCAAGAATATAAGTACACATATCATTGGTAGCTTCCGCATAATATGAGTTAAGGCTTCTGAAAGCAAGAGCACCGGTATTGGTATCTGAACCACTGTTATTATGAATACTTATAAGAAAGTCCGCATTAAGGTCGGCGGCAATCATTGCTCGTCCCATATTGGTCATCCATGTATCTTCTTCTCTTGTCAGATACACTTTTATACCGTCATACTTTGACAGTTCCTCTTTCATAACCGCCGCTATTGCATAATTACACTTGCTTTCCGTTGCTCCGGTTGTCGCAAGTGAACCAGGGTCCTCTCCGCCATGTCCCGGATCGATAACTATAACAATATTACCATCTTTGTCTTTTGCATCTGCAGTTCTTGTAAAAGCCATAAGTGAAGCTCCAAAAACTCCTGCAAACATAAGACCTTTAACTATTTTATTCATTATATAAACCTCTTTCTGTTATATGCAGTTTCTAAAATATTTGAATATAATACGCTTAAAAAAGCCAACCTCAGTATATACCATTGATGATAATTCATCAACTATATCCTTGAATTTATGTACCTCTGTGGTGCTTACGTCATATTTTGAAAATTGTGTTTTTTCCATAAGACCGGATATAAAATTCATATTTTCTTCCGATATATAACCGTTTTCTTTAATAATTCTGTTACCGAATTCCCTGTAAGTCTCATTCTGCCGGCGTACTATCTTAATAAAGCCATAGATTCTTAAAAGCTGTTCATAATTCATTGCAATACATTTCTTTATATCATTTTTCAGACAGTCATCATATTTTAGTTTACGACCGGCAATTATTACTCTGTGTCTTATTGATATGATAAGAAAAGCAATTATCAAAACCACGATTACGCCAACACCGCATATAATATTCTTAACTGCGGTCTTTGAAAGCTGCAATTTGTGTTTTACAGTTCCTGCTGCTTCCGTTGTTTTATTCTCTGTCGGAGCCGTTGTTTTATTCTCCTTGGAGTCGCTTTCTTTGGGCGTTGTTGTCTCATCTTCTGATGAAGGATATTCTGTTGTCTCTTCCTCAGGCATATCTATATTTCTTTCAACAAAACAGCCCGGTGTAACGTCATAGGTAATCCAGCCGAAGCCGTCAACATAAAATTCAACCCATGCGTGGGCTTTTGAGTCATCGACACTTACCGTATTAATATATCCGTCACTTTGTAACACATTGTCTGTAGGTTCAAAAGAAAATCCCGAGATATATCTGGCAGGAATACCCTTGCTTCTTAACATCATTACAACCGTTGAAGCAAAATAAGTACAATACCCTTTCTTTGAATCATTGTAAAAATAATCTACCAGATCCCGTCCGTCAGGTACTCTTCCCGGTGAAAGTGTGTATGTACACCTTTTTGCAAGGTATTGTCTGCAGAAATCAGCTATTTCAAAATAATCATTACCATTCTCAATACTGAATGATGCTAAAAGCTTACGAAATGCCTCATCACAGGTATCACTGACTTCAAGATAATTTTCATGTACATATTTTTCATAATCTGAATCTGTGTCATACGCTAAATCTACAATATCTTTGACAAGCTCATAATCTTTAACGTCCCAGTAGATAATATCCGTATTCTCATCCATTCTCTTGAAATAATCTTCATAATCATAATATTCAGGTACTCTTATCAGTGGATACGATGGCATAAGCTGGTGGTTATTCCTGAAATTGGTATAACGTATTCTCATGCTTTTTAACTCAGCCATGTTATTATTTATACCACCATAAAATGTGAATCTGCTTATGAGCTCACCTGTTGCCTCAGGGTTATGGGAACTTACGCCTGCTTCATATTCCTCCCTGTCAGGTTCAAGCCATGTGTTATTCCTGTATTTTTGTCCGATATAATGCTTTATGTATACCTTACCGGTGTCCGCCTGCACATCCGCCTGAACCATTTCCTGATATGAGTAATGTATTGAATCAAGTTTTCCAAGACGTCCATTGTCAATCATATCATTGGCTCTGTTATTTCCCACACCGCCTGATGATGAAATTCTGTCATAAACGGTGCTATAAACATTTGATACATAACTATATACTTTATCGAAATATCCGGCTTTCTGATATCCATTTAACGGTACAATCCGTGAAGCAATAAACATTATAACTGCAAGCAGACAGGCTATTCCAACGGATGCCGCCTGAATATTGAACCTTGCATTAACCGAGCTGCTTTCATTTCCGGAAATACAGCTTATTATAATCATCTGTACCACAAAAATAAAACTGCCCGTCATATACAATACGGACGGTGTTTTATCGATAATGGTAACCACCAGAAATAATCCTATATTAACCAATATAGGAAATACCGTTGCCTTTCTCGTATGTATGATAACAGAATATGCCATGCATATAATAATCAATGTGAAAAACAGCATATTTACCGTATTGGCTTCTGTTTTCCATTTTCCTGAAGGAGTTGCAAAGTACATTTCCTTCTTGAAATACTTATAATACGCATTCGCTATCCTGTTATAAAACTGCATATAACCGCCGATAATTTCATATCTGAATATAAAAACATATATCAGTGCAATCACAAGAACAGCTGTATACACTATCCATGCTTTCTTTGCAAACACATTAATTGCTGCAAAAGCAGCACAAAAAACCACTATCGTAATTACAGCCGCCGCAATTTTATAATCATCCTTACCCTTAAAGCTTATAAAAAACGTGAAGAAAAGAGTAAGTACACCCATTACACTTATTAATAAATCAGTAAAATATATCTTTTTATTCATTACATTAATCGTATTTAATTAAATACTCTCCTCCTCCCCTGCTTTTTGGAATAAGATAGTATACGGGACCCTTTTCCTTAAGTATGTCCATGCGTCCCATTGAAATTTCGTTTAATACATCGGTAACATAAAATATCCTGTTAGATGTTTTATCATGTCCTGCGTAATAAATCTCTGCGACACTTCCGTCCTCTTTAGAGTCTGACTGATATAATTCCGCAAAAAGATTATGTATATCTGTCTCATTTTCAATTCTTTTTTCTGCATAAATTCCGTTAACAAAACATACGTTAAGCCCAAAACCTCTCTGGGTCATGGCATATATAAGCGAATATAAAAGATCATATATCTCATTGGCAGCTGATATATCTTTATTGTTGAATTTTTCAACTATAACCGTATCTTTTTCAAATAAAGGCAGACCGTAATCCTTAACCATTGTCTGTCCCATCTTTGCGGATATTTTCCAATGGATATTTCTTATCTTATCACCGGGAGCGTACTCCCTGATGGCAAAAATTTCAGTAGGATCGTTTCCCGCTTTTTTATCGGAATACAAATTGTCATTATCACCGTTCATATCCTGTCTTAACTTGGATATAACCACATCTTCCGGTTCTTTTGGCATAACAAGAATATCAGCATTCAGATTTATTTTTTTTGAAAATACAAGCATATGGAAAAAATCATAAATATATACACGTTTTACCGCCGCCCTGACCATTTCACAGTTAGTGTCCGAAAACTTAAAAGCTGCCGATGAAGTTCCTTTTGCAGGACAGAACACGTTACATCTCCTTGTTTTTTTTCTTCCGTTACCCATTATAAATTTAATCTTAAACTTGCAATATGGTGCCGGAATAAAACTTTTATTTCTGAGTCTGATATATATATCATTTTTCTCATTTCTTCTGACAGTAAGCATTTCTGTCTCAAAATTACACTTTATGCCTGCTCTCAGGATTATGCACACCACAACCGATATGATGCTTATTGAGACAAATATAATATCAATTATAAACGGAATATAGCCGTTATCCAATATGTTGTATGCGAAAATCACACAAAACACCACAAAATACAATAATATGTGCAAAATCATTTTGACTCACCTTTTTTGGCAAGACCCGGAACAGGTACCGCCTTTATTATCTCAGACATAACCTTATCAGGTGTAATATGATTGATTTTGGCTTTAGGGCTGTATATAAGCCTGTGACCCGCAACATCTCCAAAAACCTCTTTAACATCTTCAGGAATCACATAATTTCTTCCGTAAATATAAGCATGTGCTCTTGCCATTGCCGCCATTGCCACGGCTCCTCTAGGACTTAAACCTAAGTCTATCATTGCATTATTTCTTGTCAGTGAACAGATCATGGCAATATATTCGTATATAGCCTTGTCCATATGGATGGACGCAACCTCATTCTGCATTTCAAGAAGTTCTTTTGCATTAACAACTTTTTCCACAAGGTCTAATGGATTCATATTCTGACGGTTAATCATAATCTCAACTTCCGACTCAATATCAGGATAACCCATTGACAGTTTTACCATAAAACGGTCAAGCTGGGATTCCGGAAGAAGCTGGGTTCCCGCAGAACCCACAGGATTCTGGGTTGCAATAACAACAAAAGGTTTATTAATTACCCTTGTTACTCCGTCCACGGTAACCTGCCCCTCTTCCATTGCTTCAAGCAGAGCTGACTGTGTCTTTGATGATGTTCTGTTAATCTCATCCGCAAGAAACAGATTGCACATAACAGCCCCCTGTTTATATTCAAATTCTCCTGTTTTGCTGTTATACATTGAATATCCCACAACATCTGAAGGCAGTACATCTGTTGTAAACTGCATTCTGTTTTGTGACAAATCCATTGATTTTGCAAAAGCAAGTGCAAGCGTTGTCTTTCCTACTCCCGGAATATCCTCCATAAGAATATGTCCTTTTGCAAGTATTGCCATAAGTACCTTGGAAACAACAACACTTTTTCCTTTTACTGCTTTATTTACATTTTCAATAATATTTAGTGCCTTCTCGTAACCCATATCTCTCTCCTTATTATTTATCATCTTATTAATATTGTCATCAGACAACAACTATTTGTAATTATACAATACACAGTTTAAAATTACCATTCCTAATAATAAAATATATAAAAATAAGAACCTCTGTCATTCTGTAACAAAAGGTTCTTATCAAAAATCAATTATACATTTTCTTTCATATCGGCAATAAGCCACTTACCGTCTATTTTAACATAATAGTATACCTGGTCATTATGATCTACTCTTTCCTGCCCGTTCAATGTAAGTATCATTGACTTATCAAACACTACATTGACAGAAAAACAATCATCAGAGTATACTTTATAATCTTTTACTTCTTCGTTGGAAAATACAGGTGGCTGATGTGCACTGTAAGTCCACATATCCTGCTGTCTGTAATTCTCAGCCATCTGGATATAGTATGAACCTGCCGGGAAAAGCCCTTCAATAGGTGCTGTACTGTTGCGGCAGCCTTCAAGGTCTTTTGAGAAGAAATTAGTGTATGTCTTCGCCGCATTTAATACATAATCCCTGAGTTCACTGTCAATTTCTTCCGAATCAAATCCACCGTTATATGTTATTTTACCATCTTTGATATCAAGTTCCGATTCTTCCACTGTTCTGCCGTTTATTGTTATAACCGGCATATTGATGAGTCCTTCAACTTTATAGGTAACACTTTTTGGTGGTGTAACATACTCGGCTACATACTCAAACCCGTCCATGACTTTCGCATCACCTGTTTTTTCTTCAGATGTCAGCGGAACAGTATTAATGGTTACTTCGTAGTTTTCGGGAACAGTTATTGTAGCTTCATAATTGGCAGCCTTGCCTGCAAGCGTAACTGAACTTATCTCCCAGTCAGACAATACAAGTATTGCCATTTTCTTATATTCTTTCACAGAATTAAGAGATACCGTGGCTATTTTTTCTTCACCTGCCATTATATCGTATATAGGTGCCAGTGAATCATAGCTTTCCGTTGAAAGTTTATATGAAAGTTCTCTCCCATTAACTTTTTCTTCAAGTTCCGCTATCGGATCTGCATCAGGTTCAAATTTACTCTTTTTAGAAGATGATATTTTTAAATCGTCAACCTTGCCCGACTCTATTTTATTTACTATGGTGTCCATAACCTTATCCGGCTGTGCTGCTTCATATTTTTTCATTGTATTCCATACGGCAAACCACATAATAACAATCAAGACGCCAAGTACGATTAGGTATATTCTGTAACCGAACCAGAAACGGCTCTTTTTTTTATGTTTTTTTCTGCTTACTTCTTTTTCCATACCTGACCTCCTTACTTAACTACAAATCCTGTAGGAAGCTTCCATGAAGATGTTGAATAATATAGTGTAACACTTGTCATTTCATAATCTCCCTTGTAGTACATTGATGAGGAACTTCCTCCGTCAATATTAGCTGCATTTACGGCACCGTACTCTTTCATAACGCTTATAAGGTCAGCGGCTGTTGCGCCGATATGTCCCGAAGCACCTCTTCCGTCGGTAACAAACATAAGAACCGTTCCGTCCGCTCTCTGGCCTATACAGGTTCTTGGATTGGCACCGCTTCCGCTTCCGTTTATCTCTGTAGCAACACCGTTTATGATAAGTTTGGTAAAGTGATTTGAATCACCATCATCTATATCTTTAAAGCTTACACAGTCCCTTATATGTTCAGTCTTAACCATTTCTTCAATCTGACCCACAGACATTCCGTTAAGATCCTTAATTACAAGAATATTATCTTCATTAAAACCGACCATTACATCGCCCCATTGAGGTGAGTTGTACTGGAGTTCCCCGTTACTTACAACAAGTCCCTTAGGTCTTCCGCCCCAGTTACCGTCAGAACAGTATTCTCCACCATTAATCCCGGCTATTGCTCCCGCATTGGTAACAAGTTCGCCCAGTGTAACACCATACTTACTCTTATTATCATCTGACCATGGGTAAATTGTGGCAACACTGACTTTTGACGGATCCTTAATCATCATAAGCTTACCGTAATATGATCTTCCTGAAATTTCGATTATCTTGATACCATTTTCATCAAAGCCTTCTTCTTCGCTATCCTGATTTTTATTATCATCATCTTTGTCAGGAATATCAATAAGATCAGTATTAACATTGTCAGTGTTAGGTTTCATATTGTTTTTTGATGTTATTTCAAGTATTTCATCCTTATCAAAGTACCAGCCTGCAAGAAACTTGAGTGCACCCGTTTCAAGAATAGTACTTACGAACAGATTTCTTGCCGACTTTGAAGGTCCGTGGCAGAATATCCACAGCATTGAATATAAGGCAATAAAAACTGCGGCCAGGGTAGTACCTATAGTTGCCATAACACGGCCTATAATCCTGCCTACCTTCTTTCCGGTTGTTTCATTTTTATTCATCGAATTTCTCCTTTTTCTTATTAAATACCCATCTTCTCTGAATCTGAAAACTTATAATAAATAAACAGATATCCACAAGAAGCTTTATTACTGATGTAATAATCTTAGACGCATGTGACGCATAGGACAGCAGATCAACAAGTCCGTAAGAAACACCCATCTGGCAGACACATAAAATGTAATACCTGCCCATTGTTTTTCCCACTTTTTCATCAGACTCAAATACTGCATTACGATTATAAAAATAATTGAACAGTGACGATATTATTCTTGCGCCTACAGTTGCAACAAGGATTGTGACAGATTTGGAAATATGTTTTCCAATCAGAAACTGCAATGCGGTAAACAATCCCATATCTATAATAAATGAAAGTAATGAACCAAATATGTATTTTAGTATTACCCCATATATTATTATTGAATCTTTAATAGGTCTGAAATGGGTTGTGGCATTTTCCTCTATATAAACAGTCTCAATTTTCTGTTCAAGAAAATCTATATGATGTCTTTTCATTTCAAGGAGAACCCTTGTCTCATATTCAAAGCGTTCGCCTTTGATTCTGCTCATGAAATCAAGGTATTTTGCGGGGATTGCCCTAAGTCCCGTCTGTGTATCTGATATCTTAATTCCGCAGGCAAACCTGAATACACCCTTTGTAACATTATTACCGAACCTGCTTTTTGCCGGTACATTTTCTCCTGAAAAATCCCTGCAGCCAAGCACAACATAATCCGGATTATCAATCATTTTTTCACAACATTTTCTGATATCTTCAGGTCTGTGCTGATTATCGCCGTCAACGGTAACCACGCCGTCAATGTCAGGTCTGTTGGCAATACAATACTCATAAGCTGTCTTAAGAGCCCTTCCCTTGCCTTTATTAACTTCATGGGTAAGTATGGTTACCTCTTTATGTGCGGCAGCTTCTTTAAAAGGCTGCATATGTGCCTCGTCGCTGCCGTCATTTACAATAATAATATCTTCAAATCCTTCTTTTATTAATCCCTCCACAACAAGCATAAGCTTCTCGTCGGGATTAAGTGAAGGCAAAATTACGCTGATTTTCATAAATATCCTGCCTTATTATTTCTGAAGAGTCTTTAATCTTTCCTTAACCTGTTCCATCATAACCGTATATTTTGAAAGTTTTTCTTTTTCTTCATTAATCTTTGCTTCAGGTGCTTTTGATATAAACTTTTCATTACTGAGCATGCCGTTTACGCGCTTAAGCTCACCTTCAAGCTTCTTTTCTTCGTTCTTAAGACGCTCTATCTCTTTATCTATATCTACAAGATCTGAAAATGGCATATAAACAGTTGCGTTAGGAATAAGAACCGCTACCGCATCCTCATCAATGCCGCTCTTGTCACTTTGGATTACTACTTCTGAGGCATAAGCAAGTGTTGTAAAAAATACTTTACCTTCTTCAAATATATCTCTTACCTGTACATCATCCGAAACAACAAATACCTTAGCTTTTCTGCTTGGTGGTACATTCATTCCGGTTCTTGAATTTCTTATTCCTCTTACAGCCTCTTTGATTGTCTCAACCGCTTTTTCTTCTTTTGCAAAGTTCCATTCTTCTTTATATTCAGGCCATTTTGAAATCATGATTGATTCCTCATCAGAAAGGTTACAGAATATTTCTTCTGTAATGAATGGCATATATGGATGAAGAAGTTTAAGTGAGTTAATAAGTACAGTCTTAAGGGTATAAAGAGCTGCGGCCTTTGTTGTGTCCTCATCATTCCAGAGACGTGGTTTAACCATTTCGATATACCAGTCGCAGAATTCTTCCCAGATAAAATCGTATATTTTCTGGACAGCGACACCAAGGTCATAATTTTCCATATTTTCGGTTACGTCTTTTGCAAGAGTGTTTACCTTAGATAATATCCATTTATCCGCATCCGTAAGTTCTGTTACATCAACATCCCTTACCTCTGCCTTGTCAAGATTCATCATGATAAATCTTGAAGCATTCCATACTTTATTTGCAAAGTTACGGCTTGATTCTACTCTTTCCCAGTAGAAACGCATATCGTTACCGGGTGCATTACCTGTAACAAGTGTAAGTCTTAATGCGTCTGCACCGTACTTATCTATTACTTCAAGTGGGTCAATACCGTTTCCAAGCGACTTACTCATCTTACGTCCCTGTGAGTCTCTTACAAGTCCGTGGATAAGAATTGTGTCAAACGGAGCTTTGCCTGTATGCTCAATTCCTGAGAACATCATTCTGATTACCCAGAAAAATATAATGTCATATCCTGTAACAAGTGTGCTTGTAGGATAGAAGTAATCAAGTTCCTCTGTCTTTTCAGGCCAGCCGAGTGTAGAGAATGGCCATAGTGCAGAAGAAAACCATGTATCAAGTGTATCAGGGTCCTGTCTCATTCCTTTGCCGCATTTTGGACATACTGCTTTATCTTCTTTGGTAACAACCACTTCATTACAGCAGTCGCAGTAAAACGCAGGTATTCTGTGTCCCCACCATAACTGTCTTGAAATACACCAGTCTTTGATATTTTCAAGCCAGTGATAATATGTCTTGTCAAAATGTTCAGGAACAAATTTGGTTTTTCCTGATTTAACAGCTTCAATTGCAGGCCCTGCAAGTTCTTCCATCTTAACAAACCACTGTTTTGATACTCTTGGTTCTACAGTTGTATGACACCTGTAACAGGTTCCTACATTATGGTCATGTGGCTCTATCTTAACGAGAGCACCCTCAGCCTCAAGGTCTGCCACGATTGCTTTTCTCGCTTCATATCTGTCAAGTCCCGCATATTTCTCATATTCATCAACAATCTTTGCATCCTCTGTCAGAACATTAATTACAGGAAGGTGATGTCTTAATCCGACCTCAAAATCGTTAGGGTCATGAGCAGGTGTAATCTTAACCACACCCGTACCGAATTCCATATCTACATATTCATCGGCAATAATAGGAATTTCCCTGTGTACTATTGGAAGAATTACTGTCTTTCCTACATAATCCTTATATCTGTCGTCATCAGGATTAACGGCTACCGCAGTATCTCCAAGCATTGTCTCCGGTCTTGTTGTTGCCATTTCTATATATCCGCTTCCGTCTGAAAGAGGGTATCTTAAATGCCAGAAAGAACCTGCCTGATCCTCATATTCTACCTCTGCATCGGAAATTGATGTAAGGCAGCATGGGCACCAGTTAATAATTCTTTCACCTCTGTATATAAGTCCCTTGTTATAGAGATTAACAAATACTTCTTTAACAGCCTTGTTACAGCCTTCATCCATTGTAAAACGTTCTCTGTCCCAATCGGCTGACGAGCCTATTTTCTTAAGCTGTTTTACTATTCTTCCACCGTATTCTTTTTTCCAGTCCCATACCCTGTCAAGGAATTTTTCCCTGCCAAGGGATTCTTTTGTAAGACCTTCTTTTGCAATCTTTTCTACAACTTTAGCTTCGGTTGCGATTGATGCATGGTCTGTTCCAGGAACCCATAATGCGGAATATCCCTGCATTCTCTTAAAACGGATAAGAATATCCTGAAGTGTGTTATCGAGAGCGTGTCCCATATGAAGCTGTCCCGTAATATTTGGAGGCGGCATAACTATTGTGAAAGGTTTTTTGCTTCTGTCCACCTCTGCGTGGAAATACTTTTTATTTTCCCATTTTTCATATAATCTGCTCTCAATTTCGGCAGGATTGTAATTTTTTTCTAATTCTTTCATAAAATCTCCATTTCCTCTTCAGGTTATTTCATATTATAAATACATACTAAAGCATATAATAATTTTTGTAGGCGAAAAAATCAACCTAAAAATTATAATAAGGGCTTTATAAATCGTAGGAATCTACCATTTCCATGATTACATCACTTTTATCGGGATGTTTTTTTACAAATTCCAGAATATATTTCTTTGATTTATCTATTCTGTTCATATTATATTCTATCTGTTCCCTTAATTTTTCATACCTTGCTTCAATCCGCTTTTTTATTTTTAAAAGTTCTTCTTCATCAGCAAGCAGCATATACTGGTTTTCCCACGAATCAATGTCATTAAGATTGATTTTTTCCAATGTTTTTCTTAGCAAGGCTCTGCTCTCATCCGATTCTTTTAAAGATTCACGGTACTTTTCCGAATTTTTCTTATCATTAAGAAAGGCTTCGTACTCACGGCTTAACTGATATGAATTTTTGACGCCGTATTTCTCATACTGGTAATCCACGCTTCCCGCTATATTAACGTATTTAATTTTTGTTTTGTTAAGAAGCGTAATTGCCCTTGCCATTTTCTTATCACTCAGCCTGAACTGGTAAAGGGAATTTCTCTGCACAAGAAAAATAATGGCTACCAGTAACATTGAACAGAATAATACGGCAAAAAACAGGTTTCTTCCGCCTTCGTTGTTAAGCTGTCCCGATACGAAAAACAGGATAAAAATAACGAGTATTACAAATAAAAAGATAATGGCTCCGTTTTTGACTTTACCCGTCCTGTCCTGATACATCTTCATATCCTCTTTCAAAGATATCTTTTCTGCCTCAAGCATACGCATATCATGTTTTACTGCCTGACAGTATTTCTCGTCGTTCTGCAGATTAACAAGAGCCTTAGGGAACTCATTTTCATAACGGACAAACATTGCCGTTCTTTCCCTTGAAAGATTCTGTTCCCTCGAATGTATGTCATAGCACTTCTTTTCAAGTTTTTCTGTCTTTCCGGCTATATCGGTTATTTTTTTTCTTATATTCTCAGGGCAGTTCTCAATATTTTGTATGTCTTCTATATATTTCTGAACCTCAAGACTTTCTTTTTTCAGTTCGGCAATATATTTTGATGACTCGGCAATCTGCTCACACTGGATACGCACATGCTGCATATCCTCTATGTTCTTAAATTCATTGTCATCGCCCGAATTTTTCTTTAATTTTTCATACTCAAGTTCTATATCCAGATTTTCATCATAGAACTGTGGTTTTTTCTTTTTGTTTTTTTTCTTAAAAAATGACATATTCCTACCATCAATATCTATTTCATATAATTTCTGTATTCGTTTTTCCAGTTGTTAATTACTTCATTTACGGCATCATTATACTCTGTCATCCTGCCTTCTTCCCTTAATCTGATTGCGTTAAGCAAAGGCACATAAGAGGTTTCTTCATCTATATGGTCCATAATTGTCTCAACTTCTTTGGCAGTCACATAAGACATTTCATCATCAAATTCCATATTGCCATTTCCACCGAGAACCTTTGCAATTACCGAAGATTTAAGGGAATTTATATTATTGTTGATTTCATAGGCTGTCTTAAAGCACACCTCGGCTTCCCTGAAAAAGAACATCCTGACATAAGCAATTCCCATGTTATGCCAGACATTACCGTAAAAATCAACAGGTAGTGATTCATCTCTTCTGCCATGCACAATAAGTTCGTAATTTCTTATGGCACTGTCATATCTCCTGCTGTTCAGGAAATTATCGGCTCTTAATTTCAGGCGTTCTGTAGCATTCTGTTTATCAAGCCCGTCAATTATCTCTTTCAGTTCTTCTATTTCATCGTTGTCATAATAATCCACATAGTGAAGAATCGTCATCACAATTTCTGACAGTCCGGCTTCTTCGGATACAAGGAACTGCAGCTGTTTTGCAAGCTCCGGTTCTTCAAGTTCATTATCAATATACGAAATAAGTCCGTCATCAACAAGATCTGTTCCTATGAGGTAAATATTATTGTATATGTAATAACATAATTCTTCCAGCGAATATATATTTATTGACATATTTGTAATATAATACGGCTTTTCCGCATATTTACTTCTTGATAAAATTACACCTGCCATATGACCGCTCCTATAACATTATCTCTTCATTAATAACTCTTCCGCTTCCCGGGAAAAACTCTCCAAATCCTTTATCTATAACCATAACGTAACATCTTTTGTCACTTGTAAATGAAATTTTAAAATTAATAAGTGTAGTTTTCCTTGGTCTTTCCGGAAAATCCGTAAGAGGAATTTTTACAAGCTGTTTTTCCACTGTGTCAACCGGTGATAAAAACATTTCAAGTTCTTTTGCCTCGTCAACAATAAGATTAAATGAACAATCGGCCCCATACCAGTTTACACCCGGTTTTACAAGCCTTAATATCTTTTCTTTTCCTCTCTCTATAATCTTTAATTCTATACCCGTTGTTATTCTCTCGTTACAGCACAAAACATAATTCCTAAGCATTGACCCTTCTGTCGTTCCAACTGCCTGATAACAAGCTCCTTTAACGTAGAGATTCTGCCCTGAAAATGCTCTTTTTCTGTCACATATAACCTTGAAAAAATCAGGTGCATTAAAACTGTCCCCAAAGCCTTTTCCCGTAAGATATACTGATGAAATTGTTTTCTTAAAAAACAGTCTTGAAGCTATCTCCGATAGCTTACCGTCAAGATATTCACAGGCTGTTTTATTCTCTGAGAGACTGTAAGGAACTTCTGATGAAAAATCTTCATCCTTTGTCATTATAAGATTCTGTCCCCTGAATGGAATAATGCTCATAAGCTTGTAAACCAGTCCGTTATCTCCATAATCAAATAATGCAACATCATTGGTCCAGAGTTCCTGTTTCTGGTTCATCGCATAATAAACAAAACTCTCTGTATGACTTGAAAATATAATATCATCTTTTGGAATGTTTAATCTGTTTAAAGCTTCTGAAAGGACGTTCAGCAAGGATATCTTAAAGTTATCCAATGTGATGCATATCTTCGCTATATTCTGAACTCCCGCTGCTATTTTTACCGCCTGGACAATCTCATTTAAAAATATACTTATAAGTTCAGCAGGCATATAACTCTCGTCGTCAACCATAACCGGATTTCTGTCCATAGCTTTCATTACAAGATTATCTACAATAACCGTATCCATAAGCATTGTACTGTTTTTCGCTTCATCCCCTGCAAACCATTGGCTTTTTCCCACTGCTTTACCGATAACGGTAGGTATATAGTATCCGTTTTCCGGACCTGAAAGTCCAAGGGAAACCGGTTCCTTTTCCTTATCGCTGTAATAGCTTACCTGGGAATATTCATTTCCAAAATCAATTCCTACATATACAGGCTTCTTAATGTTCATCCTCTATCTCCAACCTTACAACATAGTAAACATCTGTTCCGTAACCGCATTATTAACCGCATACGAATGTATGAGGACTTTCAGTGCCTCCGATTCATGGGTATCCTGACTTGCAATAATATCATTAAGCATTTCGTATCTTCCTTCTGATTTCAAAGGTCTGATACAATTATTTGAAATGGTGACGCTGTCCGTCACACTCTTCTTTCCGTCTGTTTCCTCAGAAATGTAATACTGCATTGTCTCACCGTAAAACAGAACAAACTGTTTCACAAATATTCCTTCATATACCTGCTTCATATCTTCAGCAACATACTTTTTCTTATGGTCCTTGCTTTCATACATATAATGTATGACAACACGGCTTTTAGGGTCTGCCTTATATTCAATCATGGTTCTGTCAGAAATGTCATAAGGAAGACGTATCCATTTTTCAAAACTCTGGTAAAAAGGAAATACTATTCCTTTTCTCGCAAGATAATAAAGATTCACAGATGCAAGCTCTTTCCTGTATTCGGTAAGCTTGTCCTGTGACGAGTAGTATTTGAGCAACGCCATCTTACATACATCAGAAAGACTCTTTTCATTCTCAAACCACGCTTCTATAAGTTCAAAAAGTTCCTCGGGCATACTGCAATTTTTAACAAAATACAGGTATGAATTAAGGGATAGATATGCTTTAACAATTCTGTCTTTGGGTCCTCTGCTACAATAATGCGAAAAAATATCGGTAGAAATATCTGTTATTTTCCCCGTAAACATCATCTGTGCAAGAATCCGTTCTTCAAACTCAAAAGTATCCGCTTCAATTCCTCTTGAGACTTTCCATATCTCAACCATCTTATCCGTGGAGCCGTTATAGTATGCAATAAGATATTTAAGTATATTATCGTCATAAGCTCCCTGTGAAAAAGCAATGTATGCTATTTCAACAAGTCTCTTTTTCTCTTCTTCTATGCCTGAAATCTTCTTGGAGCACATTTTCATAAGGCGTTTTGGAACAATGTTCATAGCTGAATGGGTCTTTAAAAGTGCGTATGCCTTATCGTATTCACCCATGATAATTCTTATTTCCATTATTCTTACCGCATCTCTACCGGATAATTTATTCTCATCTATGGTTTTAACAAAATTTTCAAAACCTTCTGCATCAAAACCGTCATAATAGTATTCAATCACACGGCTTATAAGTTTTTTGCGATATGTTTCACTGATACATCCGTAACTTATCGTCTCTTTGATTTTTTCAATGGAATCCACTGACTGCTTAGGATATTTCAACATTCTGTCGCAGTATCCTATCATAACATTTTCCATATCAGGATTAAGTTCAAGACATTTCTTTACAATGCTTTCATCATCAAAAAGAGTTGTTATGGTGTAATCGTCCCCACCGTTAAATCTGTTACCTCTGTTACTTACAAAAGAAATCGATACATTATCGGTATATGTCCTGATAAAAGCAGTATTTCTTAATACCGGGAACTCGGTTTCTCCTTTTATCTCCTTATGTCTTACCATCACTTTGACATAGTTCTTATTATTAACGGTCACACGCCTTATGTGGAAAAGATTTGCGACTGCTGCGGCATTATCCTTATTAATCATGTCAGGTTTAAGCAAATCCTTATATATGACAACAAGATTGTCATTAATATTGCCTGCCATAAGCTGTTCCTTCAAAAACAATTCCATCTGTGGCAGATACGTCCTGTAAGTCTGAGGATTATCTGTTTTGTTATTGATTATATCCGCATATAGATAGGATTTTTTTATGTAATCAAGGTCATTATTATATCCAAAATACATAGTCACCATTTTAGGCAACGGCGACATATCCGTCTGGTTTCTGCTTGCCATGTAATATTCAAAAAGCTGTGTTATTTTTATATCGGCTTCTATGCCGGCTTTGTATATCGGAAGATATTTTTCTCCCACATAATTATTTCTTACAAGTGTCCTGCAAAGACACTCAAGCACCTGATTTGAAGTATCATTCTCCCATATAAGAAGCATAAGTTTTACAATTTTAGGTGTCTTATTACGGATAGCCGTTACAAGTGACAGAACCCTGTCTGTAAGCTTGTCCTCAAGGAACTTATTCTTTGCACCAAATAACAATACGTTCACTTCAAAGTTATTTAAAACCCTTAAAAGTCCGGGATTCTGGTTAAAAGTCCTGCATGCTTCAAGATACATCACAGGGCTTTTACAATCCCTGTTAAACTGTTCTTTCATTCTGAGCAACTTAAGGCTTGGATTGCTCTCCAGTTCTTCATCAATAAATAAAAGTGTCCACAATATTCTCCAGTCATCGTATTTATCGTAACATTCCTTAATCATAGATGACGCTCTTTTGGAATATGCCCAATCCTTGTTATACAACGTGTTGACGTAAATAAAATAACAGTAAAGTATGTATTCTTTTTCATTTTCAGCCGCTATATCGTCTTTGACGCTTTCTATTATTGCTTTTGCTTTATCGTCCTTTTTCTCTGCAATATATAACTGTGCCTTGGCAAGTTTATAAAATACATTGTTCTCATCTATTGAAAGCAATGCTTCAATTACAATGCCGGATTCACGGATCCACTCACTTACATGGACAGCCCTTGTCCTGAATCTGATGTAAAGGGTAATAAGGTCATATATAAGTTTATGTTCCCTTGCTCCCGTTCTTGGCTTCGTAAACGGTTTTGATGCCACAATTGTAAGTGTCATGGATTTGTTGATTGTCTCAAAGGTTATTCTGCCATAATTATTGCCACCATGAAGTTTTGACGCATCAATGACATAAGAAAATTCATATTTGCTGCCTGTAAACACATCGGATTCGATATTTTTCCTTTCAATCCTTATAAAAGGTGCGTCAACGTTCACTTTAACATTTGTGTAGCCCCATGTATCCTTTTCAATGACAACGGTGTCCTTAAAATTCTCTTCTATATCCCTGTATTCCCTGTTATAGCAGGATAATGTAATATCAGGTCTTTTCTTTTTGCCTGTTGCTATAAGAAATTCTTCTATGTTATTTCTTACATCAACGCCTTTTTCAAAGTTATCATAAACACAACAAAGAGACAGATCTTTCATAAGAAAAATATCCCTGAAATCATCTGCCTCAAACAGTGTAATTGCTTCATCATTATCATCCTGCGCCAGCTTGGCAAACTGGTCAAGATTTCTGATTTCGATGTCCCCGGCTTCGTAACATCCGGCTTCTATCCTGAAAGAATATGGTATTGCAAGTTCACCGCCGTTACTTACAATATAAAAACAGTTCTCAATTACTTCACCGTCATCCGAGTCCGCACTTTCAACACAATAGTCAATATTAACCCTGCTTCCGATAAAAGAACCGTCAGCTATCCTTACCCTGTCATCGCCGCTGTATACCAATCCTTTAAGTTCTCTTCCTTTTTCCTCGTAAATGCAGAAACTTCCCTTGAATTCTTTATTTTTATCAACTATTGCAAATATATTGTTTTCATCTGTAACAACCTTCTGGGGATCAAACTCAAATACCCCTCTGGCGTATCTGTTGATTTTCTCTTTCATGCGTACCCACCACTAAAATATAATCCATTATATTATACATTAACCGAGTGTTTTATACAATTATAAAATAATTCAAATACCATTTTCCGTCATGCTTTTTGAAAATAAGTCTGTAATTAAATGTCTCTTCTCCAGATTCCGACTTACCTTCTTCATACTTATATATTTTTCCGTAATAACTGCACGAAAACAGATTATCACTGTATGCAACATAATCCGTCACGCTCTGTTCCAGTATATCAACGGTATCCGGAGTCCATCCCCATATAACCGATGCAAGAACATCTTTTATGAGCCTGTATGCGTCCGAGTCATACTCAATGTATGTTGCCGTTTCTTCAAATGACTTATGGTTATATATTGTAAGAATATAAGAATCAATGGTATCAAAAACCCTCTGTTCTATATCTTCCGGTGCTTTACCGCCCTTGGAGCCGGTAAAATCGTATGTGTTTCCTTCAACTGAAGCCGTATAGGAATTTCCATCACCATCTGTTGCCGTAATGTTTTTGCTGCCGAACGTATCTTTTATAACATATGTCTCAACAGCCGGAACACTTGCTCCAAGAGCTCTTGCCTTAGCTCTTATTGCATCATTATCCGTTGAATCGGTTTTATATTCGCTGCCTACAACCTGTCCGTTATATTTAAGCACCATGCCTTCATTTACGGTTACGGTGGTTGTCTCATAATCTATTTCATTGGTATCAAATGCCATATCTCTTATTTTCCAGTCATGGAATCCAAAACTGTCGCTTTTACCATCTGCTTTAAGTGACAAAACAGCAATCCTTGTATCTCCGGCGTATACGTCATATACCGGCATTACCGATGTGTATTTCTCATTTTTATCATACTTTGCGCCGTCTGTTGCAACGCAGGCTGCAAAATATGCCGCATGGTTTTCTTTCGGATTAATCCCTGTTTCAACGTTAATTCCGTAATTCTTCACATATCCCAGAACTTTCTCATAATCAAGATTATCTACAAATTCATCCATAAATCTGTCAGGACTGTGCTTTGATTTTGAATTATCATAGCTTTTCTGATAATTTTTGAGTTTGCCCCAGACTATGATGCACACAACAAGAGTTGCAATACCAAGTATTGAAGCATATATACGGAGAAATCTTCTGAATTTTCTTTTTCCTACACTTATTTTTTTCTTTTTTTTGACTGTACTCATATTATTATGCCTCCGAATTCGGTTACTTTACTACTATGGCTGTAGGTACTCCTCTTGCGCCGTATATGGAAGAAATTTTGTTTTTGATTTCTCCGTCATAATAAAGCACCGTAGAGCCGCCGCCGTCAAGATTGGCTGCATTGACCGCACCAAAATCCAGCATTACGTTTATAAGGTCATTCATTGATGCACCTAAACTGTGAGTCTGCCTTCCGTCAATTATGAGCAGTAATACAGCGCCGTCGGCTCTCTGTCCTATTGCTGTCCTCGGATTAAGTCCGCCACCCATTCCCGATACCTCAAGGGGCGTTCCGTTAAGAATAAGAAACGGTCCGAAAGAAACAGCGTCCCTGATACCACGGTCAATAGCCTGCTGTCCCGTCATCTGTCCTATTACAAACACATTGTTGTTATCAAATCCTATAAGGTCATAACTTGAATTTACGTT
>JBNMKN010000018.1:0-21129 GCA_050874365.1 Butyrivibrio sp. | reverse complement strand
TGTCGCGAACGGTCATTTTTTGTCGCGAACGGTCATTTTTTCACCTAAATATACCATGAATGCCATCTTAACCTCCTTCCACCTTCTTCTCGAAACGCAGAGTCTCTCTCCGTTATTAACTTTAACTTTTCCATCCTGTACCCATAAAACATTATCAAAATTAACAACTACATTACGGGATATTCTGATAAATCTCCCCTCAAGCAGTTCCATATATTCATTAAGGCTTGCCCTTATGTAGTACTCATCTGTAACAGTATATATGTTAATATATTTATCAACGACCCGTATGTATACAATTTCATCCGGCTCTAACATAACAACACCATTGCAATGCTTTTTAAAAAATATTCTACTATCCATACCTGCTCCATAAAAATAACTGGGAATATAACGAATTGTAGATTATAAAATAAAGACTGTAGATGATATAAATCTTAAGATTCCCTTAATCCGCATATCATACTCCCAAATATTGTAAATCTTTTATATTCATATAATAACTCCATAGTGAAATAATAGCAAGAATTTTGTCGCGAACGGTCATAATTTGTTCAATAATTACAAAAACCTGCACAGGCTGTCTGCTTGTGCAGGTTTTATTATATCCATCCCATATATCTCATAAGGAATACCAGTCCCGTCAATGTAAGTGACGAAAGCAATGTTGCAAGGACAACAATACTTCCACTAAGGACTTCATCATTATTCATATTTTTTGCCATTATGTAGCAGGTTACCGTTGTAGGCGAACCAAGCATAATGATTATTGCCACAAGAGCTTCACGTCTGAATCCCATTTTAACCGCAATTGGTAAAAATATCAGAGGAAGTGCTATAAGCTTGATAAAAACAGCCACAAGCGTCGGTCCTATTTTGGCAATGGCCTTTTTCCCTTCAAATCCGGCACCGACAACTATCAATGCGATAGGAGTTGCGGTGGCAGCAACACTGTTTATTGCTTTTAACGGTATAGTCGGTATCTTAAGTCCGGTACACGCAACAATCATTCCGAGAAAAATACCTATTATAATAGGATTCTTCAGGACATTGATAAAGGATTTTTTAATTGCTTCCTTACCGTTCTTATTATCCCTTGCCTCCACCGTAAGGATTATGACGGAATATATATTATATAGTGGCACTGCCGATACAATCATTAACGGTCCCATTCCTGAACTGCCATATATATTGTCAATAAATGCAATTCCAAGAATAGCCGCACTGCCGCGGACACTTCCCTGTGTAAATGCACCGACCATGCTCTTATCTTTTATAAAAATTCTCGCCAGAAGCCACACTACGCCAAACATCACCGTTGTGACTATCATGCAGAAAAGAACAAACCTGATATCAAATTCTGAACGTATATCCGCCGTTCCAATCTGCTTAAAAAGTAATACCGGCAAAGCCACTTTGAATACATACTTATCCGCTACCTCTGTAAACTCCTTGGTGAGAAATCCGACACGCATAAGTATATATCCTAAGACAATTACCATGAAAATAGGTATTGTAGCTTCAAGACTGAATATAAGACTGTCCATTAACTGTTATAACCGTTTGGGTGGTTTTTATGCCAGTTCCACGCCGTTGAAATTATTTCTTCGAGGTCCGCATGTTCAGGTTTCCATAAAAGCACCTGTCTCGCTTTATCGCTTGATGCAATAAGTCTCGCAGGGTCTCCGGCTCTTCTTTCGGCAATCTTAGCCGGTATCTCATGTCCAGTAACTTTACGTGCCGTATCTATTACTTCCTTAACTGTAAATCCAACACCGTTACCGAGGTTAAATATATTGCTTTCATTGCCTTTCATAAGGTAATCAACAGCAAGTATATGTGCCTGTGCAAGGTCTGTTACATGAATATAATCTCTTATGCATGTTCCGTCGCTCGTATCATAATCATCACCAAATATGCTGATGTACTCACGCTGTCCCAGTGGCACCTGAAGAATCAAAGGAATAAGGTGGGTCTCAGGAGAATGTGCTTCTCCTATTTTTCCGCTTACATGTGCACCACATGCATTAAAATATCTCAAAGATACATATTTGAGTCCATGGGCACGGTCTGTCCATTTGAACATTTTTTCCATGGCAAGCTTAGTCTCACCATATGTATTCGTAGGTTCTGTTCTGTCTGTCTCAAGAATAGGAACTTTCTCAGGTTCTCCGTAAGTTGCCGCAGTTGATGAAAATACTATTTTATCAAGACCATGGGCAACCATTGACTGTAGAAGGACCTTGGTTCCGTTTACATTATTGTCATAATATTTAAGCGGATTAACCATGCTCTCGCCTACCAGTGAATTAGCGGCAAAATGAATGACCGCATCTATCTTCTCCTTATCTAAAACACTGTCAACAAATGCTCTGTCCCTGATATCGCCTTTATAAAAACGTGCTTTTTCATGAACTGCTTCTATATGACCTGTTTCCAGATTATCTATAACTACTACATCCACACCTTTTTCGATAAGTGCGTACACCGTATGCGAGCCTATATATCCTGCTCCGCCTAAAACTAATATAGTCATTATGTTCCTCCTGAATTATAACATTCTTTTCCCAAACATTATAATTCAGGAATGAACCTTATGCAACAGCTATTATTCTTCTGTCGTAATACCTGCTGTCTTGTATATAAATGTTACACTGCCTTTTAAGTCATCTGACTTGCCTAAGAATGATGTATAATCCTGACCTGATTTTACAACCTTCTTGATTGTATCAACAGCATTCTGTAACTCTTCGCCTGTAAGTTTTTCAAGTGGTTCTATTGCTTCACTGTTAAACTGTGCCATACCGTCTTTTAATGTAATAGCTCCGGCATTAAGTTTATCAATGGCATCCGCAAGTGTTGCTGCACTGTCATTAAGTGTTCCTGTTCCGTCTGCAACCTGTGCTGCACCATTCTTAAGTGCATCATTGTTAGATGTAAGTGTTCCGAGACCATTTACAAGAGTTGTTGTACCGTCTTTAAGTGTTTTGCTTCCTGTCTGAAGTTTGTAAATTGCCGAACAGATAGTTTCTGTATTACCTGTTCTTGTTGCATTGGTACTGTCACTCATTGAACCGATACCTGCCGATAACTGATTAACACCTGTCTGAACCTGACTGAGTGCTGTATACACACCGCCGTTGCTTGCTGCTGACATAAGCATTGCGATTTCCTGCTGGTATACCTGACCGAGATTGGTTACAGATGAACCATCAACGCCTCTCAGTTTCATCTGTGCAACATACGCATCTGCCTGTGCAAGTGCCCCGTTTGAAGCTATGTAAACTGTGTAATCTGACATATATTTTGTAAGAAGTTTTGAAACTTTTTCCTCAGTAAGTCCTGAACTCATTCCTGAATAAGGAACTACAGACATATCGCTTACACCGTAAGCCGCACCTGCTGATTTAATAGTGTTATTCAATGCCGCAAATGCTTTGTCATATGTTCCTGCCAATGTAAGAACGGATGTAACTTTTCCTCCGTAAGTCTTTACATTGGCATCAACTGTATTTTTCATCTGTGTAATTCCAGGAACAACCTTTGTATTTATTGCAGCTGCAAGACTGTCAAGACCTGTTGCAAGGTCTGAGGCTCCGCTGTTAAGCTTTGCCGCACCTGCCGATACTGTATTTACACCGTCAATATAAGCATACATTCCGTCTCTTAATGAAACGGCACCTGTGTTTAACTTGGCAATTCCGTCTGTAAGGGCTGGTACCGCATCCTTTAACTGTGTAGTTCCGTCTGCAAGGGCAGCTGAACCATCTACAAGCTGTCCGGCAGCATCTCCAAGCTTATCTGTAAGGGCTTTTATGTTGTCTATAGAAATGTCATCCACATTAACATCTGAAAGGAAATTAGATGTAGCTACAGACATTGTCATATCAATCGAGAATTTATTTACATCCGCTGTTACTTCAAAATACTCAGGGAGCTCTACTCCTTCAAGATTCAACATATCTGAAAGACCCGGCATTGCAAGTCCGACGGCGATAATTGAATCACCGTTTCTTGTAAGTTTACCGTTTGTAATCTCTACGTTTGAAAATACATCAGCAGGAAGAACCATTCCTGTAATCATTGTGAAAGGAACATCCTTTGTATTATTTGTGTAATCAAATCTCATTGTTACTTTGCCGCTCTTGCCTGCAAGTTCTTCAGGTGTAACTTCTTTGCCGTCAAGAGTGTATGTAACTTTCATTGAAACAGGTACTTCATCATTGGATTCTGTCTTGTTAAGGGTTTCATTTCCTTTGTCATCAGTTACTTTTTCATTAACAATTATATGGTCCTTATTTCCGTTTGCATCACCGAACACATATACTGTTTCCTGTCTTGTGTTGATTGGAAGTGTACTTGTTGATGAAATCTCTTTTTCTATGGATGTCTGGATCATATTGTCCTGACTGTATGCACTCTGTTTTACTTCTTCGTTTTTATTGCCTGTTTTGGCTCCGCATGCAACAAGGTTAGCTGCAACGAGAACACTGCACATTAATATTGAACAACGTTTTAAAAATTTCTTCTTTACCATAACTATCTCTCCTTACATAACTGATTCTTTTTTGTTTTTCTTAGATTTAAAACCAATACTTGTATTTATAATGAGTTTATCAAACAATACAAATAATGATGGAAGTATGAATATTACGACTAACATACTGATGATTGCGCCTCGCGCCATGAGTATACATAATGATGAAATCATATCAACACTGGCAATCATACCTACACCGAAGGTTGCTGCGAAAAATCCGAGGGCACTTACGATGATTGATGGGATAGATGTTCCCAGTGCAATCGATATGGCCTCTTTCTTGCTTTCGCCTGCTGCTCTTTCTCTCTTATATCTTGTCGTCATAAGAATTGCGTAGTCAACCGTTGCACCAAGCTGTATTGTTCCGATGACTACCGATGAAATAAACGGTATTGATGTTCCTGTAAAATAAGGAATACCCATATTTACGAATATCGCAAATTCAATTGCCGCAACAAGGATAATAGGTAACGATATTGATTTAAGTACAAAGAATATAATTACGAATATTGCTGCAATTGATACAATACTTACTGTTTTAAAGTCTTTATCTGTAATTGTAATAAGGTCTTTTGTACATGGTGCTTCACCGATTACCATTGATTTTGCATCATATTTTTTAGCAATTTCATCAACTTTATCTATCTGGTCGTTAATTTCATCAGATGCAATCGTATAATTGGTTGATACCATCATTATCTGGTATTCGCTTCCCTTCAACTCTGAAACAAGGGAATCAGGAAGCATTTCTGTAGGAAGTTCTGCACCTACTACCGAATCAAGGCTTATTGCCATTGAGATACCATCAAGGTCTTCTATCTCATCTATCATTGCAATAGAGTCATCTTTTGAAAGATTGGTATCTGCAAGAATCATATATATTGAATTGGTCTTATCAAAATTTTCTGCAAGTAACTTATTAGCCTGTGAGCAGTTAAGTTTATCAGGTAATGTATTAGACAAATCGTAATATACCTTTGTATGGTTGTAACCGTAAATTGCGGGATATAAAAGTCCAAGGAATACAATAAGGAATACCCATGAATGTTTTACTATCCATCTTGCCGGCTTATCGAAGTTAGGCATAATTTCTTTGTGCATTGTCTTTTCGAGTGCCTTATCAAATGTAAGGATAAGTGAAGGAAGAATTGTTACACATCCGATTACACCGAATACAACGCCCTTTGCCATTACAATACCAAGGTCAAGTCCAAGGGTAAAACTCATGAAGCAGAGTGCTATAAATCCTGCCACTGTTGTGATTGATGAACCTACAACAGAAGTAAGTGTATTTCCGATTGCAACTGCCATTGCTTCTTTATGGTCATCAGGGTTCTTTTCTTTTTCTTCCTTATAGCTGTGCCACAGGAAAATTGAATAGTCAAGGGTTACACCAAGCTGGAGTACCGCTGCAAGTGCTTTTGTTATGTATGATACTTCTCCGAGGAAAATATTCGTTCCTAAGTTATATACAATTGCCATTCCTATACTTATCATAAATAATACAGGTACAAGGAATGAATCCATAAATATTGCAAGAACCACACAAACAAGTAATACCGCTACAAGTACATATATAGGTGTTTCTTTTTCTGACATTGATTTGGTATCGGTAACTACCGCCGACATACCCGCAATGTAACACTGTTTATCAGTTACATCTCTTAATTCTTCAATGGCATCCATCGTTTCTGTACTTGATGTTGTATCATCAAAGAAGATTGCGAAAAGCGTCGCACCGGAATCATCGTTTTCAAAATACGACCTGAACTTATCAGGAAGAATTTCTGCAGGGACTCCGTCACCAACGATTCCGCTGTATGAAATAACGTTAGCTACATGATCAACTTTTTCAACTTTTTTAACAAGTTCAGACACATTTTCTTTGTTCATTCCGTCAACCACAACCATTGCATAGGCGCCTTTGCCGAAATCGTCAAGCAGAATGTCCTGACCTTTCATTGTATCAATATCACCCGGAAGGTAATATAAAATGTCATAATTAACTTTAGTATTAAAGTATCCTATTGCTGCCGGAATTAAAAGCAGCACGCTAAGAATGAGAATCGGTATTCTTAGCTTTACAATAAGTTTTCCAAACTTTTTCATATAAATCCTCCTTAATTTAAAATATGTCCATTGGTCATTTTTTATTTCTGTTGACATTATAGCACTAAAAATTGTATAGTCAATATAGAAAATGTCCAAAAGTCAGTTTTTTATAATTTTTTAATAATTTATACGGAGGATTTTTTAATGGGAAAGGTAGACGATAATAAGCAGCAGAAACTTAATGCTCTTTTAAATGCTGCCTACGATTTATTTACTACGCAAGGCGTGGAAAAGACAACAATTGCTGAAATTTCCAAGGCTGCCGATGTTGCCAAAGGAACTTTCTATCTATATTTTAAAGATAAATACGAAATCAGGAACCGACTCATATCTCATGAATCCAGCAAACTTTTTAAAGATGCCGTAGCGGCTCTTGAAAAAAATTCATCAACAGTATGTGATGAGCCATCCTTTGAAGAAAAAATGATTTTTATTATCAATTACATTGTAGATGCTCTTGACGGCAACCACTCTCTTCTTACTTTTATATCTAAAAATTTAAGTTGGGGTGTATTTAAGGAAGCCCTTACCACAAACGTAGCTTCCAACGATATTAATTTCAAAGATATCTATTACGAAATGCTTTCCACAAGCGGTCTTTCAATCGAAGAACCTGAAATTCTTCTTTTCCTTGTAGTGGAACTTGTTGGTTCAACCTGTTACAGTTCTATTCTATACAATGAACCGGCTGATATTGGCAGAATTAAACCTTACCTTTCAAGAACGGTAAGAGCAATTATCAAAGAATATAGTAAGTAAAAAAATGAGTTCATAAGCAACTGCTTATGAACTCATTTTCTATATTATATGCTATTATATCTATGCTTCTTCATCGGAAGCATTGTTATAGGCTTCAAGGATTTTTCTCTGTAACATTCCTCTTGTATCTGAATTAATCGGATGTGCTATATCCCTGTAGTCTCCGTCACCCGTTTTTTTACTAGGCATTGCAATAAACAATCCCTTATCTCCATCAATTACTTTAATATCATGTATTACAAACTCGTCATCTATTGTAATTGACACAACTGCTTTTAATTTACCTTCTCTTGCAATTTTTCTTACTCTGATATCCGTAATTTTCATATTCGTAACCCTTCCTTCCTAATGAATTACATTGGGAACCTCTCATTTTTCTCTATTGCAATCTTGATTTCTCCATTCTGACCGATATACTCTGTATTAGGTCTTATGGTATCTCTGCTCTCAACAATGCAATTTTCCAAATGACAATTATCACCAATATGAACATCATTCAGAATTATACAATTCTTAATGTAAGTGTTACTTCCTATATATACCTTCTTAAATATAACGGAGTCTTCAACTTTGCCGTTAAAAATACATCCGCTGGCAACTATACAGTTCTTAACTTCTGAACCAGGATTATACTTTGCAGGTGCAAGATCTTCTGTCTTTGAATATATATCTGTTGAATCTTTAAAGAAATGCTTTCTTATGTCCCTGTTAAGGAAATCCATATTGGTCTTAAAGTAAGACTCTACCGTTGATATATTGCTCCAATATGAATCAAGTCTGTAACCGTATACTTTCTTCACATTCATATATCTTATCACAATATCTTTAACAAAATCATATCTGTCTTCATCATAAGCCTTCTGGATAAGCTCAATAAGAAGTCTTCTTCTGATTACATATATTCCTGTAGAAACTGTCTTGCCGGACGTAGCAATCGGTTTCTCTTCAAACTCAACAATTCTTCCGTCCTCATTGCACTTAACTACACCAAATCTGCGTGCATCTTCTGAATCATCAAGTTCCTTTGTTACAACCGTAATATCAGCTTTCTTTTCAATGTGGTATTCAATGACTTTATTGTAATCCAGCTTGTACACACCATCACCGGATGCAATTACAACATAAGGTTCATGGCTGTTTCTTAAGAAAGTAAGATTCTGATATAATGCGTCCGCTGTTCCTCTGTACCACACACTGTTTTCATTTGTTATGGTTGGGTTAAAAACAAAGAGTCCTCCCTGTTTTCTACCAAAGTCCCACCATTTTGAAGAACTCAGGTGTTCATTAAGGGACCTCGCATTGTACTGGGTTATTACCGCAACTTTACCAATATGTGAATTACTCATATTACTGAGTGCAAAATCAATTGTCCTGTAACTTCCTGCAACCGGCATTGCAGCAATGGCTCTCTTATTGGATAATTCACGCATCATCTTATTATTACCGCCGGCTAAAATAATACCTATTGCTCTCATCTTTCTTCACCTGCCTTAATGATGTATCCGCCGCTTTCAAGGGCCCCATCCTTATAATCTTCAGGAGTAGTCACTCCTGAGACAGCAGTATTTCTGCCAATTGTAATATTATCCGGAATAACTGTGTTTTCACCGATTGTCGCCAAATCAGAATTATAAATCTTGGTGTCGAGCTTGCTTTCAGCCATATCTCCAAATCCCACATGGCAGTTATTTCCGATTGTTACATTCTCTGCAACTATTGCTTTATTTATAACAGTTCCGCTTCCGACAGTTGTATTCTGCATAATTATCGAATCTACAACTTCCGCACCTTCTTCTATTGTGACACCGCTTCCGATTACCGAATTACGTACTGTACCGTAAATTTCACTTGCTTCGCCGATTATGCTTCTCTCAACCCTGGCATTGCCTGATATGTACTGTGGAGGAATTGCATCCGCTCTTGTATATATTCTCCATAATTCCTCATAGAGATTAAATTCAGGAACTATATCGATAAGCTCCATATTGGCTTCCCAATATGAGCTTAATGTACCTACATCCTTCCAATATCCGTTATACTCATATGCAAAAAGTCTGTTGCCGTTTTCAAAGCAGTAAGGAATAATGTGCTTACCGAAATCGCAGCCTTTCTGGTCTCTCATCTTAATGAGGGCTTCTTTAAGGACTTTCCAGCTGAATATATATATACCCATTGATGCAAGGTTGCTTCTAGGATTAGCCGGTTTCTCCTCAAATTCTGTTATTCTGTTGTTCTCATCTGTAATAAGTATGCCGAATCTGCTTGCTTCCTCTAAAGGAACAGGCATTGCAGCAATGGTAACGTCCGCATTGCATGCCTTATGATAATCAAGCATTATTTCATAATCCATCTTGTAAATATGGTCACCCGATAAAATAAGAACATAGTCAGGATTATACATTTCCATATAATCAAGATTCTGATATATGGCGTTAGCTGTACCGGTGTACCATTCACTGCTTGTACTTCTCTCATATGGAGGAAGAACCGTAACACCACCGACATTTCTATCCAGATCCCAAGGAATACCTATTCCGATATGCGTATTAAGTCGTAGTGGCTGATACTGTGTAAGAACACCTACTGTATCAATCCCTGAGTTAATACAGTTGCTAAGTGGAAAATCAATAATTCTGTACTTACCGCCAAATGCTACTGCCGGCTTGGCAACCTTGGATGTGAGTACTCCGAGTCTGCTGCCTTGTCCACCTGCTAACAGCATGGCAATCATTTCTTTTTTCACCATATTAATCACCTCAAGTCTTATATTTTCTAGTCAAATTGTAATTATATTGTAACACAACCCTTATTTATTTTAAAGGGTATTTCGTAATATTCATTAATTTTTGACATTTTTAATTTTTATTTTTAGTAATTTTTACCAACATTATACTTGTCTCCTGTCTTTTAATATATATTCACTTCCATAATAAAAAGAACCTCTTTATTTTTATTTACTTTTAATGCCGTGGTGGTATAAAATATAGTAAATTAATCTATATTCAAGGAGACAGATTATTATGTCACATATTAATTATAACAGTCCTATCCATGTTCATTTTATCGGCATTGGCGGAATAAGCATGAGCGGGCTTGCAGATATTCTTTTTTCAAAAGGTTTTACAATTTCAGGTTCAGACTCTAAAGAATCGGAGCTGACTAAAAAACTTGTGTCACAGGGCATTAAGGTATACATCGGACAGAAATCAGACAACATAACCGATGATATCGACCTTGTAGTGTATACCGCAGCGGTTCACAATGATAATGAAGAACTTGCTGCCGCCAGAGCAAAAAATATTCCTGTAATAACAAGAGCCGAGCTCCTCGGAGAGATTATGACCAATTACAAGACGGCAGTCGGGGTGTCCGGTACCCATGGTAAGACAACAACAACTTCCATGCTTACCGAAATTCTTGTGAACGGCAATCTTGACCCTACCGTTTCAGTAGGAGGAATCCTTCCATCCATAAACGGTAATTTAAGAATAGGTCATTCTGATAATTTTGTGACCGAAGCCTGTGAATATACCAACAGCTTTTTATCATTCTTTCCGACTATTGAGATTATACTTAATATTGAAGAAGACCATCTCGACTTTTTTAAAGACATTAACGATATCCGCAATTCTTTCGGACGTTATGTGAGACTTCTCCCTGAAAACGGTCTTCTTGTAATTAATAATGACATTGATAATGTCGAAGAAATTTACAAAAATGCCGCTTGTCCTGTTATCAGAGTAGGTAAAACACATGATGCAGACTACACGGCAGATAATATCTCCTTTGATGAATTCGGCTGTCCTTCTTATGACCTTATCCGTCAGGGTAACACAATCGGAAGAATATCCCTCAGCGTTCCCGGTATTCATAATGTATATAACAGCCTTGCGGCTATTGCGGTTGCAATTCACTTAGGAATTGACATCAATATAATCACAGACGCACTTAAAGGTTTTCACGGTACTGACAGACGTTTCCAGAAAAAAGGAACCGTAAACGGTTTTACCGTAATTGATGACTATGCACACCATCCTGCAGAGATTAACGCAACTATTAATTCTGCAATGAATTACCCTCACAAAAAGCTTGTCATCATATTCCAGCCTCACACATATACAAGAACCAAAGCTTTTCTTAATGACTTTGCAAATGTATTAAAGAGAGCCGACCTTGTAATACTTCCCGATATTTATGCAGCAAGGGAAACTGATACCCTTGGCATCTCGTCAAAAGATATTGCCGACCTTATAAATGCCGCAGGAACGGAATGTATTTATGAGCCGGACTTTGATAATATCTGCAGCATAATCCTTAACCGTTGTGAAAAAGGCGATTTGGTAATAACCATGGGTGCAGGTAATGTAGTAGATATTGCCGACCGTCTTACAAAATAATTATCCACATTATCCACACTATCCACAACTTTTGTGAAAAAGGAAGTTTGTTATTTTTTTTTAATAACTACTGTGCTATAATGACAACATTCGCATTAAAAACAGGAGTGTCGGATTTATGAAGTATATAGCATTAACATCATCCGTAAAAAATCAATATTCAATGGTTTCTAACGTATTTATAGATACGTTTATGCGTGATGCCAATGGTGAGTTTGTTAAAGTATATTTATATCTTTTAAGATGTGAGGACGGTAGTATGCCTGTTACTGTAAGTGATATAGCAGACAAGCTTAACATGACAGAGAACGATATTCTGCGTGCCCTAAAGTATTGGAACAATCTTAAAGTGCTTAAGGTTGAATATGACGGTAACACACCTGTTTCTATTTGTCTTTGTGACCTTATTCAGGCGGCACTTGCCCCTGCGGAGGAAATAGCCGTATCAAAAGAGCCTGCAGAAGTAAGAAACTCATCAGTCAGGCGTTCATATTCTCCCGCTGAAATCAAGCGTCTCAGCGAGCAGGAGGATATAAAAGAGCTTTTATACATAATCCAGAAATATATGGGTGCTCCTCTCACTCCTACAGAGACGGGCACTGTGCTTTATATATACTCTGACCTTTCATTTTCGGCAGAGTTAATTGAATATCTGGTTGAATATTGTCTGTCCGGTAATCACCGTTCTTTCAACTATATATGCAAAGTTGCAATGAACTGGTATGACAACGGTATTACTACTGTAGCAGAGGCTAAGGAAGCCTCAGGAATAAGAAGCAACAGAGCGACCACCGTGTTCCGTTCTTTTGGAATTACAGACAGAAGCGTTACCCCTATTGAAAATGAATTTATTACCCGTTGGTTTGATGAATATAATTTCAGTACAGAGCTTGTCAGTGAGGCCTGTAAAAAAACAATTCTTGCGGTAAGCAAGCCTAATTTTGCTTATGCCGAAAGCATCCTTAAGAAATGGCATAATGCAGGAATTACAACTCTTGAAGATGTTAAGAAATTAGAAGCCGGTTTCAGGGCAAAGATAACCGTTCCGGTTACTACCAAAGCTGCACCTGCACAGCAGCCTGTCAATAAATTTAATAATTTTCCACAGCGTTCTTACAATTTTGATGATTCAAAGGATGATCTTATTATCATCAATCAATAAGGGAGGATTTGGTTTTGGCATTAAGTAATTCCCAGTATGAAGAAATAATGCATGAATATAATAAAAGACAGCTGAAGTCAGTAGATGAACTTAACAGACGTACCGAGGAAGTCATCCGTGTAATTCCCGAATACAAAGCATGCCTTGATAAGATATCATCCCTTTCAATCAGTGCGGCAAAAGCAAGGATATCCGGTAATGTCTCCGCTCTTGCTTCTCTTCATAAGGATATTGACTCTTATGTATCACAGATGTCAGAGTATCTGTCATCTGCCGGTTATCCCAAGGATTACCTTACACCTTCTTATGTCTGTAAGGACTGCAAGGATACAGGCTACATCGGCAACGAGAAATGTCATTGCTTCAAACAGGCTGAAATTGATTTACTTTACAGGCAGTCCAATATAAAAGATTTAATTTCTGTGCAGAACTTTGAACATTTTAATATTAATCTGTTTTCTGACGAGATTCCGGAGGGATACAGCGTAAGTCCGCGTCAGAATATGAAAGCGGCTCTTGATGTATGTAAATTATTTATAGAAGATTTTCCTTCCGGCGAAAATATTATTTTTCTTGGTCCTACAGGTGTGGGGAAAACATATCTCGCAAATTGTATAGCCAAGGAGATTCTTGACAGATACCACAGTGTAGTTTATCTGTCTGCTATTGAGCTTTTTGATTATTTTTCTTCAAAAAATGACCATTATGAATATTCGGGACTTGACAATTCTGACAATTCATTGCAAATTATAAGTTGCGACCTGCTTATTATTGATGACTTAGGTACAGAATTGATTAATAATTTTACAACCTCAAAGTTATTTTATTGTATCAATCAGAGATTATTGGAAAAACGTTCAACCATTATCTCTTCTAATTTTGATAAACAGAGTTTGCTGGCCGCATACTCAGAAAGAATTTTTTCACGTATTTTCACATCATATAATATTATTAACCTTATCGGTGATGATGTGCGTAAGAGAAAATAATTGTATATTATGGAGGACTTTTTATTATGCAGAACGATCGCGATCTTGAGACAATTCCGGTAGGTGCACTTGGTCTGATTAACCTTAACGGTTGTGAGGCACTTGGTCAGAAAATCAACAACTACATTGTTGACTGGCGTAATGAAAGAGAGAGTGAACACAAGACAACATTAGCCTTTGCAGGATATCAGCGAGACAATTATATCGTTAAGGCTGCCGTTCCACGTTTCGGTTCAGGCGAGGCAAAGGGTGTAATCAACGAATCTGTCCGTGGTTATGACTTATATCTTTTAGTTGATGTATGTAATCACAGCCTTACTTACAATCTTTGTGGCAAGACAAATCATATGTCACCTGATGACCACTATCAGGATCTTAAGAGAATAATTGCAGCCGTAGGAGGTAAAGCAAGACGTATTACCGTTATTATGCCTTTCCTCTATGAAAGCAGACAGCATAAGAGAAGCGGAAGAGAATCCCTTGACTGTGCTTTAGCTTTAAGAGAACTTGTTTCAATGGGTGTTGACAATATAATTACCTTTGATGCCCATGACCCAAGAGTCCAGAATGCAATTCCTTTAAACGGATTTGAAACAGTACAGCCTGCATATCAGTTTATTAAAGCTCTCCTTACCAATGTGGATGACCTTAAGATAGACAGCGATAACATGATGATTATAAGTCCGGATGAAGGTGCTATGGGACGTGCCGTTTACTATTCTAACGTACTCGGTCTTGATATGGGTATGTTCTATAAGAGAAGAGATTATTCACGTATCGTTGATGGACGTAATCCGATTGTTGCCCATGAATTCTTAGGTTCTTCGGTTGAAGGAAAAGACGTATTCATCATTGATGATATGATTTCTTCGGGTGAAAGCATGCTTGACGTTGCAAGAGAGCTTAAGAAGAGAAAAGCAAAGAGAATTTTCCTTGCCGCTACATTCGGTTTATTCACAAACGGTATGGACAAGTTTGACGAAGCTCACGAGTCAGGTCTTTTTGATAAGATTCTTACAACCAACCTTGTATATCAGTCTCCTGAACTTTTAAGCAGGGATTACTATATAAGCGTTGATATGAGCAAATACATTGCCCTTCTTATTGATACACTTAACCATGACGCTTCAATCAGTGACCTTCTTAATCCTGTTGAAAGAATTAACAAACGTGTAAACGCATATAAAGAATCACATAAATAATTAATATAAAAAGTTCGGAACAATATCTTTAATATCAGATATTATTCCGGACTTTATTTTTATCTATCCTCTGTAATCGTAGTCTTTGTCACCCATTCCGCTTACATCAACATCTTTATCGCCTCTGCCGTTAATGTCCGCTCCGTGAGGTGTATCTCCGTCACTTATATTAGGTGTTCCGCCACCCTGCCATCCGGGATGTGTTTCAGTCTCTTTTTCACCTGAGTTATCTCCGTTATTACTGTCATCTGCACTGTCCTGATAATCCGGAAATTCCTCTAACGGAAGTCCTTCATGTATTATTTCCATGTACTTTTTCCATATATTAAGAGGGAAAGTTCCTCCACCAAGTCCAAGCACGGATTTAGGCTGGTCACAGCCGACCCATACAACGGTTGTGTAATATTTTGAATAGCCCGCTAACCAACCGTCTTTATTGTCATTGGTGGTACCGGATTTCGCTGCCACAATGGCATTTTCAAGCTTTGCTTTCTGGAGTATTCCGTGATTAACGCCCCACTCCATCATTTTTGTTACCATAATTGAGGCATCCTCTGTGTATACCCTGTAACCGTCGCCGGGATTATTCACAATATTTTCTCCCTTTGAATTGGTAATCCTTGATACACATGTAGCATTTCTGTAGATACCGTTATTTTCAAGGGTTGCATATCCTGCTGCCAGCTCTACAGGAGACACTCCGTAAGTAAAACCGCCTACGCTTATCGCCATATTATGCTCATCATCATTTATTTTGGCATAATTCATAGCATGCAGGTATTGTATTGCTGCCTCCGGGGTCAGATTCTCCATTATTTTCCATGCAGGAACATTTGTGGAGTAGCCAAGTGCTTCCGTAAGTGTGATAAGACCTCTGTATGTATCATCTACATCTTTTGGTCCTCCCGGCATATAAGAATCATCTATAACCTCATCCGGCATATGTCCGGCTATAAGATACGGTGCATATACAAGAACAGGTTTAATTGCACTTCCAGGCTGTCTGTATGCCTGATATGCCCTGTTAAACATATAACCGTCATATTCCTGTGTTCTTCCGCCGACAATGGCTGTAACCAGTCCTGTCTCATTATCTATACATACAGCCGCACCCTGTAAATCGTATATACCATTTTCATCCGTATCTTCCGAAAATTTAAGCTCCTGATTAAGGATGTTCTGAAGCAGCTCCTGTTTCTCCATATCTATGGCTGTATATATTCTGTAACCGCCTGTAAACAAAGATTTCTGGTACTCGGCATAGGTTGAATCATATCTCTCCTTGTAAGCCTCTTCATCATCCTTGTCCGTAAACTCGGTTCTGAATACAAAACCGTCCTGCTCCATTAATGCCCTTGTTGCACAGTAAAATACATAAGTTTCTATGTAATTGTATCTGTCCGTTTTTTTGCTGTTAATCACAATATCATATTCTATTGCTTCATAATACTCAAGACTTGTTATAAGACCTGCCGCATACATCTGTTTTAAAACGGAATTTCTTCTTTCTACAGCCGCGTCATAATTGGTAAACGGGTCATAGGCATTAGGTCTCCTTGGAATACCCGCAAGAAAAGCAAGCTGTGACAGATTAAGTTCACTTACAGGTTTTCCAAAGTACCCTTCTGCCGCTGCCTCAATTCCATAGTAGCCGTTGGCAAAATATATATTGTTAATATAGAACTCAAGAATCTGATCCTTTGAAAATCTCTTTTCAAGCTCCATCGCTATAAACATTTCCGTTATCTTACGGTTCCATGTAACACTTTGGTCAAGGAACATATTTTTCGCAAGCTGTTGTGTAATTGTACTTGCGCCCTGCCTGATTGAAGCATGTGTTACATTGGCAAGAGCCGCCCTGATAATTGCAGACATATCAATTCCCGAATGGGTGTAAAAATCCTTGTCCTCTATCTGGACAAACATCTGCTTCAACACATCCGGAATCTCATCGGATTCAAGGTAATATAACTCCTTGATTCCGCTTAAGGTAGATATCTCATTGCCGTTTATGTCGTAGATAATACTTGTTTCAGTCTGTCTGAACGAATCTAAAGACACATTTGCCATTATTTTTTTTGCATCTGACCGCAGTTTTAATATTTTGCCAAGAAATACCCCTGCGACGATAAGCAATACGCCCAAAAGCGTTATAATGACCGCTAATATAATCTTCTTAAGTGTCTTGTTTTTTTTCTTTGTCTCGTCTTTCGCCATAACAATCTCCCGGTTTATTTATGGTCATCCATATATCTGTCCCAGATTTTATTTCCCTGCAGGTCTATAACAACACCGCCGGTATCTTTAGCGACACTGATACATTCTGATTTGTCCGTATCTATAAAATAAAGTTTACCGTATGTGTATACATAATAATATTCTGCAGCAACATCAAATTCGTTGTTAATATGTACTGCGGAATCTGACGGAAATACATACCTTCCGTTCTGCCATGATGTCTTAACAGAACCTTTGGTCGGCGGAATAATGTATAATTCCTTCTGTCTTTCCTCAGAAGTGCCCGTGTATAATTTTGTCTCCGTCTTATCCGACTCGGTATTGCTGAGAAGTTTTTCATCGGTAATATTCACAAGAGTATTGTTCTCATCATAAGCAACACGCTTTATTATGATTTTGGAATCATAAAATTCCGTTCCCGATATATAGCTGTCGCTATTTTCATAGGTTCTTATAATATTCAGCTTCTCATCTGTGATATAAATTCCTTTCATAAGGAATTTACCTGTCTGGGTAACAATATCTTCAGATGCCAGTCCGTATACAATGTTATTGTCAATAAAACCGAGGGCACGTATTTTCTCGTTGTCTTTACATTGTATTGTACGTTTTACCCCGTCCTTAAGGTCTATAATATTAATCAGGTTATCGACATTTTCTGTCTGATAAATAAGGACATTATTGCCCGACATCATACAGGTATCCGGCACAACTTTGCTGTCTAACAACATACATTCCTTAGTCTCATAATTCAAATAATATATCGACCTGTTTCTGTAAAAATATAATATTTTTTTGTCATTAATATAGGCTGCCTTATCAATCTCCTCTTTTGTCACAAGATAATTTTCATCTGTAGGAATAAATGCAAGCTCCGTTGTTGTGTTTGCCGCAAAATTATACATATACGCTGCAATTCCCGTATTTCCTTCGTGGCTTCCTCTGTTCATATATCCGTAAACAACAAAATAAATATTGCCGTTCTTATCTACATCAAGAATTTTTATTCCGTAATTTCTGTTTTTCTCCCTGAATCCATCCGATGTTTCTTCATCAAAGGAAAAAATCTTGTTAAATTTGTCCCTGTTAGGATGATAACTCCACAAATTTCCGTTTACCACAAATGCCGTAACCGTTCCTGTTGAATTACACATGGTCTGGAGGGATTTATCCTCGTTAATTCCAAGATATATATTACGTCCCGACGATATTCCGTATTCAGGTTCAAATATCTGGTTCATAAACCTGTCGTAGGAATATACATAAGTTACTTTTTCACTTACCTGATTTATCCTGAAAAATTCCGTTACCTCGTAATCATAGCTTCTGGTGTCATCCTTTGTTGTCACACAGAACTTCAATGTTATGGATGCCACATCCCCGTCTATTTCATCTATCTGAGGATATATTTCCCCCTGTAACTCAGGATTAAGCTTTCCGTAGCCTACCTGGGATAATTTACTGTGGATATTAACATGGCTTAAATCTGTATTATCGCCTGTGCTGTCAGGCTCCAGCTTAGGAATAAGCTCATTAAGCGTAGCTTCATTTCTTGTATTGCCCGAAAACCATTTAACATAATTGAGTTTTCTGTCCACATTGGCATTATCCGTCAGTTTAATTCTTGTATAATATGAAGTATCTCCGTAGTCCTTTGTATTAACACAGATTTTTAACATATACTCTTTATCTGTTTCAAGAAGATTACGAAGTCTTGCAGTTACATCTATTATCCCCGATTTATCGGTAAAACTTTCGAGCTCTGTTTTTTCAATAAGCTCTGTTCCACTTAAATCCCTGACCTCATAAGATATGTCTGAAATATCGGTTCCGTAGGTTTTAAGGGCAAAATGTATGTCTCTCGTTGTCTTAACAGGTGTTATAACTCCGTGAAGTTCCGAATATTTCATTTCGGAATTATAGCCGTACAGATAATTATATCCCGTTCCTTCTTCGGAAACCATATATACCACAGGAAGTCCTGCCTCACTCATGGATTTAGTATCCGTCTCTCCTGCCGCTCCGTCCGTTTTCAGAAAATAAGTAATGGCAAATGTTGCCACAAAAGCAATTATATATAAAGCAATTCTTAACTTTAATATCTTCAATGTAAATACCACCAATTCGTCATTATCTTATTATTTTACAACGTATTTCCCTAGTAATCAAGGTTGTTAATCGGTGTTGCAAGATATATGACGGTTTCATTGGCAGCTTCGTCATATGAAGCCGTAACGTTCACATTAATTTTTCTTCCTACTGACTTTATATATCCGTCAATATTGGATGTATAGGCATATATTGTAAAAATATCATTATCCTTGCTTTCTGTTACAATTTTTCCGTCCAGTTCCTTAATCATCCGGTTCGCCAGATAATTTCTTTCTTCATAGTTAAGAGCACCCTTTATCCTTCCCTCAAGATAAATGCTAACATTACCTTTAATTCCCTCAGCGGCAAAAATATTTTTTACCAACTCCTCATAATCATATACATACTCTGTATTTTGTTTCAAATCCACCGTTACCTTTAAAAATTTATTATTGTCCCTATCGGTAAGCTGCACTTTCACATAACCGTTATCCGAATTTTTTTCGCAGTATACCTCGCCTTCACCTGATACCATGTTGTAATCGTTCATAATTCCTAAGGCATACATTATGTTCTTTACAACATATTCCCTATCAGTTATATTGCCGTATACGCTGTATTCTCCCTCTCCTATGATTTTAGCTGTCACATAATTACAGTTTGATGTAGCAAATGCGGTAAAAATATCGCTTTTTTTCTCATTAGCTCCACAAATATATTTGAACGCCACCAGACTCCATATAACCATACCCGCAATTATTCCGGCTTTTTTCATAAAAAACACCTCCCAAATGGCTTTTCTGAATTATTGCCATCCGGGAGGTATTTATACTTAATTTTTTAATGAAATTCGTATCAATGATTTCTTTAAAGCTATTTCAGCCCTCTGAAGGTCTATTCCGGACTTATCTCCGGACATTCTCCTCTCGGCTCTTATCTTAGCTTCCTTGGCACGGTTCTCATCTATTTCATCAGGCCATTCGGCAATTTCTGCAAAAATAGAAATCTTGTCTTTCATTATTTTTGCGAAACCGGAATGTAACGCAGCCTTCTTTTCGCCGTCAGGTTCATGTATAACAAGAACTCCCGGAGAAAGAATAACAGCAAGCGGTATATGCTCCGGATATACGCCGATGTATCCTTCTGTTGTATTAAATTCGGCCATTGTTACTTCACCGGTATAAAAATTCCGGTCCGGAGACATAATCTCCAGTTTCATTGTTTTATCTGCCATAGATGACCCTCCTACTTAACTTTTGCAAGTACGTCATCAATACTTCCGCAATTAAGGAAGTAACTTTCAGGAATATCATCATACTTTCCTTCAAGAATTTCTTTAAATCCCTGGATTGTTTCGCTTACAGGTACATATCTGCCTTCAAGTCCGGTAAACTGTGTTGCTACGAAGAAAGGCTGTGAAAGGAATCTCTGAACCTTTCTTGCTCTTGCTACAACAAGCTTATCGTCTTCTGAAAGTTCATCCATACCAAGAATAGCGATAATATCCTGTAATTCTTTATAACGCTGAAGAATCTCCTGTACGCTTCTGGCAACACGGTAATGTTCTTCACCGACAATATGCGGATCCAGCATACGGGATGTGGATTCCCATCGGGTCAACGGCCGGATAAATACCCAG
>JBNMKN010000017.1:0-21580 GCA_050874365.1 Butyrivibrio sp. | reverse complement strand
GTCTATTACAAAGCCGTCATCCATCCTCTGCATCCTGCCAACCCAGACAACACTTGCTAGTCCTTCTTTTACGAAGGTGCAATCCACAGAAAGCATTGCTGCCGCAGTTGCCGCAAGAGAAGCATTTTCAGCCTGATACTCCGCTTTGCTTTGTACTGAAAAAATCTCATTATCATAATACTTATTATGAAGACAAAAATCAATATTTTTATCTTTAATCACTATATCTTTAATATCCTCAGGTTCAAGTACGGTAACAGGTGCATTTTTTTCCTTTGCCGTCCTTATGAACACGTCCGTAACATCTTTTCTCTTATTCATAAATAAAACAGGCACTCCCGCTTTAATTATTCCTGCCTTTTCTGTGGCTATTTTTTCGTATGTATCTCCCAATATGTCCGTATGGTCAAGGCTTATTGATGTAAGAACAGTCATTACAGGATGTGTTATCACGTTGGTCGCATCAAGTCTTCCTCCCAATCCCGTCTCAAGGATTATATACTCTGTATCACTGTCCTTAAAAATATCCATTGCCATTCCAAAAAGAAATTCAAAGAAGGACGGATGTGTAAAGCCGTCTTTTACCATATCCTCTGATATTTTCTTAATCCTCTTAAATGACTCCTCAAACACACGGTCTGTAACTTCTTCCCCGTTAATTACAATTCTTTCATTGATTCTGACAAGATGAGGCGAGGTAAAAAGACCGACTTTCTTACCTGCCTTGCCTAATATTCCTGCAAGGTAAGCACACACCGAGCCTTTTCCGTTGGTTCCCGCAACATGTATTATTTTCTTACTGTTTTCATCAAAGCCTATTCTGTCAAGCATTACCTTGGTATTGGCAAGGGTAGACTTCTTTGAAAACTTGGGAATGTTATATATGTAATCTATTTCTTCTTTCATTTCATGCCTCTTATGTCACATTATGTATCTTTTACTACAATGATTTTATATATGTCGGTAATTTATTGCAAGCACTATTTATCGCAAAAAAAGACACCAAATTACGAAATCTGCTGTCTTATTTTCTCTATAAATTACATTATGATGCCGGAAATTAAGCATATTCTGTCAGTTTCCGGCTCTTATTCCTGACTCTTAGAGTCCTCCTCCGCCGCAACAGCAGCAGTTACATAAAAGATTAAGACAAAGCATCTGTGTACAACAGTTTCCCGCTCCGGCACTGCTCTGTCCGTATCCGGCTCCTGCTCCTGTATACCAGCCACCTGTATTCTGAAGCTGGTTAAGAAGATTAATATATTCCTGATTGCCGGGCTCCATCTGTACCGCCGTTCTTGCATCCTCTTGTGCAACTATCATATTGCCGACTCCTGCACTTGCATAAGCGTGTACATAATACCATCTTGCACTTCTTTCCGTCATGCCCTCAAGTACAATTATGGCTTCCCTGAACTGTCTGTTCCTTACAAGGTTAGCCGCCGCAACTATTCTCTGGTCCTCAGAACTGCTGTAGCTGTTATAACTGCTGCCAGAACCTGAACCATAACCATAGCTTCCTCCGTAGCCTCCACTGTAATTACCGTAGGAAGAACCACCATTTTCTTTCTCATGGATTATCTGGTTATAAGCTTCCTGTATCTGCTTAAATTTCTCCTCCGCCTGAGCCTTATTGGGGTTATTCACATTGGCATCAGGATGATACTTTCTGCTTAACTGTCTATATGCTTTCTTAATTTCTTCTGTGCTTGCACTTCTTGATACGCCAAGCACTGAATACGGATCTGTCATTCTATACCTCTCTGTCAGGACCTTTATCCCGTTTCTGTATTATTATGTTATATTTACTCCATATGCCAGCATACATGATATTTCTCAGAATATCAATATTATCAATAATCGGCAGACATTCAAATGCTCTTGCGGACTCAGCCGCAGTTATGGTTAAAATATTCTTACAATATTCGTTAAAATCATCATCATTCCGTCTTGGTATCAACGGATTATAGCTTCCGCTCTTAATGTCTTTATCAACATCGTCAAAGGCGTCCATTATATAGATATATTTGCCAAGGAAAAATCCCATTCTGTAAAGGTCTTCTTTCCAGATATCATCATTCATTGCAAAAATACCGCCAAGCATCTTACCGGTACATGAAGATACCGTATCTATATTACTTTCATAAGCCTTTTCACATTCATTCTGTTCACGTATATAATCTTCTATTATCCCAGCCTGCTTCGGATATTTTGATGATGCTTTCTTAAAAGCTTTCTTAAGAAGACCTGCTCCGATATTGGACTTAAGGCTCTTATCATCATTCCAGTTATCCTTAAGCTTATAATATGATAATAAAATATTCATTGCCGCAGCATAATCCGTATATACGTTACTTATCTCGCCATGCTTCTTAATATGATGTATGACACAATGGTGCATAACCACCTTCGTATCATCTTCATAAAGACCCGATAAAAGTATTGCAAGAAATGTCATATCATAATTAAGGGTAATCTGACCCGACAACCCGTAATTATTCTTAAGGCTTCTGCAGACACCGCAATAGAAGCTGTTGTATCTGTTGTAATCCTTAATCTTAAGTTCATCCTTGTGAATAACAATATATCCAAACATCCCTGCACCCTGACTTATGTTCTCTTAATAAATTCTATACGGCATTTCGGACATCTTATACATATCTTGCCCTTGCCCTTAGGTACTCTTATCTTCTGGCTGCAGTTAGGGCACTTAAATATCCTGTGTGCCGTATCCCTCTGCCTTGTGCCTGCTCCGTTGCCGTAGCTGCCGCTATTTCTCCTGAACACTCTCGTAACATTAAGATACCACTGGTTCTCTCTGTTCCTTGCAGGATAATTTCTCGAAAAAATCCTGAAATAACTGTATATCAGAAGCAGTAAAGCCGGAATAAATAAAATCCTTACAAAGAAAGATACAATAATCATTACAAAAAGTAATATGTTAATAAACTTTCCGAATTCATCCATTCCGTATCTGTCTGACATAAAATTAGCCATCTTGTCTCTGAATCTACCTGACACCGTCTGTCACCTCGCACATTTATATGATAATAATCATATATGTATTGCTCTCAAAAAGCCATTAAAAATATATAATATATTATTAATTTTTTATAAATTTGCAAGATATCCTTCAAGTAACTCAAACAATCTGTCCATTTCAGCATCCGTGCCAACGGTAATTCTCAAGAAATCATCAATACGTGGTGCATTAAAATGTCTTACAAACACTTTATTTTCCCTGAGGAAATTATATATATCCGTTCCTTTTACCCTGCCATGCTTTGCAAATATGAAATTGGAACCGGATTCAAGGCACTCAAAGCCCAATTCTTTAAGTCTTTCTGCTGAACGTTTTCTTGTCTCAATAATTTTCTCTGTTGTTTTATTATAATAATCCATACTGTCTGCTGCAGCAGTTCCAAGAAGGATTGACGGCATATTCATAGTGTAGGAATTTACGGAATACTTTACATCGTTAAGTGCTTTTATAAGTTCAGGACTGGCAAACGCCATACCTATTCTCATTCCTGCCATTGACTTGGACTTTGAGAAGGTCTGTACCACTATAAGATTATCGTAATCCTTAAGAAGTGATGTTGCCGACTGTCCCGCAAAATCAATATATGCTTCATCCACAACAACAATTACATCACGGTTGTGTTCAATAATATCTTTTATAAAATCAAGATTTCTGTATATTCCTGTAGGTGCGTTCGGATTGGCAATAACCACGCCGCCATTAGGCTTATAGTAATCCTCTGCCCTTATATTGAAATTCTCATCAAGTGCGGGAGTCTCGTATTTAATTCTGTAGACATCTGCCCATACGCTGTAAAAAGAATATGTTATATCCGGGAAAAGAACCGGCTTGTCCGAATTAAAAAATGTCAGAAATATCATTGACAGTACATCATCAGAACCTACACCGGTAAAAATCATGTCCTTATCCACACCGTAATTTCTTGATATTGCTGATATTAACATATCAGCCGTAGGGTCAGGATATTTTCTGAAATCCTCTGTTCTGATACTTTCAAGAACCTCATTTACAAGGGGTGCCGGCGGATAAGGATTCTCATTGGTATTCAATTTGATAATATCCTTGTCCTTTGGCTGTTCACCGGGAACATAAGGTTCAACTTTTCGTATATTTTTTTCCCATTCTCTCATTATAGGCTTCCTCTTATATTAATTTTAATTCTTCTGCAAGTTTCTTAAATTCAGGCAATGAATTAACCACCGTATCGTATGATACACAATATGCGATTCTTACAAATCCTTTGCAGGCAAAGGAACTTCCGGGAACCACAAGAATGTTATATTTCTTAGCCATGTTACTGAATTCCACATCATCTATAGGCGTCTTTACAAACATATAAAATGCACCTTCAGGCTTAATACATTCAAATCCAAGGTCCCTAAGTCCTTTATATAAAGTCTCCCTGTTTCTGTTATATACCGCAATATTTTCGCTTACATCAACGTCAACACATCTTAAAATTACTCTCTGCATAAGTGAAGGTGCATTGACAAAGCCAAGAATTCTTGTTGCAACATTGCAGGCTGTTATTACTTTGGCACTGTCATCGAACTCATCAGGTATAACAAGATATCCGATTCTTTCTCCCGGAAGAGATAAGGATTTACTGTAAGAATATCCTACAACCGTGTTATTATAATATCTGGTAAGATATGGAACCTCCACCCCGTCATAGGCAAGTTCACGGTATGGTTCATCGGAAAAAAGAGCAATGACAGTTCCGTATTCTTCCTGTTTTTTTCTTAAAATATCAGCCATTTTAATAATTGTCGCTTCACTGTATACAACACCTGTCGGATTATTAGGCGTATTAACAATTACGGCTTTGGTCTTAGGTGTAATTGCTTTTTCAAAAGCCGCAAGGTCAGGCTGGAAAGTTCTGGTATCCGGTGGAATTACGACCAGCGTTGCATCCACATTGGCTGCATAAGCCCTGTATTCACCAAAATAAGGGGCGAAAGCAATAATCTCATCCCCGGGATTGACAAATGCCTTAAAGAATGAGTTGATACCGCCTGCTGCACCTACTGTCATTATTATATTATTGAAAGAAAAATGTGTTCCGAATCTTCTGTTAAGAGAGTCAGCTATGGCAGCTCTTACGTCTTCATATCCCGAATTGCTCATATATCCGTGGACAAATACAGAATCTTCTTCATTGATTATATCGTGTATTGCCTCATTAACTTCCTTAGGTGCAGGAACATTAGGATTACCGAGACTGAAATCATATACTTTATCTGCCCCGTATATTCCCGCAAGTCTTCTTCCCTCTTCAAACATTGCTCTGATTACTGAGCTGTTATTAACCAGATTAACCATTTTATCTGCAATCATTGTCACTACCTCCAGACTATCTCTAGTACATTAGTATATTCCTTTGGCGTATCAAAAACAAGAAAAAATATTAATTATGCAGACCTTCTTTTATAAGATACTGTTTCAGTTTCTTTCTGAAACGATATAATTTCATCTTGACTGCCCCCTCCGTTTCTCCCGTAACATGGGCAATTTCGTGTAATGACAGTTCTTCCTCATAATCGAGATATATTATCATCTGTATTTCGATTTTCTGCATTTTTATAAACTCAAATATGTATTTTTTTAATTCATCCGTGGAAATTTCTGAAAAAACATCTGATGATGAGGGATAATCCTCACCTATTACGGTCAGCGGAACATATCTTTTCTTGGCAAGCCTTTTTCTCAGCTTATCGCAGGCAATATATTTCGCTATTGTAAATATATAATTTTCAAGGTGGCTCGGTTTTTCCTTCGCCACCTTTTCCCATAAAGTAAAATATATGTCCTGAAGACATTCTTCCACATCCTCAGTGTTATTTAAGATATACATAACCCTGCCATGCAGCTTGGAATTGTATTTGCGAATCGTTTCCGTTATTGCTCTTTCATCCCTTGCGATAAAAAGTTCAATAATGTCTTTATCCTTAAGGTATTCCATTAAAAACCCCCTTAAACACTTCTTACATGATGTAAGTAGTATTTAAGGGGTAAAAGTAACGTTTTATTTTTAAATATTTCCTGAAATTTTATATTTAACTAACGCAAAAAATTCCCTGAACATATAATTGACAAGTAATTTATTATCTGACTTTGCAGGTATTCCCTTTATGTCATAGCCCAAATTGCGGCATACCAGCTCTGCCCTGAACACATGAAAATTATTGGTTATAAAGCCAACTTTCACATCGGCACTCCCGCTGTCCTCTTCTATTATTTTCATAGAATATTCAATATTCTCAACAGTGCTTGTGGACTTATCCTCTAATAGGAGTCTTGATTTATCAACACCTCTTTGCACCAGATAGTCGTACATTGCCTGTGCCTCTGAAATATCTTCACCGCTTCCCTGTCCTCCTGAAAGAACAAGTACGGTATTATCATTTTTCCCAACATATTCAATCGCTTTATCAAGTCTTTTTTTCAAAGACTTTGTAACGGTTGTTCCCCTTACTCTCGCTCCGAGAACTATTACATAATCATATTGCTCATCGGTTTTCTCTTTCATTCCCGATATAACCATGCCCTCAACAACCACAAACAATATAATTATTGCGGCAGCCAGTACGCTTATAATAACCTTTACGGCAAGTGGGAAACTGACATTTCTTTTTCCCAGAATAAAAACTACCATTCCGCATGTGGCAAAAAGTAGTGCCATCCCAAACCACACAAAGGCAAAGGATGTCCTTATCCCCGCATAACTTACCATTACGATAAAATAAGAAAAACTCAATATCGCAATAATCTCAAATATTACTGTCAGCACTATCTTTCTTGTACTCATTCTATCCTCCGTTTTTGTAAAATCATATTGTGAATATAGTAACAATTTGGAGGGAAGATAGCAAGTATTTAATTTTTCTGACAGTTCATGTGACAGTCCGAACGGATTACGCATCTTTCACATGACGGATTGGCTGTACATATTTCACCCTTTCCCGTAGCACAATAGCACCAGAACAGATAGTCAAGCTGTGCCATCCATAATCCCGTTTCATCGGAAAGTTTTTGCATTGTTTCAATAACTTCCTCATTAGTTGCTTCTGTATATTTCGATTCCCCAAGTCTGTCTGCTCCAAGCAGTCTTTTCATATGCACATCAGGTTTGGCACCGTCAACACCTACATTTCTCAGATATTCCCATACCAGAGCTTCACCCATCTGTTTCATCTTGTATTTTGACCCTGCGTCCGCTAACATATGTACAATCTGAATCTGTGGTTTTGAAGTAACAAAATTGTCCATGCTGCCATACTCTTTTTCAATTTTCTGCATATTTCTGATATTATCATGCAACACCTTCATCTGATTATTGGTTAGTCTGCTTCTGCAATGAATTTTTGCCAATCCGTCAACATAATATGTATATTCCTTTTCCAAAATTGCGGATGGATTATATTGAAAAAATAACTCATCTATACGAGTCATATTTTTTTCTATATTTGCCCATACCGTCTGTGCAGATAATAATGAATAAATCATTCCCTGAATATGTTCTTCCAATGTAAATTTCTTACCGTTTTTTCGCATATCCATTTTACTTGTTTCCCCGTCAATATCTGCTATGCCGTTTTTCTTTAAATATTCTTTTACTTTTAACACCGTATTTTTATCCATAATCATTCTCCTTTGCCAGATAAAACTTTTGTAACATTAATTATCTTGATGAAAATATATCATATTTATGTTACAATACTGTCAGCAAAATGATGACAAAATAAAAAGCCTGCGAAGCAGACTTTAAGAGGTTTATATGGATGAAAACAGCACTTCATTTTTGTTAGGTAACTTTATGAAATCAAATTCTTCATCAGAAGGTCTTGACTTCATAAACACTAACATATCTAATATGGCAGACATCACATTTTCGGATTTTTTTAATGATTACCTTGCAAAACATTATGAGCTTAAACTGGCGGATATCGTAAGAGATTCAGGAATAACCCGTCAATATGCCTACGATATAATCAATGGTAAAAGAAACGGCAGCCGTGATAAAATCATATCTATATGTTTTTCTGCATGCATGAGTTTTGATGAAATAAATCATGCACTCATATATTCCGGTCATAATCAGCTATATATAAAAAACAAAAGGGATGCATTTATTATAAATGCCATAAAATTTAAAAAGAACCTGAATTTAACCAATACAACAGCTTTAAATGCTTACCTCGACGGATATAATCAAGAACCTCTTGACATTTAGAACTGTGCCGATATAATCGCCTGTTCAAGCTCATCCACGGACTGATATCTGTTTCCTTTATCTAACATTACACATTTTTTTATAATACTGTTCCATTTACCTTGTACTATCGCTACATTAGGGTACATTCCTGTCATTAAGTAATTTAATGTAACGCCTAATCCATAAATATCGGTTTCTTCGGTTGATGTTCCATATCCCATCTGTTCAGGTGCCGCAAAATGTCTTGTTCCTAATAATCTGGTATCTTCCGTCCTGTTGTCATGTCTTTCCTTTGATATATTAAAATCTATCAGATATATGTTATTTTTATTGTCTGTCATAATATTTGACGGTTTAATAGCTCTATGTATAATCGCAGGACTCTGACTGTGAAACTTTTTCAATATTCCGCAAAGTTTTAAAGCTACATACTCTGCTTTTTTATCAGAGAAAAGCCCTTCCTTTTCAAACACATCACTTAGTGTCTGTCCGTCAATATATTCTTCTGTTATATAAAGAATATTATTGACCTTTTCTGTCTTTACTATCTCAGGGATTCCCTCAATATTCAATTTCTGTAATTTATCATACACATTTTCATCATATGTATCATATCTTTTTTCAACGTATAAGAGTCCTGTCTTAATATTTTTGACCAAACGGACATTCTCTTTTAAATTTTTAACAAAAGTAAATTCTTTCTGTTCTTCTTTTACCGGTTCTTTTGAACCATTCCATATAAAATCGGCAAAATACCTTATATCCCTTGTATAGTATTTTATGTCAGTTTTTAAATTACTTTTTTCTCTTTTTGCTTCAATGAGCAATTCCTCAATACGTTTTTCAGCGGCTTCCAAAGTTTTTTCATCTTTAAACCATGACATAAAATCAACGCTTTTATCATTTCTTTCCAGATAAAAAGTATCTCTTACCGTTGTTTCTGTATTACTGTCCGAATTACTGTACCCATCCCTTTCAAGTGCAGATTTCACATACGAATAATACTCATTCCAATATTTTTGCTGATACCCTTTCATAGTTTTCCTCATTCGCTTTTAACAATATTTATTGTATATACTCATGTATAGTTACAACATACTTACATTATATCCGATTTATAATGCACAAACAATCAATTTCAGCTTTTGTTATTATCAGCAAATTTTACTACCCGGTATTCTCAGCTTCTGAGTGGTCCGTAAAAATATGAAGAGGTTGCCCCTCCGTCAATAAGCACCGTTGTTCCTGTAATAAAGGCTCCCTTGTCACTCATAAGAAGCTCTGCCACGTTGGCTACTTCATCCGCAGTTCCCGGTCTGCCCGCAGGACATTTTGCAAACATGTTTTTATAAAAATCACCACGAGGTCCGTTAAATTCATCAATTATGGTGGGAAGCCACGAAGAATTATATCATGCCATGGAGAATGATACCGTTGATTTGGCACTTAACGACCAGTGTCGTGCATTTTCCGATGCTTACAACAATGAATTTCTTGCTAAAAGTGAATTATACATTGAGCTTTCCGTGAAAAATCCCCTTGCCAAACTTCCTTGCATTGACATTTCTGACTTAAAAAATTCTTCCTGTATTCTTGTTATAAACAAGGCAGGTCAGAAAGAGGAGCAGACTTATTATGAAAAAATAATCGGCTTACAGGGTAATTTTCTTTTTGCCGATTCAATAAAAGAAGCCCGGTTAAAAATATTAACCGGACAGGGATATATGCCTGTAGATATTATAATAGGACAGACTTACAGTGACACAACCGTCAAAAGAATCCCCCTTACCAGAAACGGTCAGCCCGTTACCAAAAACTACTGCGGTTTCTGGAGAAAAGACAATTCGGGATATTATGTGGAGGAATTCGCCGAAATGCTTAAATCATGCTTTGGGGATTAAAATATTATGGCTTGTTAAGATGGCAATATACAGCTTATAAGCCATACTTTGCCCTCGTTTCTCTAAGTGCTGTTCTGGCATCCTTTACCTGTCCTGCCTCAATCTGCTTTTCGGATATTTCAATATCTCTGTACATAGCTAAACGTCTCATTGTTGACTCATAAATCTCCATGCTCATAATTACCATATCGCCATAGCCATTTTTCGTAACATAAATTGGTTCATCTGTCCTGTGACACATATCAGATATCTCCGATGTATTCTTCAAGTCTTTAAGTTGCTCATGAAGTAAAATGACCTGCTCTTTGCTCAATCTTATCATTTGGCAAGCACCTCGTAAGCCTCCATATTCTGCTTGATAAGACGCTCTGATATAGCAAACACATCCTCTGTGGATGCTATTTTTTCCTGCTCTGCTTTGCTAAAGTCAATCACAAGATATCTTGGTACATTGTTTTTAAGGATAACTGCTGTGCCATGTTCATCAACAACTCTGGCAACCTTTGAAAAATTCTGATTGGCTTCTGTTATAGAAATCATTGTATTTGTATCAACTGTCATAATATACGCCTCACTCTCATTTATATTATACGCATATTATAGGATAAATACAACCTATTTTTATAGCTACATTCTAACTCTGCCTCACAATGGACACCCTTGCTGTTCATCTATACACGTTCCACTATCCGGGTGTGTTTGGGACTTACATCCGTTGGAGCGTGCCCATGGTGCACAAAAGAAAAACGGTCAATGACATGTGTCAAAGACCGTTTCCATTACAATTTTATTTAATTCATACACCCGGATATTTCTTGGAAAAAACCGGTAAAATCAAGATTTTCACCCTTTATCTTCCATCTTGCTTAACTTCGCAGCCTGGTCGGCAGCTATACACGCATCAATGATTTCCTGTATGTCTCCGTTAAGTATTTTATCAAGTTTGTACAATGTGAGACCGATTCTGTGGTCAGTCACACGACCCTGTGGGAAATTGTAGGTTCTGATTTTCTCGGATCTGTCTCCTGTACCAATCTGGCTTCTTCTGGCATCAGCCTCTGCATCATGGGCTTTCTGACATTCCATGTCATATAATTTGGCACGCAATAAGGCAAAAGCCTTTTCCTTATTCTGAATCTGTGATTTTTCTGTCTGGCTGTAGATGACAATACCTGTTGGGTAATGGGTAAGACGTACCGCAGAGTCCGTTGTGTTTACGCACTGACCACCGTTACCGGAAGCACGCATAACGTCAATTCTTATATCCTTTTCATCAATCTGTACTTCTACTTCCTCTGCTTCAGGCATAACCGCTACAGAAGCTGTAGATGTATGGATTCTTCCGCCTGATTCTGTCTCAGGTACACGTTGTACACGATGCACACCGCTTTCGTACTTCAATACGGAATATGCCCCCTGACCTGTAACCATGAATTCAACTTCCTTCATTCCGCCGATTCCCGTTTCATCGGAGTTTACAACTTCAACCTTCCATCTTCTGGCTTCCGCATAGTGGGTATACATTCTGAAAAGCTCTGCCGCAAAAAGTGCAGCTTCGTCGCCTCCTGCACCTGCTCTTATTTCCACGATTACGTTTTTATCATCGTTAGGGTCCTTAGGGAGTAAAAGAATCTTAATCTTTTCTTCAAGCTCTGCCACCTTATCCTTGGCAGATGAAAGCTCCTCCTTAAGCATTTCCCTCATTTCTTCATCATTTTCCTCTTCAAGCATTTCAAGACTGTCTTTTATATCCTGATTAGCTTTCTTATAAGCCGTATATGCTTCAACAAGAGGTGTAAGGTCGCTCTGTTCCTTCATAAGATTACGGAATCTGCGCTGGTCCGATGTAACATCGGGACTTGCAAGTTCCATATTGATATCTTCATACTTAATTAAAATTTCTTCAAGATTTTCAAACATTATTTCCTCCAGCCACAGACTACCCTGTCAAGACCTGCAAGGTCTTTGATAACAGAAATATCTGTAAAATTATTTTCTATTAATAAATTTCTGACATCTTCTGCCTGATTATATCCTATTTCCATAAATATCCCACCCTTCTGTGTGAGATATTCTGCTGACTCTTCTGCCAGTATCCTGTAAAAAAACTGACCGTCATCATGTCCGTCAAGCGCAAGCATTGGTTCCTCACTCTTAACTTCATGTTCCAGCTCAAAAATATCTTTCGTCGGTATATACGGCGGATTGGATACAATCAAATCAAAAGTACCATCTATATTTTCAAACATATTACTTTTCACAAATGTAACTTTGTCCGCTTTATTTCTGACCTTATTGGCAGCGGCAACCTCAAGTGCCTTTTCCGAAATATCAACTCCGGTTACGTCCGCCCCGCTTAATAACGACAGGCTTATGGCTATACATCCTGAACCTGTGCACATATCAAGGATTTTATAATTATCTTTTGTATATTTAAGGACTTCGGACACAAGAACCTCCGTGTCAAACCTCGGAATAAGCACGTTATTATTAACTTCAAACTCATATCCCATAAAATACGCTTTTCCGAGAATATATTGGACAGGAATATGGGCAAGCCTCTTCTCAATATAGCTGTCAAAAAGAGGTATATGTTCCGCATTACATTCTGTATTTTTATCTAAAAGATAATTCGTTCTTGTCATCCCGAAAGCTTCGGAAAACAGCAGCCATGCGTCATTGCCTGCCTCTGCTATTCCTGCTTTAATGAGACGTTCCGTTGCGGTCTCAAGAATTGTCCTGTTGGTCATCTTCGTTACCTTCGCTATATCCGAAATTCTCTTTCAGATAATTTTTCCAGTCAAATACAGCCTCAACTGACGCAATTCCCACCTCTATCATGGAATCGTCAGGTTCTTTTGTTGTAAGCCTCTGTAAAAGAAGTCCCGGCTTACTCATTATATTGGTAAAAGCATTTTCTTTTGTTCCAGCAAGTCTCAAAAGTTCAAAAGATATTCCCGCAATAACAGGTATAAGCACTATTCTCGCAATAAGTCTCAATATTCTTGAATCAAATCTTACAAGCATGAGTACAAGAATTGAAATGCACATAACAAGAAGCATAAAACTCGTACCGCATCTTTTATGTTCTTTGGAGCTAATTCTTACATTATCAACAGTAAGTGGCATACCGTGTTCAATGCAGTTAATACACTTATGCTCCGCTCCGTGATACATATACACTCTCTTAATATCCTTCATGAGGGATATAAGCGCAATATAAATAATAAAAATTACAAGTCTTATTACACCCTCCAGAAAAATTATAAGCGTCTTGGAGCTTATAACCTTTTCAAGTAACTGGGATAAATAAAACGGTACAACCATAAATATTCCCACTGCAAGAATAACCGATATCATTATTGTAATGACATTAAAAATCGTATCAGATTTTTTCTTTTCCTGCTCTGTCTTCTTGGTGTCCTCTTCTTCATCATAAAATGACGCTGAATATGTGAGCGTTGACATTCCAAGTGTCAGCGAATCTATAAAACTAAATATACCTCTTATAAACGGAACCCTGAAAAGTTTACATTTAGATGATATACCTTTAAATTCTTCTTTTTTTACTTCTATATTTCCGTCAGGCTTGCGGACTGCTACAGCATAATGATCTTTATTTTTCATCATAACGCCTTCCATAACCGCCTGACCACCGATTCCTGAATATTTCATATATTACTCCTGTGTTTAAAAATGCCTCAATAGCAAAATAGGTTGAGATTCTAAAACCTCAACCCTATAATTCTGCTTAATAGTCAAGTATACAATTACTTGCTCTGTACGCCATATTTTCTATTGAACTTATCAATACGTCCACGAGCAGCAGCAGCTTTCTGCTGACCTGTGTAGAATGGATGGCACTTAGAACAAATTTCAACGTGGATATCTTCCTTAGTTGATCCTGTTACAAATTCGTTACCGCAGTTGCAAACAACCTTAGCCTGATAATAATCTGGATGTATTCCTTCTCTCATAATTTCACCTCTCTAATATAAAACTCACTATAGCTTACCTCTCGGTCTCTGCTATAATAACAATTTTAATCTAGCTGTTAATCCAAAACAGCTTTTTAAATATATCATATTATCTTTAATAATGCAATACCTGTTTTTAGGACTTTGAAAGAATATCTTCAAGAGAGTTATCTTCCACATAAGAATTTACATTATACATAAACAAAACATCGTTAATTTCATACGCCTGGACAAGTGTATATATATCATCGTAAAAATACCTTGGGTCAATTACAACGATTTTGTCATAATACGGTGTGAGTAACGGAATAAAGCAATTCGCATACGAATCCTTGACAATCATAAGATTACGTCCCGTTCCCGCCGTTGTTGTAATGTCTACCTGTGCAAAGTTACCTCCGAGGAACACCTGATACTTATCCTTTTCTTCGAGTTTGCTGTCATCAAAAAGTGAAGTTGTCTTTTTTCCTTCATTGACATATTCAACAGTATAAGTTCCTATGGAATTATAAGGAACCGCAATGGTTACAGTCTCATAAGTTGAATATACGCCTGAATTAGATGACTGTGTTCCCTGAAAGCTTCCGGTAACATCATAAAAATTATAATCCACAGGTGTTATGCCCTTATACGCTGCATACTGTCTGAATGCGTAATAAGCTGCTTTTGTTTTCCAATGATGGTCTGTTTTGTAATACAGTCCTTCATTTTCCTTAGCAATAAGGACATCCGTTACATCTATCATATTAACCTTATCGGAAGTTGTCTTATTAATATGGCTTATAACTTCTTTTTCATTGGATTTTGCACCATAAGGGAGCTTATCTTCATATACAAGGGAAGCATTTGGAATAAGCATAAAATCTACAGATACATCCTTTACATTCTCCGCAAATTTATTAATGGATTCCGTAAGTCTGTCAACGCGTTCATAATCCGCATCTGCTTCCTTCGCTATCAGATATCCTTCCTTACCTATATATACATCATTGATATATCTTTTGCCTGTTCCTCTTAATACCGCAGTTTTGATTGAAACGCACAGATTACGGAGTGGAAACTGATCTGTAAGGTATGTTTCAAAATCATCCATAAATCTGCCTCCGGTTACAGAACTCCATGTAAGCTTGGGAACTGATGCCAGATTTCTGTTTTCCTTTTCGGAAAATTTAACATCCTTGCAGACAATCATCCAGACAGGCACAAAACATAAAAAAGCTATTGTTAAATTTCTTACAAAAGTTTTATTCATCATATGCCTCCTTAAAATCTAAAATACAGGAACGGATTGTAGCTCTCGCTTACAAGAAACGCTATCGTTATTAAAAATACCGCAATACACAACAACCATCTAAGCGGACTGCTTTTTCTTCCCTTTTTAAAGTCAATCACCGAAGGAATCCATGCAAGTATAATCATAACCCAATTATTCAGCAGTAAAAAGCCTCCCATTCCGTCATGGCTGCATCCGCTTTGTCCAAACATTGCTTTAAGGTATGACATAGCTTCTGTCATATTATTACTGAAGAAGAATACCCATCCGATAATTACAACAATAAATGTAATTATCACATTAAGAACTTTAGGTAATCTTTTCTGCAGATGTACATATATGAATTTTTCAAAAATAAGAAGGATGCCATAATAAAGTCCCCATATAACGAAATTCCATGACGCACCGTGCCATAATCCTGTGAGTGCCCACACTATGAGAAGGTTAAGTATCTGTCTTTTAGCACCTTTTCTGTTACCGCCGAGAGGAATATATACATATTCCCTGAACCACGTTCCCAATGAAATATGCCATCTTCTCCAGAATTCCGTAACGCTGCCTGACGCATAAGGTCTGTCAAAGTTCTTAGGAAATTCAAATCCCAACATTCTTCCAAGTCCTATTGCCATATCGGAATAGCCTGAAAAATCGTTAAAAATCTGTAATGTATACGCCAATGCACCAAGCCATGCGGTCATGGCAGATATATTGGACATTCCCATTGCCAATATCTGGGTATGAAGCGAACCTATTACGTTTGCCAGCACAACTTTTTTAAAAAGTCCCTTAACAAACATAGGAATGCCTTCCCTGAAATCATCTGTATCAGGAGTCCTTCCGTTAAGCTGATCCTCTATATCCTGATACCTTACAATCGGTCCCGCAATAAGCTGTGGAAACATTGTTATATATACCGCAAAGGTAAGCACATTCTTCTGACCTTTGCTGTCTCTTCTGTATACATCAATAAGATATGACATTGCCTGGAAAGTGTAAAATGAAATACCTATCGGTAATGCAAGTTTTTTATTTACAAGGGATGTACCGAATATACCGTTAATAGTATCTACAAGGAATCCCGAATATTTAAAATAGCCAAGTATAAGCAGATTAATTATTACCGCAAATACAAGTGAACTTTTCTTATGTGTAGCTTCAATTTCCCTGCCTGCATAATAATTAAAAAGAATACTGAGAATCATTAATATTACATAAACAGGTTCGCCCCATGCGTAGAACAATAGGCTCGCAATAAGTAAAATCACATTTTTCCAGACAATGCTTCTGCATACATAGTAAAGCAGGAGAACTACCGGTAAAAAACAAAATAAAAAAGTAAGACTGCTGAATACCATTATCTTCTATCCTTTTAAACACTTAATAACTGTTTTCTCTATTTTTTCCGCATTATCAGATACAATATATATTACATAACTGCCTTTTTGCGTGAGAACGCAGTTATTCAACATAGTATACTGGTCCGGTGCATAAGACTGGAACAGTTTCTTTAATTCATCATTTTTCTTATCAATCATGGAGATTATGCTTTCTCCCATGCTTTCATCATTAAGTCTTATTATAAGAACTTTGTCGCAATCCATAATTGACTCATAGCCGTAATAAAACGCCTCACCGTAATCGTTTATATTGAAGCCATAGTCTTTTTTTATGTCCGTAGACGACATTTTAATCATATCGCCTAATACATCACTTTCTTCAACACTTCCCATTACCGTGTCTATAGGAGGATTCTTGTAGGAATCTCTGTTGGATATATATAAAATAAATGCGATAAGTCCCGCTATTACAAGCATCTGTTTCATTCTAAGTGACATTTAATAAACACCCACTTTTCTGATAATATCTTTTACCCATTTCTGGTAAAGTTCTTTACTGAAATGAATGCCATCTTTTGAATAAAGCGAAGCATTGCTTATAAACAGTTCTGTGTTTTCGTAGTAAGCAACTCCTATTTCCTGGCAGAAAGCCTTGATTCTGGTATTATATTCGTTTACCATACCAAATCTGGCATTTTTGGCAACCGCAACACTTCCTACAGGAGATATTCCAAGCACAACTATTTTTGCATTAGGCAGGCTGTTCTTTAATTTCTGGATATAACCTTTATATCTTGATGCAAAAGCGTCCGCTTCCGCTGTAGTTGTACCCATTTCGTTAATACCGTATCTGATAAATACATACTGTGGATTTCTTGCAATTACGCTGTCAATAACCGAAGGAAGGTGCTTATCCATAAATGCTCCTACTTCCGCAAATACATTGACATTATTAGGAAGACCCATATACACATCAAAGCCTGTCATAACGGAATCTCCTACAAATGCCGCATTTCCAAATACTGTTCTGTAACTCGCACTGCTCCCGTCAAAGCTGTCTGCCGCAGCATTGGCCCTGTCAGCATCAACGCTGTACGGTATATAGCACCCCAGATTACTGTAACTGAAATCCCCGGTGCTTATCGGCTTGGTCTCAGGTGGATTCGTTGGTGCCGCTGTTGGCGGATCAGTCACGGGTTCCGTCGGTGCCGCTGTTGTTGGCGGTTCTGTTTCAGGTTCTTTTGAAGGTTGTGTTAGCGGTTCCGTCGGCTGCTCTGTTGATGGTTCTGTCGGAGCTTCTTTAGATGGTTCCGTCTGTCTGTTTTCATTAATTTTTTGTTCTATCTCATTAATATCTGCATCCTTTAATGCTGCTATATATGACTCTCCGTCTGCTACATTGGCATTATCGGCCTTAATGCCTGCAAACAAAAACACTATCAACGTAATAATCGGTACAGATATAATCAACGCAAGAAAAAACGGTAACTTTTTCTTCATAACTTAGTTCCTTTCGTTCTAAAGCCCCATTGTCAGAATTAAATCTTTAAGCCAGTATTCTTTATAAAAATTCGGAGTAAGGTGGAGCCCATCTTCCGAAAATAATTCCTGATGTTCTGAAATATACTGGTTATTTGAATAATACTCTATATCAAGATTGATACACATCTTAAGTAATTCATAATTATACTGGTTAATGTAAGCAAAAGATAACTTGTTGTTATAAATTGTATCACTTACAGGGAATACTCCGCTTACAATTATTCTTGTATCCGGTACTTCAGACTTAAGACGGCTTAAAAGCTCCGTATACTGGTTAATTCTCTTTTCACGTTCTTCAGCCGACGCCGACATCGAATTAATACCATAATGTACAACAATGGCATCCTTTCCTGTTGCCTTGGCAACAATAAGACTGAACTTTTCTTCCATATAATCGGCAGACGCTCCTACAAGTGCTTCAACATTACTCTGTTCAAGAATTTTGTATGAAATGAGAGCTTCAATCTGCGAATCACCTGTAAATGCCACATTATCAAGTGCCTCTGCATATGAAAGTTTACCGTTCTCAATCTTGTCCACCTTGGAAGCCGATTTATTCTTATTCACTGCCTTATATTCGTATGTAGGTGCATACAGTCCAAGATACATCGGATTAACGGCCTCTACTCTTACAGAAGCTGTCTTTTCACCGTAAGAAAAAACTATTTCGTTAGTTCCCTCCTTAAGCCTGTAATCTTCATCAAAAGCAGGACATTTGTAATCATTGATTTCTACCTTGTTGCCGTTGTTTTCCGTAACTTCAACAACAAAATCCGCCTTTGAAAGTCTCCCGCCTGCAAAAGCCTTATCGCCTTTGTAAGTTACTGTTATATCATTAACATCTTCAACTTTGATATCATCTTTTATACCATCATCTGCAGCGGATTTGTTTTTAAAAATCACATTGGTTCGCAGAAGAACATATATAAATGCAAGACAACATATAAGTGTAATGCTAAGACTCGTTACTGCTATGACTTTTACTGCTTTTTTCATTTTATCCTCATGTCTCCTAAATTAATCTTGTCTTCTTAATATACTGACAGAATTCCTTATTATTGCGTGTCTTTGAGAACATATCTATGATTCTCTCAACAGCTTCATCGGAACGTATGCCGTTAAGTGCTTTTCTCATAATATCAACAGCTTCCTGTTCCTCTTCGGAAAGAAGCAGATCCTCTCTTCTTGTTCCCGACTTGACAATATCTATTGCAGGGAAAATACGCTTTTCTGACAATTTTCTGTCAAGAACAAGTTCCATATTACCCGTACCTTTAAATTCTTCGTATACAACATCATCCATCTTGCTTCCCGTATCTACAAGTGCCGTTGCAAGAATTGTAAGAGAGCCGCCCTCTCTCATATTTCTTGCCGCGCCAAAAAATCTCTTTGGCATATGAAGTGAGGAAGGATCAAGACCTCCTGACAATGTTCTTCCGCTTGGTGCAACCACAATATTATAGGCTCTTGTAAGTCTTGTAATACTGTCTAAAAGTATACATACATCCTGTTTATGCTCAACAAGTCTCTTGGCTCTTTCTATAACCATTTCCGAAACTCTCTTATGATGCTCCGGCAATTCATCAAATGTTGAATATATTACTTCAACATTGTCCCCCTGTATTGATTCCTTAATATCGGTTACTTCCTCAGGTCGTTCATCTATAAGAAGTATGATAAGGTGCATCTCTTTATTATTGGTAGTAATTGATTTGGCTATCTGCTTAAGAAGTGTTGTCTTACCGGCCTTAGGCTGGGAAACAATCATTCCTCGCTGACCTTTTCCTATAGGCGAAATCAGATCAACAATCCTCATAGCCGTACTGCTTGAAGAAATCTCCATGTGAAGACGTTCGTTAGGAAATATAGGTGTAAGCTTTTCAAAAGAAGGCCTTTTCATAACCTCGGCAACGGAATATCCATTGACTGATTTTATATATAAAAGAGCACTGAACTTTTCTCCCTGGTTCTTAATCTTCTTATTACCTATTATAACGTCACCTGTCTTAAGTCCGAATCTCTTAATCTGTGCAGGTGATACATATACGTCATTTTCTCCCGGAAGGTAATTGGCACATCTTATAAAGCCATAGCCCTCTGCCAGTACCTCAAGTATTCCGTTAGCCTCCGATGAAGTGTCCACAAGTTCGGGGTCGTATTCCTGTTTTACGGCATCCTCATTTGTATTAGTCTTAACAGGCTGCTTATCATTCCTGTCATTCTTAACATTCCCTGACTCATTCTCAGGAAGTGCAAGCAATGCTTCAATAAGTTCTGCCTTCTTCATCGTGCTGGTTCCCTTAATATTCTTATCTTTAGCAATCTCCCTCAATGTTGCAAGTGGTAAAGTCTGAAGCTTTTCTTTCATTGTCATCAAATAAGCAGTCCACACATATTATTCAGAAATATGTATCATGCCATTCCTTTCCATTATTGTCATTACCCTATAATATTCGTCTTAATTGTTGGGGGTATTCAGAATAATCAGATCATCCAGATAGAACTGATTATACATCCAGATAAACATCAATGTAAAGTCTTTATTTACTTAAAAAAAATTGCGTGATACAATATGTTATAAATTGATTAAAAAGTAATAGGAAAAGGATGAATAAGATGACAAACAATGAAAAAGCTCTTATGCTTCACGAACAATGGAATGGTAAACTCGAAACAGCAAGCAAATGTGCAATCCGCACAAGAGAAGATCTTGCCCTTGCATATACTCCGGGCGTTGCCGAACCATGTAAAGTCATAGCAGAGGATAAAGAACAGGCATATAAGTACACAATCAAGGCTAACACAGTTGCCGTTGTTTCAGACGGAAGTGCCGTACTTGGTCTCGGTAATATAGGACCATACGCAGCCATGCCTGTTATGGAGGGTAAAGCAGTTCTTTTTAAAGAATTCGGTAATGTAAACGCTGTCCCAATCTGCCTTGATACCCAGGATACAGAAGAAATTATCAAGACAGTTATCAATATCGCACCTGCATTCGGCGGTATCAACCTTGAAGATATCTCGGCTCCAAGATGTTTTGAAATCGAAGAAAGACTTAAAGCAGCCCTTGATATTCCTGTTTTCCATGATGACCAGCACGGTACCGCAATCGTCGTTCTGGCAGGTATCATCAATGCCCTTAAAGTAACCGGTAAGAAAAAAGAAGAATGTCAGGTTGTTGTCAACGGTGCCGGTTCTGCAGGCGTTGCAATCACAAAGCTTTTACTTACATACGGCTTCAAACACGTTACAATGTGTGACAAATCAGGTATTCTTTCTTCCGATTCAGAAG
>JBNMKN010000016.1:0-21882 GCA_050874365.1 Butyrivibrio sp. | reverse complement strand
AATTTACGTTTCCGTATTTTAACTTTCCTTCAGACATAACGATTCCAAGGGGGGTTCCTCCATTTCCCACACCTCCTATATCTTCAAAACCACCTGCATTAATGGCAAGTGTTGCTCCGTATTTATCGCATATTGCAGGTACATTAATTCCTGCCTCACCCTTATAATCTCCGGAGGTTCCGACAAATACCCTTGACGGGTCGGTAACAACTACCATGGTTCCTGCAAATGTAGAACCTGATACTTCATAAAAAAGTATTCCTTCTTTTTCAAGATACGGAGTATGTCCGCTTTTATCAAGGTCATTTGTAACGTCATCCTGATCCTTCTTATTATCAAAAACAATAAGTGACGTATCTGTTGTGTCAGTTGTATCCGCCACTTTATTGGCTTCTTCAATCTTTCTTATGGTTGATCTGCTGACAACCATATTAGCCAGGAAACCTCCTGCGCTTGATTCTCTTACGGACAGCACAAATAAATCCCTTGCTACTTTGGAAGGTCCGTGGGTACATACTACCATAACAAGATATACACATAAAATCATCATTCCCAGGGTTGTTCCGATGACAGCAAATATTCTCCCAATTATTGTTCTGACTTTTTTTGCTGTACTTATCTTCTTTTTTTTCTTTCTAACAATGCGTTCTTCCATTCTTATTCCTCATTATCTTCCTCTGCTTCTTTTCTAATCCTGTAGAGGTGCTTTTTAATTGTTTCCTCGTATCCGTTATCAGACGGATAATAAAAAGTATTTCCCACAACCTCATCAGGGAGATACTGTTGCTTCACATAATGATTTTTATAATTATGAGCATACAGATAACCTATTCCTCTGTCAAGTTTTGCCGCATCGCTGTAATGGGCATCCTGAAGATACGGAGGAACCGGTGCCGTCTTATGTTTTGCCACATAATCCATTGCAAGGTCAATTCCGTAGCATGCCGTGTTGCTTTTGGGTGCTGTTGCAACATAGGTACAAGCCTGTGCCAGTATTATCTGGGATTCAGGCATCCCAATTCTTTCCACAGCCAGAAATGCGGATACCGCCACCTGTATCGCACAAGGGTCGGCATTGCCCACATCTTCACTGGCACATATACATATTCTTCTTGCTATGAACTTAGGGTCTTCTCCTGCATATATCATTCTGGCAAGGTAATAAAGTGCCGCATCCGGGTCCGAGCCTCTCATGCTCTTAATAAATGCAGATATGGTATCATAATGATTGTCTCCGTCTTTATCATATCTCAGGACTCTTTTTTGTATACATTGGGATGCAACATCCAGAGTTATATGGATAATACCATCACTTTGCGCATCCGTTGTCATTATTCCGAGTTCAACGGCATTAAGTGCATTTCTAGCATCTCCGTTTGCCATATCTGCAAGAAACTCAGCCGCATCATCATCAATTACGGCATTGTAATTACCCATGCCTCTCTTTTTATCATAAACAGCAGTCCTGATAATTGACAATATATCCTCTTTCTCCAATGGCTTAAGTTCAAAAACGACAGATCTTGATATCAAAGCCTTATTGACCTCAAAATAAGGATTTTCCGTAGTAGCTCCGATAAGTATGATTGTTCCGTCCTCCACATAAGGAAGAAGATAATCCTGCTGTCCTTTATTAAAACGATGTATCTCATCCACAAACAATATGGTTCTCTGACCCATGGTAGCCATGATGTCCTTCGCCCCGTTTACCACATCTTCCATATCTTTTTTACCTGCAACCGTGGCATTTATCTGCCTGAAACTGGCACTTGTGGTATTGGCGATAACCTTTGCAAGCGTTGTCTTTCCGGTTCCCGGAGGTCCGTAAAATATTATTGAACTTAATTTATCTGCCTTAATGGCTCTATATAATAATTTATCTTTTCCGATAATATGCTTCTGACCCATAACTTCATCAAGCGTCTTAGGTCTCATCCTTGACGCAAGAGGTTCTTCCTTCGTCATATTATTTTCTCTCATATAATCAAACAAATCCATTTTTGTTCACCTCAATAGTTGATTATATCATGAAATTAATATTTCATCTACTGTTACAAAAACAAATCCTTTGTCTTTAAGTCTGTCGATAATTTCAAGTGCAGCCGCCACAGATGTATCATATATGTCATGTAAAAGTATGATATCTCCCGGCTTTACATTTTTAACCACGTCCTCAACTATTCCACCCACATCTTTTCTTTTCCAGTCAAGAGGGTCAACATTCCAGAAAACCGGCTGTAAATCCACCTCAAAAAACATATCGTTATTCCACTCTCCACACGGTGGTCGTATATATTTTACCTTCTCCCCTGTTATTTCCTCTATAATTTTATTGGTATTGTTTATCTCCTCCAATGCTTTTTCCTGAGAAATCTTTGTAAGAATGATGTGGGTATATGTGTGATTTCCTATAACGTGGCCCTCATCATACATCCTTTTAACAATTTCTTCATGCCCCTTAACATTTTCACCCACGAGAAAAAAAGTAGCCTTTACATTTCTTTCCTTAAGGCCGTCCAAAAGCGTTATTGTGCTTCTGGCTCCCGGTCCGTCATCAAATGTAATAGCTACTGTTTTTTCATCATATGCGGAAACAGCTTTCACCTTAGTGTCCGTTTCTTTATCAACTGTCCCATCCACAAAAAGAAATGCTATGAGACACGCAAGTACAAGCAATACCATACAGAATTTTTTCATAATAACAAAAGAATACTTTTTGTTAATTTATATGCCGCCTTTTCTGTCATGAGACTTAAAAACTTTCAAAACATCCTCATCATCCAAGGTGTCAATCTCCACATTGATATCTTCTTTTTCATATTCAAATCTTGCTTTGCGGAGTTCTTCCTCTTCTTCACGTTCTCTTCTGAGTATCTCTTCTATCCGGTTTTCCCTGTTATCTTTCTTTTCAAACTTCTTGTACAGCGTGAATTTGAGAATAAAAAGAAGGACACCCGCAGCGAGGAATATGTAATGGAACGGTTCTTTATAGATTCCCGCATTAATTACAAATATGTATATGGATATATATGACGCCGCATCCGTAATCGCATACGCCATATATCTGTACATCTGTTTTTTAGATAATTCATCAAAGGTCCTGTTAATCATAGGTTCGACAAAATCACTTAAAACCACGGCTAAAAGAATCCAGATTCCCAGTATCAGCTTATAATAAAGTTCATTGTTATGTCCTGATAACGATTGGACAATGGCATATATCACAGCCACAATCATCATTGAATACACTATTATGTCAAAAGAAACTTTCTTGTTTTTATCCATATTTTTACCTCCGGTTCCCTGAATTATAACATACAGGCTTGTAAAAAAAAAGCCGGAATGATACATTATTATAAAACATAACGTAAAGGAGAATTTCAGATGAATCTGCCAACAGACCCAATCATTTTATTAAGCTATATTAATACCAAACTTCGTGACGAATGTAAAAGCCTTGACGACTTCTGCGATAAATACGAAGTCGACAAGGCTTTAATCACTTCAAAACTTAAATCTGTCGGTTACACCTACAACAAAGCTGTTAATCAGTTTGTCTGACAGCCGTAAGTCCGTTTCCTGTATCATCGATGAGAATTGTATCTCCCGGTGCCACAGAATTTGCAAGAATTAATTTAGCGCAAAGCGTTTCTACGGTCTTTTGCAGATAACGCTTAAGAGGTCTTGCTCCGTATACAGGGTCATAGCCTCCCGCTATTATTCCTGCTTTGGCACTGTCAGAAAGTTTAACTGTTATTTCTTTATCTTCAAGACGTGCATTAAGCTCTTTCATAAGAAGATTAATAATGTTACCGATATTGTCTTTTGTCAATGGCTTAAACATTATTATCTCATCAAGCCTGTTAAGAAATTCCGGTCTGAAGGATGCTCTTAAATCATTCATAACAAGTTTCTCACATTCAGGCTTAATCTCACCGTTTTCATCAATACCGTCAAGCAGATACTGCGAACCTAAGTTAGATGTAAGAATAATAATAGTATTTTTAAAGTCCACAGTACGTCCTTTTGAATCGGTTACACGTCCGTCATCAAGCACCTGTAAAAGTACGTTGAACACATCTGGATGTGCTTTTTCGATTTCATCAAAAAGTACAACTGAGTAAGGTTTTCTTCTTACTGCTTCCGTAAGCTGACCGCCTTCCTCATAGCCTACATATCCCGGAGGCGCACCGATGAGCCTTGACACTGAATATTTCTCCATGTACTCACTCATATCAATTCTGACAATATTGTTTTCATCATCAAAAAGGCTGGCTGCAAGAGTCTTTGCAAGTTCTGTTTTACCCACACCGGTAGGTCCAAGGAACAAGAATGAACCGATTGGCTTGCCGGGGTCCTTAATTCCCGCTTTAGACCTCATAATAGCTTCCGTAACCTTTCTTACGGCTTCATCCTGTCCCACAACTCTCTTATGGAGCTCATCGCCAAGATTAAGGGTCTTGTTACGTTCGCTTTCATTAAGCCTTGTAACAGGTATTCCTGTCCATTTTGATACAATTTTACCGATTTCATCTTCGGTTACACACTCATGGACAAGGGTAAGTTCTCTTTCTTTGACAATCTTTTCTTCCTCTGCCAGTTGTTTCTGTAAAGCAGGGAGTTTACCGTACTGGAGTTCTGCGGCTTTTTCAAGATTATATTCTCTCTGTGCCTGCTGAATCTGTCCGTTGACGCTTTCAATCTCTTCACGAGTCTTGCTCAACTTATCGACAGATGACTTCTCACTTTCCCATTTTGCCTTGCCTGCATCAAGTTTCTCTTTGTTTTCGGCAAGTTCCTCCTGTAATTCAAGGAGTCTCTTCTTACTGATTTCATCTGTTTCTTTTTTAAGGGCTGCTTCTTCGATTTCAAGCTGCATTACCTTTCTTGACAATTCATCAAGTTCGGCAGGCATTGAATCAAGTTCTGTCTTAATAAGTGCACAGGCTTCATCCACAAGGTCAATAGCTTTATCAGGAAGAAATCTGTCAGAAATATATCTGTGGGAAAGCACAGCCGCTGCCACAAGCGCATTATCGGCTATCTTTACGCCGTGATATACTTCATATCTTTCCTTTATACCTCTTAAGATTGATATAGTATCTTCTACCGTAGGTTCATCAACCGTTACAGGCTGGAAACGTCTTTCAAGTGCAGGGTCTTTTTCTATATACATCCTGTATTCGTCAAGAGTTGTGGCACCGATACAATGAAGCTCACCTCTTGCAAGCATTGGTTTAAGCATATTGCCCGCATCCATTGCACCGTCTGTCTTACCTGCTCCCACTATTGTATGCAGTTCATCGATAAACAGGATAATCTGACCGTCACTTTTCTTTACTTCATCAAGCACCGATTTCAGTCTTTCCTCAAATTCGCCCCTGTACTTGGCACCTGCAACAAGAGCACCCATATCAAGGGAAAATACCGTCTTGTCTTTAAGTCCGTCAGGAACATCGCCTCTTACAATTCGTTGTGCAAGTCCTTCAACAACGGCTGTTTTACCTACACCGGGTTCGCCTATAAGCACAGGATTGTTCTTTGTCTTTCTTGAAAGAATCCTTATTACATTCCTTATCTCATTATCACGGCCTATCACAGGATCCATTTCCTGTTTTTTCGCCTTTTCTACAAGATCCACACCATATTTTTCAAGTGTCTCGTAGGTTGCTTCCGGATTATCCGTCGTTACAGACTTATCGCCTCTTATGCCCTGTAAAACCTGAAGCACACGCTCTCTTGTAATATTATATTTTGCAAATAACTGAGCTACCTCATTATTAGGATACTTAATCAAAGTAAGGAAAAGATGTTCTACTGATACGAAATTGTCACCCATTGCCTTAGCTTCATCCTCTGCACAAAGCAGAACCTTATTAAGTGCCTGGCTTATTCTTATCTGGACATCTCCCGATACCTTAGGCTTCTTATCAACAATCTTTTCACAATCCGCAATATACTTTTTCTCATCTATATCCATCTTACGGATCAGATTAAGTATAAGACTGTCTTCAATTCTGACAAGGGCATATGCAAGATGTTCATTATCTATCTCTGAATTAGAAAATTCATACGCAAGCTTCTCACATTCCTGTATTGCTTCAACTGATTTCTGAGTAAATTTCTGAATATTCATAACAACACTTCCTTTCTTGTGTTCTATATGTTGTAGAACAATTTCTATGTTGGTATAGTATCACGTTTAATTAGCACTGTCAAGGGGTGAGTGCTAATTTTTTTATTTTTAACTTAGTGGATTCCATATATAATGATATATCCGCATCTGCCACAATTACGGAAACAGTATAAAGCAAAACAGCTATGGTAATATATTATAATATACCATAGCTGTAATTCTTAACTTTGTATTAAACTGTCAGAACTTATCTGAAATCATCTCGCTGATTTTTGTCTTATCTACATCCAGTGCAAAAGCAAGTTCACCGAATAGCTGTTCTTCTGCCTGTCTGTAATACTTTTCATCAACAACAGTAACTTTCTTGCCTTCACTTATTCTCTTACATTTCCTGTTATATATAGCCTTAATCATTGAAGCAAGCTCTTCACAATTACATCCAAGCAGGGTCTGCTTATAGCAGTTTTCCCTGTCTCTTTCACTTGCCACAACAGTCTCTTCAAGTTCCGGAAATGTATCTATCAGCTCCTTTGCATCTTCCCTGGAGATAACATCTCTCATTACTATCCTGCCGTTTTCAACAGGAGCGTAAATCGTCTCCTCCTTCTTGTAAACAGGTACCAGAGTATAATATAACCTGTCATTATTCATAAGTGACAAAGTACCTATCTCTTTAACAGAGCACACGCCATTCTTACCATATACAACTAAATCATTAATCTGAAACATATCATTCACTTCCTACTTATATTAATAATACCCATTTTTTGAAAAAATTTCCAGTCATTTTAATTATTAACATAAATTTTCGTGATTATAACAAAAAATATGCATTATACTGTTTGTGCAGTTTTACTGTTCTTTTTTCTTCAATTTATCAACATATTTCTTAGTCTCAAACGCCGCCACCGAACTTAACGCCACTAATGCTATCAGATTCGGGATTGCCATAAGTCCGTTAAATATATCGGCAATTGTCCATACTGCTTTAATTGTCATAAACGGTCCGAAAAATACACAGACAATATATAAAATTCTATAGCCTTTTACAATATGTAATTTGCCATTAGTCAGATACTCAAGACATCTTTCGCTGTAATAGTTCCAGCCGAGTATTGTGGTGAACGCAAAAAACACAAGACATATCATCAATATAAATGATGATACCTGTTCAGGAAACGGAAGCCCCTGTCCAAAAGCTCTCTCAGTAACGGCATAACCGTCAAGGCCTACGTTCCATGAACCTGTAATTACGATTGTAAGACCGGTCATTGTACATATGATGATTGTATCGAAGAATGTTCCCAGCATTGATACAAGACCCTGCTTTGCCGGCTCGTTAGTCTGTGCTGCTGCCGCTGCAATAGGTGCACTACCAAGACCTGCTTCATTAGAGAAAACACCTCTTGCAATACCCTTTTGCATAACTACAATTATTGAACCGATTGCACCTCCTGTAACCGCAGACGGATTAAATGCGCCTTTGACGATTAACTTGAATGCACCCGGAACTGCCTTAATATTCAAAACAATAACTATCAATGCAAATAAAACATAAATAATAGCCATAAAAGGAACTATTACCTGTGCAACGGAAGATATTCTTTTAAGACCTCCGATAAGCACCAATGCCACAAATAACGTTATTACTATTGCCGTAATAACTACCGCCCACGAATACTGTGTCCCGAAAATACTTACAGTATGGCTTTCTGCCGGGTCAAAAAATGACTTAACCGCATTGGAAATACCGTTTATCTGTGTGAAGGTTCCTATTCCGAGCAATCCTACGCCTACACCGAATACTGCAAATATCTTGGCAAGCCATTTCCACTTTGGTCCCATACCGTTTTCAATGTAGTAAAAAGGACCGCCTACAATATGTCCGTCATCAGATACTTTTCTGTACTTGACAGCAAGCAGACACTCAACGTATTTCGTTGCCATACCTACAAGTGCAGCAACCCACATCCAGAACAATGCTCCCGGTCCGCCTGCTACTATAGCCGTTGCAACACCTACGATATTACCAGTACCTATTGTTGCTGAAAGTGCCGTGCACAAAGCTCCGAAACTTGATACTTCCCCGTGTCCTTCTCCTTCCTTTGAAAACATATTTTTAAGTCCGTGTCCCAGCTTTCTGAACTGGATTCCCTTAAGTCTTATTGTAAGGAACAGACCTACTGCGAGCAACAGAACGATAAGCGGTGCACCCCATACAATATTATCAACCTTATCCAAAAAAGTTCCTATCTTTTCTAACATCTTTAGTCTCCTTTAAACCTGATTTAATAACTATATCATTTTTTGACATATAATGCAAAAAAATATTGTGTAAAACATCACGTTGTTATAGAATAAATGTATAAATAAAGAATTGAGGTGAGGCAACTAATATGAATTTAAAAAGAAACAATCGTGGATTCTCATTAGTGGAACTGATTGTTGTAATCGCAATTATGGCTGCATTAATAGGAATACTTGTTCCGACCCTTGTTAAACAGACAAGCAGGTCAAAGCGTTCTGTGGATTCCGATTCCGCACATGAGATAGCGGCATCCATCAACCGTGTATTATCCACTGACACAGATATCTATTATACTTATTCGGGGGATACTCCGTCCAACTACTCTTTCGTGTGGGACTCTGATACAACTGCCGCCGATGTAAGTTCCGACCCATTTGCAAAAGCGGTTTTTGAAGATTTCGGACAGGTTATTCCCGTTTCCAAATGGAACCACAGCCTGAAATGGATGGTTACATACAACGGTTCTACCAAGAAACTTCACATATATCTCGTTAAATCCGACAGTGCAACGAAGGGATACGAAGTATATCCTGACTCCGCCGGTTATATTTCCAAAGCACAGGAAAAAGATATCGACATATAAAAATAATCATAAAAACAGAGAAGCACAATCAGATTGCTTCTCTGTTTTACTTAATTTATTTTATATTTTGTATGATAATCAGGAACATTATGCCTTTTCATCTTTTTTACAATAAATAACGTTATAAATGAAACTGCATATACCATAGCCACAAGTTCCGCAGCTAATTTAATCACCCTGTTCTCATTCTTTTTAGTCCCTGTTTTAACATTCATCTCTTCCGCCACGCCGTCTTTGATTCTGTAACAGGTAACCTCCTTAGATGTCCGTATAATTTCAAATGTCTCTCCGAAATTATAAAATTCCTTTCCGCTTTCACTGATATCTGTATTAATTATCAGCTTATCTCCATCTCTTGTGGCTTCAATTTTTTCAGAATCCGTTGTATCAGATGATTTATACATATTCAGCAGCTTCATAACCGCGTAATAATCACTGCCGGATTTATTAATATAAATCTGATATGTCCAATAATCGTTTTCTTCTTTTTTCTCTCCAAGATTACTAACGTAATATTTATTCTCAAAAGTTACCGTATCTCTTGATTCATATATAATTCCTGTAACACCTCCTGCTGCCATAACTAATGCTGCAACAAGCAATACATATCTTTTTCCCGACAACCCTATTTCAAGTAAGAACATTCCAAAGAATAATACTGCCAAAGCCAATAAAATATACACTATGTAAGTATCCTTTGTGTTGTCTGTTGCCGGTGTTAAAATACTGTATTCACTAAGAAAGGTATTTTCTTTTCCTTCATTGTACTCGAAGAACTCCTTAAGATATACTGTAACATTGTCTTTATTAATATCCACTGATAACTCGTTGCCGCTTTCCAAATTAAGACTTTTACCCATATCTTCATCAACCACGTAAAAACTGTCATCAAAACTTTGCATGGAATTCTTAAGGCTTAATTTTACATCATAGCCGCCTTTTGCTTTTTTTACATCGGCTGTCATTGTTCCCATACCGCCAGCACTGACAGTATACGTTCCCGAATAGTCGTTCTTATATTTGTTATTTAATACGATTGACACTGCTAATGCCGCTATGGCAATAAATATTGTTATAATTTTTGTTACTGTTGATTTAATAAACTTCATATATCTTCCTCCTATCGTAAAAATAAAAAAAACTGCAAAGAACAACTCTTTACAGTTAAGGAATTTCTATATATTAATTCTTAGATATGTTGCACCTCATCAATATATATAACTCCCTAACTAAATTGTAGTTATATTGTACACTACCGATTTTAGCCATAATGCAATATATTTGTCGAATTATTTTGTGCATAATCAATAATAAGCGTATCATTACCCACAGTAATAATACGCTTATCCGAATATATATAACCGTTACATTTCCTACATAAATGTAAGTAAATCCGTAACTTCTTTTCTCTTTGGTGCAGCAGGTGCATCCGCAGGATAACCCAATGCAATCAATGCAGATACCGACTTGTCTTCACCTATGCCAAGAACTTCTTTAACTTTTTCTTCGTCATAAATTCCCATGACCACGGTTCCGAGTCCTTTTTCATGTGCCGCAAGACAGAATACCTGTGCTGCCATTCCTGCGTCAAATGACTGCCAGTGGTCCTTTTTAGAGGTTGAATAACTACCGTCTCTTTCATATCCGGCTCTCTTATTTATCGTAACCTCAACCATTAAAACAGGTGCGCCCTGTATATTATTCTTATTGCCTTCATGACCCATGATACATTCGCCTGCTATTTTATTCTTAATGTCATTATCATAAATTGCTATATATCTTACCGACTGTGAATTCTTCCAGCTTGGTGCAAATCTTGCAATTTCAATAATTTCTTCTACCAACGATTTGTCAACAGGCTTATCCTCGTATTTTCTTATGCTTCTTCTTGTTTTAATACATTCTATTACTTCCATAAAAAACCTCCGGAAAAATTGATACTGTAATAATACCATATTTTTCCGGAGTTCTCCATACTTTAATTTCTGAATTTTACAGGCTGCATATCGGCATTGTGGCTTCCTATAACTTTTTCTGTCCATACCATGTCATACCATTTTCCGAATTTATAACCGCATTTTTTAAATCTGCCCACAAGTTCAAAGCCTATATGACTGTGGAATTCAAAACTGTTATTGGTTAAATATCTGTCCTCGCTATCGGTATATGTTATGCACGCATACATATTTACGATACCCATTTGTACAAGACGTTTTTCAAGCTCACTATAAAGCAGTTTTCCAAGACCGCATTTTTTATGGTTCTTATCAATGTAAACCGTAAGTTCACAGCACCAGTCATAGGCTGCACGTTGTTTAAATGCTCCGGCATAGGCATATCCCAGAATTTTATCGTTCTCTATAACAACAATGTAAGGATATTTCTCCATAATTCCTGCCATTCTGTTTCTGAATGATTCGATTTCAGGTACATCGTATTCAAAAGTAATTGCCGTATCCGTTATATAATAACTGTAAATATTTAAAATCTCTTCTGCATCTTTCAGTTCTGCATCTCTTATAACGTACTTCATCTTCTGCCTCCGTTGATTTTACAATGATTATAGTTACGTTATATAAGTTAGTCAACAGCGTACTTTCTATTTGTATGCTTCCTCTATAAAATATTCCTGGGAATTGAGTTTTTCGTTCCCGTCATCAATAATCTCATATCTGCCGTCCGGAAGTGCCGTTCTCGCAAGTACATTATCTTTAAGCATTACGGAAAACATATTTCTGATACGTGCCTTTAATTTTTCATCATAAACAGGAGCTGCCACTTCAACTCTTCTCAAAGTATTTCTTGTCATAAAATCCGCAGAGGAAATATATATTTTATCCCGTTCTTCCGTACCGAAAATATATATTCTTGAATGTTCAAGATATCTTCCCACTATACTTCTTATGTGTATATTTTCAGTCTCACCTTCAACGCCCGGAATAAGGCAGCATATACCTCTTACTACCATATCGATATGGACGCCTGCTTTTGACGCCTCTGTTAATTTGTCCATAATCTTCTTGTCCGTAAGGGAATTAACTTTAATTCCTATATATGAAGGTTCGCCTTTCTTTGCATATTCAATTTCTTCCTGAATCATATCAAGAACCGGCTGTTGGAGTGAATTAGGTGCCACAAGAAGGTGTTCTGTCCTGTCAATGGTATTGCCTATGAGTATCTCCTGAAAAGTTTTTCTTGCTTCATCGCCTATTTCGTAATTTGCCGTCATCAATGACAAATCCGTATATAGCCTTGCTGTTTTTTCATTATAATTACCTGTGCCTATCTGGGTTATATACTGTATTCCATCATCACTCTTAACAGTTATAAGGCAGAGTTTGGAATGGACTTTAAGTCCGTCTATTCCATATACAACATGGCAGCCGGCCTCAGCTAACTGTCGGCTCCAGCCTATATTATTTTCTTCATCAAATCTTGCTTTAAGTTCTACAAGCACCTCAACCTGTTTTCCGTTTTCGGCAGCTTCCACAAGAGCCTCAACAATCTTTGAATTTTTGGCAAGTCTGTATAATGTCATTCTTATTGACAGTACGTTCTTGTCATTGGCTGCTTCATGAAGAAGTCTCAGGAAAGGCTTTATGCTTTCGTAAGGATATGATAAAAGCATATCCTTCTCAAGAATCTGTGGAATCATAGGTCTGTTTTCGTCTACACAGGCTGGTTCCTTCGGTACACGCTTTTCAAAGAAAAGCTCCTGTCTGTCCCTTAAAATATCCTGTATATCAAATACATAGGAAAAATCCAAAGGTGACTTTGAAAAGATAACATTCTCCTTGCCAAGTTCCAGATAATCGCATAACTGGTTTACCATTAAAGGGTCTATATCTCTTGTAAGCTCAATTAATACAGGTGCGAGTTTTTTACGCTGTTTGATTAACTTAGCCATATGGTCCCTGTAATCAAGGTCCTCGTCATACACTTTTACAACGTCAATATCCGCATTTCTTGTAACTTTCATAACCGATTTTTCTTTTATCTTATATCCCTTAAAAACCGTCGGCATATAGTGAAGAATCAGTTCTTCTCTCAAAATGTATGTATTTTTCTTTCCTTTTATCCCAATCATTCTAGGTACCATGTCAATATTACAAGGAATGATACCTATACGTTCTTTACCGTTCTTTTTATCAAGACTTGCCACGGCATATATTTCCTGTCCTCTTAAAAACGGAAAAGGCTGTTTTCTTGCCACTATCATGATGGAGAGCAGAGGTAATACTTCCTTGTTGAAATATTTTTTAAGGGCATTTTCCTCATCCTTATCAAGGTCTTTAAAAGATACAAATCTGATTCCATACTCTGCAATACAGCTTTGAAGTTCATCATATATTGCATCTTTTCTGCTGTTAAGTTCCCTTACCCTTGAAAATATCGCACTAATCTGCTCCGCCGGAGTCATATTGGTCTTATTTTCCCTGTCATTGGGACATATTAAATTCTGGTCCTGCAGTGAGCCTACACGCACCCTGAAAAATTCCTCAAGATTGGTCTGGTAAATCGATAAAAAAGTAAGTCTCTCACAAAGAGGTACTCCATCCCTTCTTGCTTCATCAAGTACACGTTCGTTAAATTTAAGCCATGAAAGTTCCCTGTTCATATATATTTTATTTTTAGTTTTCATCTTTTTTAATCTCCAAAACAAATTCCCATCTCCTTAGCCTGGAGAATTATTTCTGCATCATGGGGTACATTTTTTAACTTACCCGCTACTTCCTTTAATGGTACATTAACAATTCTTCCGTTTATAACCGCAGCCATTACGCCGTAGTTTTTATTGATTACATTCAAAGCCGCTGCTGCTCCCGCCTGCATTGACACAATCCTGTCCCTTGCGGTAGGCGAACCTCCTCTTTGTGTATGTCCGGGGATTGTAATACGCACTTCCTTATCCGTTACCGATTGGATATCAAGTGCAAGCTTTTCAACCTGTGATTTCAGATTTTTCTCACTGAGAAGCTGTCGTCTTTCCTTATTCTTCAGGGAAGAAAATTCTTTTTCCACAATTCCCTCCGCCGCAGCGATTACAAGGTATTTCTTATCACTTTTTTCTATATACGATGTGATTTTATTGATGTCATAAGGAATTTCAGGGATAAGAATTATATCCGCACCTGTTGCAATTCCTGAATACAGGGTTACCCAGCCGGTCTTATGTCCCATTACCTCCACAACAAATATCCTGCCGTGGGAGGATGCGGTGGTCTTTATGTTATCCATGGTTTCCGTTGCCACCTTAACGGCACTGTCAAATCCGAAAGTAACATCGGTTCCCCATATATCATTGTCAATTGTTTTTGGAGCGGTCACAACATTAAGACCTTTTTCGCTAAGCAGATTGGCAGTCTTATGGCTTCCGTTTCCACCAAGCACAATTAATGCGTCAAGCTTCCATTTTTCATAATTTTTTATCATCATTTCAACCTTATCACGCCCGTTCTCATCAGGCTTGGTTATGGTCTTAAAAGGCTGTCTTGAAGTTCCGAGAATTGTACCTCCCGTTAAAAGAATATTATCGAAATCCGACTTATCCATCTTCTTGTATTTTCCGTTAATAAGTCCCGCAAATCCGTCAAGGATTCCGTATATTTCAATATCTTTACAGTTTTTATATAAAACTTTTGCAATGGCTTCCATTGTCGCATTGAGACATTGGCAGTCTCCTCCGCTTGTAAGTATTCCTACGCGCATATTAAGTCCTTTCCATTGGCGATACTTTTATCCAATATACTTTTTATTTAGTGTACCAACATTTTGTAAATTTTATTGATATATTTATGTAAAATTTTTGTAAGAATAAAAAAACTCTCCTTACCGCTTAACACGGCAAAGAGAGTCTGTATATACATAAATCTTAAATTGTTCTTCCAAGTTCCTCAAACATTTTTTTGTCCATGGATACCGTAGTGCTTCCCGAAGTTGTAACCATATTGCCTGTTATGACCGCCGAAGCTCCCGACGTAAAAGCTTTCTTTCCGCCCTCCGTAAAGAACTTCCTTCCCGCTGACACCCTGATATCCGCTGTAGGATTAATATATCTGAAAATGGCAATGCTCCTTAATATCTCCGGTTCGCTCAATGTCTCAACATCGGCTAAAGGAGTTCCCTTTACAGGCATAAGGATATTGACAGGGATTGAATCCGCTCCTGCTTTTGCCAAAGAAAACGCCATGGATATCCTGTCTTTTAACGTTTCACCCATACCGATTATTCCGCCTGAACAGATTTTAAGTCCTACTTCTTTTACATTTTTAAGTGTCGCTAATTTATCGCTGAATGTATGTGTGGAACATATTTCAGGAAAATAATTTTCAGAGGTTTCTATGTTGTGATGATAATATGTGACACCTGCCTCTTTAAGCTCTTCAAGCTGTTCCCTCGTTATAAATCCCATTGAAGCACATAAACCTATGTTACATTCTTTTTTCATTGTCTTATATGCGTGGATTGCCTTTTTAAAATCCTCGCCTGCAAGTGCTCTTCCTGCGGTAACAATGGAAAATCTGTGGACTCCTTCTTTTTCCTCTTCTTTACAGGCACTTACAATTTCTTCTTCGGGGATAAAACCATATACGTCACAACCTGTTTTATTATAAACCGATTGGGCACAATATTTGCAGTCTTCGGGACATCTTCCGCCCTTACCGCTTATTACGGCACACATATCCACCCTGTCTCCCATATAATGCTTACGGATTCTGTCGGCACCGAGACAAAGCTCCTCAAGGTCACAGGTTGTAAAGAAGTCCACATCATCCTCCTCACAAAGTCTTTTTCCGTTAATGATTTTATCTGCAAGTTCTAAAACATTCATTTCATATACCTCTGATTTTTACTATATCTTTTGACTTTTTTATAAAATAATAAATTATTCCCGCCAAATCGGCAAGTACCCATCCGATTGGAATTGAGACCCATATACCAACCACTCCGACAGAGGGAATCCCTGACAGGACATTGGCAAGCAGCACTCTTGTTCCAAGGGATATTACGGTCAGTATTACCGATACAACGGGGCAGTTGACTGCACGATAATATCCGTAAAGCATAAAAAGAATACCTATGCCCACATAGAAAGCACCCTCTATCCTGAGATACCTGACTCCCGTATTTATAATTCCTGTGCTGTTCTGGTCTACAAAAATCCTCATAAACCACGGAGCCGCAATACATACCGTTGTGCTTATTACAAGGCAGAAAAGCACAACGCTTATAAGGGATTTCTTAATTCCCAGAGTTATCCTGTCGGACTTCTCCGCACCGTAATTCTGCGCCACAAAAATCGAAAAAGCATTGCCGAAATCCTGGACAGGCATATATGCTATGGTATCTATTTTAACCGCAACGGTAAAAGCTGCCATTGCATCTGTTCCGAAGCTGTTTACAACACCTTGCACCATTAATATTCCAAAATTCATAACCGATTGCTGTAAACAGGTAAAACCGGACAGGGACATTATCTTACCGAAATTTCCGGTACCCATTTTCATATCACATCTTTTAACACGGTATTCGGGATATTTTATAATGAAATATATTACTATTCCTATGCCCGATATATACTGGGATATCATCGTGGCAGCCGCCGCTCCCGCTATCCCAAGTCCGAGACTGCATACAAAATACAAATCGAGAACGATATTAAGTACCACGGTTACCGAGAGAAATAAAAGAGGGACAAAAGAATTGCCTATGCCCCTTAAAACACCTGAAACATAATTATATAAAAATACGCCGAAAAGTCCTGCGAGACTGTACAGCATATACGTTGTCATACCGTCTTTTACATTATCCGGTATGTTCATAATACCCAGTATATCCGGAAGAAAGATATATGAAACAGCCGCAAGCACCACCGTCACCGAAAAAATAAGTATAAATGACAGGAAAATGCCGTTTCTTATCATATCGTTATTCCTGCTGCCAAATGCCATTGATATAAACGCACCGGCACCGAGGCAGAGGCCTATTATAACAGATGTCAGAAAAGTTACGAGGGTATAAGATGACCCCACCGCCGCTAACGCATTTTCACCTATGTACCTGCCTACAACAAATGTATCCACAAGATTATATAGCTGCTGCAATACATTTCCAAACATAAGAGGGAGTGCAAATGCCCACAACTTTTTTGTGATATTACCCTCCGTAAGATCTATATTTTTTATACGCATAATTACAAAACCATTACAAGTGTACCTGCTGCGATAAGCACACATCCTATTATTGATTTAACCGTAAATTCTTCATGCAGGAATACAAAGGCGAGTATAAGTGTTATTACTACCGACAGCTTATCCACAGGTACAACCTTTGAAGCCTGCCCTACCTGTAAAGCCTTATAATAGCATAACCATGACGCCCCTGTTGCAAGTCCCGATAAAATAAGAAAAATCCAGCTTTTTTTGCCAATCTGTGTAATTCCGCTTTGTGCATTGGTAATAAACACCATTAACCATGCCATGACAACAACCACCATGGTCCTGATTGCCGTGGCAAGATTGGAATTGACCCCGTCAATACCTACTTTGGCGAGAATAGATGTAAGTGCGGCAAAAACCGCAGACAATAACGCAAATACAAACCACATAAATACATTCCTCCGTTATTCTCATATGATGTTTTATATGTTATAATAATACAAAATAAAGCAAGGGAGGTTAATTTTATGTTCCAGTCAATCGAAAGGAAGCATCCACACTTTTATCAGTATTTCCGTATAATCATCGTGATATTTGCATCACTTCTGTATGCGTGGAACCTTCGCTGTTTTGCCAAAGCTGCCGACCTGCTTCCCGGTGGAATTGCAGGAGTGTCCCTGCTTCTGCAGCATATAATAAAAAGTATTTTTCATATTACCGTTCCCTACTCAGTGTTTAATATACTACTAAATCTTTTTCCTGTATATATCGGTTTCAGGTATATCGGTAAAAAATTTACTTTGTACTCCATACTGACTATACTTTTGTCAAGTATATTTGTTGATATACTGCCTGATTATGTATTTACAAATGACATACTTTTAATAAGTATTTTCGGCGGCCTTATCAACGGACTTGCAATAGCGTTATGCCTTAATGTTGGTACAACCACTGGCGGTACCGATTTTATAAGTATCTATATGTCACAACAGAAGGGAATGGACGCATGGAATTATATTCTTTTCGGTAACGTTATAATTCTTCTGATTGCGGGTGCAATGTACGGCTGGTCAATCGCACTTTATTCGATTATTTACCAGTTCTGCAGCACTCAGATAATCCAGATGCTCTACAAACGCTACCAGAAAGAAACACTTTTCATAATATCCGATAAAGCCGATGAAATATACCGTCTTATAAAAGATACCACCAACCATGATGCCACTCTTTTTCACGGTATCGGCTGTTATGAAGCTAAAGAAAAAGAAATGATATATTCCGTAATTAATACGGACGCAAGGAGAGAATTGATTCCGTTAATCCATTCGGTTGACCCTCACGCCTTTATTAATGTGGTTAAAACAGAAGAGCTTGCCGGAAGGTTTCACGATATTCCTAACGACTGACAACGCCTTTCAGTCTTTCCATACACTCTTCTATTATTTTTCTCGGTGCGGCAAGATTAATGCGTTGGAATCCCTGACCTGCCGCACCGAATATTTTTCCGCTGTCAAGCCATAACTTCGCTTCGTATATAATGCGTCTGTCAAGTTCCTCATAATCTATGCCTGTTCCTCTGAAATCAAGCCATGTAAGATATGTTCCTTCGCCGTGGATGACCTTTACTCCCGGAAGATTTTTTTTCGTATATTCTTTTACATATTCCCTGTTATTTCTGATATACGCAATAACACCGTTATACCATTCTTCTCCGTCAACATAGGCTGCCTTTGCTGCGGCATGTCCTAAAGGACTTAACTGGCTTATTCCTGCGGCATCCACCTGATGCCTGAATTTTTTCCTGAGTGTCCTGTCAGGTATAAATATATTGGATATCAACATTCCCGCAAGATTAAAAGTTTTGCTTGGTGATGTGCATATCACGGATATATTTTCAAATTCTTTTTTTACGGTGCAGAATACCGTGTGCTCGCCCTCAAAAACAAAATCACTGTGAATCTCGTCACTTACAACAATAACATTATGTTTAAGGCAGATATCACCGAGCTTTAAAAGTTCTTCCTTGGTAAACACCCTGCCGGACGGATTGTGGGGACTGCAAAGTAGAAAAAGTTTTACATTATTGTCAACTATCTTTTTTTCAAAATCCGCAAAATCTATGTGATATCTGTTGTCATCAAGAAGTACAAGGTCATTGCTCACAATTCTTCTGCCATTGTCATTAATAACCTCTGAAAACGGATAATATACAGGCTGCTCGATAAGTACGGCATCCCCGGGCTCTGTGAACGCTTTAACCGCCATTGCAAGGGCAAACACCACCCCCGGTGTCTTAATAATCCATCTTTCTTCCACATCCCAGTTATGATGTCTTTTCATCCATCCCGCAACAGCCTCAAAATATTCTTTTCCGGTTTCGCTGTAGCCGAAAATACCGTGTTTTACCCTTTCAATAACCGCATCTTCAACATAAGAAGAAGTTTTAAAATCCATATCCGCAACCCATAAAGGAAGTACGTCCTCAGGCATGCCTCTTCTTTTTGCAAAATCATATTTAAGGCAATCTGTATTTTTTCTGTTTACTATCTCATCAAAATTAAGATTTCTTTCTGCCATACTATTCACCAACTTTTCTAAATACTTCTTCAAGTTCACCTATAAGATCTTCGCAATCCTCTATTCCAACGGACATTCTTAAAGTACATTCCGTTATTCCGTTCTTTTCCCTTACTTCCACAGGGACATCCGCATGTGTCTGTGTTGTAGGATATGTTATGAGTGTTTCCACACCTCCGAGGCTTTCCGCAAACTTAATCATTCTGACGCCTTCAAGTATCTTAAGTGCGTGCTCTTTGGTATCAACGTAAAAGGTAAGCATTGAGCCAAAACCTCTTGCCTGTTTTTTTAATATTTCATAACCCGGATGTGTAGGCAGTCCCGGATAAAATACCTCTTTTACAATGCTCTGCTTCTGAAGCCAGAGTGCAATTTTTTCTGCATTTTCCGATGACCTCTTCATACGGATTCCAAGAGTTTTAATTCCTCTTAAAATAAGCCAGCTGTCAAAAGGTGCAAGACCTGCTCCCGTTGTTTTTATGAGAAATCTGAGTCTTTCCCTTATCTCTTCCCTGTTCGTCACGATAAATCCCGCAAGGGTGTCATTATGTCCGCCGAGGAATTTGGTTCCGCTGTGGATTACTATATCGGCTCCCAAATCAAGGGGATTCTGGAAATAAGGGGATAAAAATGTATTATCCACTATTAACAGACAATTATGCCTTTTTGCGATTTCCGATATTTTGGCTATGTTGGACACCCTCATCATAGGATTGGTAGGAGTTTCAATATATATGGCTTTTGTATTTTCTTTTATTCTGCTTTCAATGTCTTCACGGGAGCAGTCAAGATATGTTATCTCATAGTTATTTTTGCTGCATACATTATCAAATAATCTTGTGCTTCCGCCGTAAATATCAGCTTCAACGATAATATTATCACCCGGTTTGAAAAGTTCCATTGTGAGCGTAATGGCTGCCATTCCCGTTGTCAGTGCAAAAGCGTCAATTCCGTTTTCAAGATTGGCTACTGTTTTTTCAAGCACCTCTCTTGTAGGATTCTGGAGTCTGCTGTAGTCATATCCTGTGCTCTGTCCGACTCCCGGATGTGCATATGTTGCCGTCTGGTATATAGGATAGCTTATAGCTCCGTAGTTATCTGTTTTTCCCTCAAGTTCCTCTAAATGTAAACATCGTGTATTAATTCCTCTTGCCATATTTTGTCCTCCGTTTTATTCCTACTGTTTTGCTAGGATTATTTTCTATAAAAATATTATCACAGATGACGTTTATTGTATAATTTTTAAAATTTATGATTTGTTATAGGTAATGTCTATAACGCAAAAAACCGCTGTGAAAATTACGGATTTCCACAGCGATTGCAAGCATTATTGAATTTCACGGATAGGAATAATTTTAATACCCCGTTCCTTTTTCAGATTCTTAATAAAATCTTTATCGATATTATTGACAAGACCTATATCTTCTCCCGTATTAACATCCTTAACCCATACTTCATAGTTAGTGTCAACGGCCAATAATCCCTTAGGCTTATTGGCATTGAAATGTTTGGCATAAATCAGTATATTCTGGTCATTAATACTTCCGGATGCCATCTCCCCTTTAGCTTCCTTTGCTTTAAGCTCTACGCCGTTGCCGCATATCGGACACATTTTAAAGTATGTCTTTTTAACAGGAAAAAGAGGTATGTAATCCAGATGTGCCCATACCTTATTCCTGACAAATGCCCTTCTGTATGTTCTGTGGCATATCTCACATTCCTTTCTTTCTCCAAAATAACCTTCAAACTTTGTAAATACACGGGTTCCATACAGTACCATTACTACGTTTCTCCTTATCCTACATGTTAATCTTTACATATAAAAACACCTGCCTGTTATTAACGGAATAATCCTCAACAGGCAGTATTTCCATGACGGTATTTTCATACCTGCCGTTTACTGTTTTCCTATAATATACCCTGACAGATTTTCTTGTCAACGAAAAATGGTGTTTCAGATATTCTTTGTCGGCATGAAGAATAAAATTATCCAAATCATCCGGATGAATTATATTTTCTTTAATAACAGCCTTAATCCATTGTGACATATTTCCGTGGCAGCCATGTTCCCCGCTTCCGTCTTTTATGATTTTGTAAGTATCGTTATCAAGATTAATTT
>JBNMKN010000015.1:0-22616 GCA_050874365.1 Butyrivibrio sp. | reverse complement strand
TATCCTGTTAAACAAAAACAATCTCCACGAATACAGTGACATTGATGAGAAACTTTCAAACCGTATAAATAATCTCTTTTCATCAGGCAGCTATTACAACTTTAACGGGCTTGTCACAGAGTTAAAAAGCAAGAACTATACTTACACAAGAATATGCCGTTCACTTCTTCATATTCTGTTGGGGATTAAAGACAGTGATATTAAAACAACCGATACCTGCAGGGTTCTTGCTTTTAATAAAAACGGCGGTAAATTTCTTAAAGATATAAGGGATAAATCAGGCATAAAATTAATATGTGATTTATCGGAAATAAAAAATACCCTTAAGGAGAATCCGGTTCTCCAAAAGGATATTTTATCATCAGACATATATCGTCTGGCTTATTTTAACAAATATAGCGAAAATTTTACGGACGAATACCGCCATAAGCCCGAAATCATTAATTCTTAAAGCTGTGGATAGGTGCCGGAATTCTTCCTCCACGATTGACAAATCTTGAACAGTCAAACGTGTTGACAGGCATAACCGGTGCATATCCCAAAAGTCCGCCGAATTCAACAACATCCCCGGCTTTCTTGCCATACGCAGGTATAACTCTGACAGCCGTTGTCTTCTGATTAACCATTCCGATTGCAGCTTCATCTGCTATTATTCCGGAAATAGTCTCTGCACTTGTATCTCCAGGAATTGCAATCATATCAAGACCTACGGAACATACGCATGTCATTGCTTCAAGTTTTTCTATAGTAAGCGAGCCTTCTTTAACAGCATCTATCATTCCCTGGTCCTCACTTACAGGAATAAACGCACCGCTTAATCCTCCGACATAAGAAGATGCCATAACACCGCCTTTTTTAACCTGGTCGTTAAGTAACGCAAGTGCTGCAGTAGTTCCCGGAGCTCCTGCTCTCTTAAGACCGATTTCTTCCAATATCTCTGCTACCGAATCTCCTACCGCAGGGGTTGGTGCAAGGGAAAGATCTATTATACCGAAAGGAACTCCAAGTCTCTTTGAAGCCTCCTGTGCCACAAGCTGTCCTACTCTTGTTATCTTGAATGCTGTCTTTTTGATGGTCTCGCAAAGAACTTCAAAATTAGCTTCCCTGATTGATGAAAGTGCATACTTAACAACACCGGGACCGCTTACGCCCACATTTATTATTACATCGGCTTCCGATACGCCGTGGAATGCACCTGCCATAAACGGATTATCATCGGGAGCATTACAAAGTGCTACGAACTTGGCACAGCCTAATGAATCATTGTCCTTAGTGTATTCTGCCGTTTCTTTAATTATATCTCCGAGGAGTCTTACCGCATCCATGTTGATACCGGTCTTTGTAGAACCTACATTAACCGAACTGCATATAAGTTCTGTTTCTGCAAGTGCCTTTGGTATTGAACGGATAAGAAGCTCATCGCTCTTTGTCATTCCCTTACTTACAATCGCAGAATATCCTCCGATAAAATTAACGCCTACTTCGTGTGCCGCTTTATCAAGAACTTTTGCGATTTCAACGTAATCATCACTTGTCTTACATGCTGCCTGTCCAACCATGGCAATAGGTGTAATTGAAATTCTTTTATTAACGATAGGTATACCGAATTCTTTTTCAATATCCTGACCTGTCTTAACAAGGTCCTTTGCAACTGTTGTAATTTTGTTATATATATTGCTTTTAACTTTCTCAAGGTCACTGTCCGCACAATCTAAAAGGCTGATACCCATTGTTATGGTTCGTACGTCAAGATTTTCCTTTTCAATCATTTTGTTGGTTTCATTTACTTCATATATATTAATCATCGCATACCTCGCCAATTAAATTCTGTGCATTTTATCAAAAATTTCTTCTCTCTGGCATTTAATAACAACACCTATGCTTTCACCTACGGCGTCAAGGTCTGTAATTACTTCAGAAAGGTCTTTTGTTGCTTTTGAGGCATCAACAACCATCATCATGTTAAAAAATTCAGATACAATGGTCTGTGATATATCAAGGATATTAATGTGGTTCTCTGCAAGATATGTACATACTTTTGCAATAATTCCTACTGTATCTTTTCCTACTACTGTGATAATTACTTTGTTCATTTTTTTCTCCTATTCCTGTTAAAATATTGCAATATCCGAAGGCTTACTCCGACTTGCTACTTTTATGTCAAAATCCTCTGCACGGAATTCTGATTCACCAAGATTGATTTCCTGTCTTACCGTCTCATAGGCAAGCTCCGGAAAATTATTTTCCTTACTCAGATGTCCCAAAAATACACTGCCTGTTCTGCCTCCCAGTATAACATTAAGGAGGCGTCCGCAGTCTTCATTGGAAAGATGGCCTTTTCCTCCGAGAATACGCTGCTTTAAAGCATAAGGATAAGGACCTGTCATCAACATATTAATATCATGGTTGGATTCTATCAAAACCGTATCAAGGTTCTTGAAATTCTCAACAATCTCATCAGTATACACGCCTAAATCCGTTATTATTCCTGCTTTGCTTTTCCCTGAAGAAAAAGTATAAGCAACCGGGTCCGCGGCATCATGGCTTACAGATGTGGATTTTACGGTTACATCACCTATCGTAAAGGTATCGCCTGCCTGTATGGAATTAAATATTCCGTCCGGAATCTTTCCAAGTTTTGAATTATTTTCTATTGCAGCTAAGGTCATGCCCGTTCCGTAAACCGGTATCTGACAGTACCTTTCAAGCACTCCAAGTCCGGAAGTATGGTCGTCATGTTCATGTGTAATCAAAAGAGCGTCTATATCCTCCGCCTTAATATCAAGGGTTGTGAGACCTTCAAGCACTCTTTTTTTGCTTATTCCGTCATCTATAAGAATATGTGTTGTTTCTGTTCCAATATATATACAATTGCCGCTGCTTCCGCTGGCAATACTCATCATACGCATAACAGTTCTCCTAACATTGATATGAATATACATTGCTTTTATTCGTATGTCAATAAATTCTATTTCCAGTAAAGCTCAATTTCGGCACCGTCATGTAATGGTGAAACAAACTCTGCCTTGACTTTATCAATGGTCATGACAAGCTCATCCCCTCCCATTTTACTCATATCAAAAGGATATACGTCAAGGATATCCACAAAAGTATACGAATCTTTACCCGTTAAGGTAATATATGTATTATTCACTTTGACACTTATGGCACTTCGTCCCACATTCTCTGTTACTTCATCTGTGGTTGTCTCTTTCACGCTGTCATCCTCTTCAAGCTCATCATAAGACATTTCTGCCACATCTTGATATCTTACATTGAAATTAGGGTAAACAGGCGTGTCCTTTGTTGCGGTGTCATTGTTTACAATAATTTTCTTATCGTCAACAGGTATATCCAGGAACTTAAATAACTGCCCGACAGTATAATAATCTTCCATTACGATATCGTCACCGTTCTTAATTATATAGCTGCCAGACTTTATCTCTCCGTTGACGTAAGCATATCTAGGGCAAACAATATTATTGCCGTTGACACTAAATGTTACCGATGAGTTAAACTCCTGTAATTCATCAAGTCTCATTTCAAGTTCTTTACCTACCGTTGATTCTTCAATATCAATATAATCGTTTTTCATTATTTCAGACATCAAAGTAGTCTCTTTACCGTTTTTAAGAATTACCGCAGGATTGCCGGATTCTCCGCGTACCATTCTGTGTACACCGTTCAGGGTATACTCAACTGCCGGGCCTCTCCTTGGGAACAGCTTCTCATTAGGATATCCTGCCTGCATTACCGCGTCAATTACGGTCAGTTTGCTGTTGTCATATAATTTAATTTTGTTACCGTTTACGATTACCGCTATAAAATTATTTCTCTGGTTGTAGTAATTTATACAAATACCCACAGGAGTAACATAAAGAGGGTCTTTCTTTACGTTATCAACTGCAAATTCAACATTTTCAAGGACTTCTTTTCCTCTTAATGCAACCCTTGCTTCTGGTAAATCAAGCTCTTTTGCAAGAAGTTTCGTAAATCCCGGAATTTTGCCGCCACCGCCGACAACAAACACCGCATTAACAGGTCTGCCGCCGTTAAGCTCTTTTATCTTATCTGCCACATCACAGGTTATCTTACTTACAACAGGCTCGGTAAGTGCTTTAACCTCGTCAGGCATAAGTGTATTCTTGATTCCCATTACATCTTTAAATGTAATCTTTGATTTTTTGCCTGCGCCTATTTTAATTTTTTCTGCCGTAGCAAAATCCACAAGATAATGTTTTGCGATTGTTTCCGAAATCTCATCCCCGGCACATGGTATCATTCCGTAAGCAATGATACTTCCGTCCTTTGTTATACATATATCCGATGTACCTGCACCAACATCAACAAGTGCAATATTAAGCAGTCTGAAATTCTCAGGGATTGCAACGTTCATGGCAGCTATAGGCTCCAATGTAAGATTGGCAACCTCAAGTCCCGCAATTTCAACTGCCGCATACAATCCGTCCACAACCTCTTCCGGCAAAAATGTTGCAAGTAGAAGGACGGATATTTCCGAGCCTTTATGTCCTTCAAGGTTGGTTATCTCATATCCGTTAAGATAATATTTAACAGGCGTATATCCAACGCAGTAATAATTAACATCCGTTACGGTCTCACATACCTGTCTGTGTGCAAGGTCAACGCCGCTTAAATCAAGGGAGTAAATATCTTCGCTTGATATTTTTACTTCCGGGTCTACATTCATATCAGCCTTTACGGTTACGGTTTTTAATACTCTTCCTGCCGCCGCAATACAGACACCAGATAATTTTCTGTTAATCTTTTTCTCAAGTTTTTCTTTTACCTGTTTGATTTCTTCCCCGACAACATTAATATCATGAACCTGTCCGTCAAGCATGGCTCTTGTTGTATGCTCCATTACCTCCATGGCAACAACATGAAAGCCGTACGAATCTTCATATCCGATTGTTCCAACCAGACTTCTTGTTCCTATATCAAGACCAAAAACATAATTATCCGGGCATTTGATTTCTGACATATTATCCGTAATTCCTTTCACTGACACATTTCTCTAAACGTAGATTATATCATAATTTTTTATATTCTTCCAGCTTGTTTTGAAGCTGTTCTGCGGTGTTCTCAAAGCTTCCGCCTGTATTGATTACAAAGCTGCAGTATTTTCTGAATTCATCGTCTTTTAACTGGTCATCAAATATTGTCTTTATCTTTTCTTCTGAATATCTGCGCTCCGTTAAAAGCCTTTCTCTTCTGGTGGCTTCATTGGCATACACATACCATATTTCATCGCAGATTTTATCGTAATTATTTTCGATAAGAAGTGCGGCTTCTATAAAAATAAAATCCCTGCCTTTTGCTTCTGCTTCAAGAATCAGTTCTTTAATCCTTTCATTGGTTGCTGGATGCACCGCAAGTTCCCATTCTTTCTTTACGGACGGATTGTTATATATAACACCCGACAGCAGTTCTTTATTGAGAGTACCGTCTGCATTGTATGCATTTTCTCCAAAAAGCTCATAAGCCTTTTCTGTCAGCATACCGCCCTTTTCCATAATCTGTCTTGCCACATCGTCTGCCATTACGATATCGCAGTTACACATTTTCTTTAAAGCGGCAAGGACGCAGGATTTTCCTGCCCCCACGCCGCCTGTTATTCCGATTATCTTCATATTATTTTGCCTCATACCAGTCTTTTCCGCTGTGAATGTCAATGGCAAGCGGTACCCTGAGCGTTGCCGCATTAACCATTTCTTCAGATAATATTTTGCGCACCTGTTCCTCTTCACCGATTCTTGTCTCAATCAGCAGTTCATCATGTATCTGTAAAATAAGCCTTGATTCAAGATGCTCGTCCTTAAGACGTCTGTATACATTAATCATTGCAATTTTGATTATATCGGCAGCTGTTCCCTGTAATGGGCTGTTCATTGCAATTCTCTCGCCAAACTGTCTCTGCATAAAATTACCTGAGGACAATTCAGGGACAGGTCTCCTTCTTCCGTATATGGTTTTTGCATATCCGTTTTCTTTTGCACTTTTTACAAGATTGTCAAGATAACTTTTAAGTGTCTTGTAAGTGTTAAAATATTCATCTATATACTCTTTGGCTTCCTTTTTGGATATACTTAAATCCCTGCTTAAGCCAAAAGAACTTATTCCGTATACAATTCCAAAATTAACGGCTTTTGCATTGCTTCTTTGTCTTGGCGTTACTTCGTCCAAAGGTGTTTTAAATACTTTGGACGCCGTTATTTTGTGAATATCACGGTCTTCATTGTACGCTTCAATCAAGGTATCATCGCCTGACATATGGGCAAGCAGCCTTAATTCTATCTGGGAATAGTCAGCATCCACAAATACGAAGCCGTCTTCCGGTACAAATACTTTTCTTATCTTTCTGCCAAGTTCCATTCTTATAGGTATATTCTGGAGATTAGGCTCTGTACTGCTTATTCTTCCTGTTGCTGTTATTGTCTGGTTAAATGTGCTGTGTATTCTTCCGTCTACGATATACTCCGCAAGTCCGTCGGCATATGTTGATTTTAATTTGGTAAGCGTCCTGTATTCAAGGATACTGTCAACAATGGGATAATCTGCAGAAAGCTTTTCAAGCACATCCGCTGAAGTAGAATAACCCGTCTTAGTCTTTTTCCCACATGGAAGATTTAATTTTTCAAAAAGAACTTCTCCAAGCTGTTTTGGGGAATTGATATTAAATTCCGTACCTGCTTCTTTGTAGATACTTTGCTCCAAATCCTTTATTTTAACGGAAAGCTCGTCGCCATAATGTTTTAAGGCATCCTTATTGACGGCAATTCCGTATTTTTCCATGCTTTTTAATACATAAATGATAGGCAGTTCAATGTCAAAGTATACCTTTTCCATCTCTGTCTCTTTAAGTCTTTTCATTGCTTCGTCAAAGGAATTAAAAGCAACGTAAGCCTCAAGTGCAAATACCTTTACCACCTTATCAAATCCATCCGTAAGATAAGAAGAGACCTTATTTTTACCTATAATGTCTCTGTAACTTTCTACGGTAATACCCATAAAATCATTGGCAATATCGTTATATTCGTACTCCTGTAAAAGAGGATTAAGAAGATATGCCATTATAGCGATATCGTGTATTTTATCCTTGTATGAATCCGCAAAATATTCAAGATGTTTTTTAAGGTTGATAGTGTATATTTCACAGTCAAGCTCTTTGATTTTTGATACGAGGTATCCTTCGGTAATAAGTCCTTCACAGGAAATAAAGGTTACACTGTCAGGTTTATAGCAGATTGCAGCCCCCGCAAAAACATCGCCCTTTGCTATTGCTATTCCGCATTTTCCGTTTTTTTGGCAGGCTTCAAATACTTTATCCACTTCAAAATAGTCTTTTATGATTATAATTTCTTCAGGAATGTCTTTCTGTTCAAAAGCTGACTTATCAAAGTATTTAAGGAGACTTTTTAATTCATATCTTGTAAATAAATCATAAGCCTCTTTTGTAAAAATATTATCTATAACACTGTCATCTATATTAAATTCCACAGGTGCGTTAATTTCAATTGTTGCAAGAACCTTGCTTAATTTTGCAAGCTCGTAATTTTCCCTGAGGCTGTTCTTTGCCTTGGCAGGAGTCAGCTCCTCCACATGTTCGTAAGCATTCTCGATAGAATGATATTTGGAAATAATGGACATTGCCGTCTTTTCCCCGATACCCGGAACCCCCGGAATATTGTCCGAAGAATCCCCCATCAAAGCCTTTAAATCAATAAACTCCGAAGGTGTTGCCATATATTTTTCCCTGACATCCTCAGGATAATAATTTTCTATCTCAGTCCTTCCTTTAATGGTCTTTGGAAGCCTGATTTTAATATGTTCATCCGCAAGCTGTAAAAGATCCCTGTCTCCCGATAATATTACAACATTATATCCAAGGGTCTGGGCTTTTTTACCTACAGTTCCGAGAATATCATCAGCTTCATACCCTTCAAGCGTTATTACAGTAATGTTCATTGAAGCCAATATTTCTTTAATAACCGGCACCTGTTCGTGCAATTCCGCAGGCATAGGCTTTCTGGTACCCTTATACATCTCATACATTTTATGTCTGAAGGTAGGTGCCTTTAAATCAAATGCCACCGCAACATGGTCTGACTTTTCATCCTCTATTGCCCTGAGCATAATATTGATAAATCCGTATATCGCATTAGTGTGGATACCTTCATGATTGGTAAGCATAGGTATTCCGTAAAATGCTCTGTTTAAAATACTGTGTCCGTCTATTAAAAGTAAATTGCTCATAATTTCTCCAATTAAAAAATCTTAAATAATATATAAATAAGCGCCCCGAAAACCGCCGTATTGCTGATTATATACACAGCTTCATAAAGAGATTTTGCCATCTCGTAATAGTGGCTTTTCTTCTCAAGTCCGGTAATTTTCTTATCTAACAGCCCGACAAAATTCAAATTATCGTTATTGTCATCTTCACCGAAACCGTACTTAAGCACATAATATATTTCCATTTCGTCATAACAATCCTTGCAGGATTTTACATGTTCAAGCACTTTTTCCAAATCCTCTTCAGGAATATCATCATCTATTATTTTAGGTATTAACTTTTGAAAATCACGACATTCCATAAATAATCATCCTCGCTTATCTGATTATGATACTATACCTGAAGCAGGTATTGCAATCGTTACTTTAGTCCCCTCTGTAATAACGCTTTCAATGGTAACTTTTCCGTTTACCATATTTTTGATTCGCGCAACCGTATTATTGATTCCTATATGTTTTCTTCCGTCATCGGGACGATAATTAATGTCAAATCCTACACCATTGTCCTCTACTATAACATATATCGTATTATTTTTAAGATATGTTGTTATTGATATTACTTCAACTCCATCTTTGCCTTTCATTCCGTGTTTTACCGCATTTTCAACAAGCGTCTGTACGGCGAGAGGCGGAATATTAAAATCTGTTACTTCAAGATTATATTCTACTTTTAAAAGGTCTCCTTTACGAAGCATCTCTATGTAAAGATAACTTTCCACATGCTCCATTTCTTTTTCAAAAGGTATTACACGCCTGTCAGCCAGTGAATTCATATTGGCTTTCATATATGTTGAAAAATGTTCAAGGGCAGTCTTTGCTTTCTCAGGTTCCTTTACGCACATATCCTCTATTACATTTAAAGCATTGAATACAAAATGAGGTCTTATCTGACCTACGAGTAATTCCATTCTGCTGTTTACGAGCTGTTTTTCAAGGTCTTTTGCCTGAATCGATTTCTCAACGGTCTTTTTACTGATTTTAACCATATCTATGAAATTAATTATTCCAAATATAAGGAGACCCGTAGAAAAAATCTCTCTGATAAACTTTCTTTTTACAATATAAAGTATCATCTCAAACAATGCGGCAACACAAAGCACCATGGTAGATGCCATTATCGGCAGAGATTGTTTATTGCGCTCTTTCAGATAGTTAATATGAAAAATAACCTCATGTCCTATGAGTATAGCCATTATTCCCACTATCACCATATCCACCGTGTACACATAAGGCATTATTGACATAATTCTTCTTACAAGACACACTACATACACGCCTAACCATATCGAAAATAAAACATCCGAAGCTATGCGGCACTTCCTGTCTGTAATAAATTTCTGGAGATACAAAAATAAAAATCCACAGAACAGAATCTTACTTATAAAATCAATTGCATTCATAAATGCAGTCTTACCGAAAAGGAAAGATATATAGTCATAATTAATAAATGAAAATACACTTCCGCATATCAGAAGCAATGCACAGGATTCATAGTTTCTGCCGCCATTAAACTTAAATGCAGAAAAAACAATCTGTACTACCGCAAACCCTACGCCAAGGGAAAAAGTAACTATTCCTATAAGAATGTTATACCAGTTTTCTTCTAACTTTATTCTTAACAGTTCAGTCTCGGAACCTGCATATATATTTTTCAGAAAGTAAGTGTAACTGTCATCACTGTATTTTTTACTTATAGGCTCAATAATTATTTCCACATCATCGTCTTTGGTTATTCCCGGTGAGTTAAACCTAATCCATCGGACAAATGCATCTTTGGGTGTCTTTACACACTCTTCTCCATTAATTTTCATAGTAATAGTGGTTCTTACCACAGGACAGGATATCTTAACGTCTTTATCTATATCCGTATCAAAATGTCCTTTTACTATAAGTTGTCTGTAACCGTCACTTCTGATGTCTTCAGAAGAATTAAATGCCACCGGTAAATCATCTTCTGTCTCCTGATAAGTTCCTGATATATTAATTCGCTCAGTTTTTTCTGTTTCGTCATTATATCTGTGCTGGTATATAAATCCGATTGCTACATAAGCAAGCGTGATTACGGTTATTAAAATTCTCTTTATTTTATCTGATTTCATTATATCGCTCCCTTTATCATGAAAAGGTAAAAAGCCCTTATCTAAGGGCTTCTACTTATCGTTACTTCTGGCTATTATAATCCGATACGTCTTTATTAGGTTCATAATACTTACGTTCTGTCTGTGAAGCTGCGTATGGATTAGCACTTCCGTTGTTGCTTAAAGGATCTGAACCTGAAGTTGCGTATGGATTATTTAAATCAATATCGTTATATGGTACATAGTTATTACGTTTTGTCATTGTAAGCTTATATGTACGGGAACCTGCTATAAATCCTGTAATATAGCATATAAAAAGTCCCAACATCATAATAAGTGCAGGACCTGCTTTACCGGTTCCGCTTAAATTAAAGTGAAGTACGGCAAGACAGTATACAATGTATACAATCATAGGCACTGTCGAAATAAGTATAAAAATAACAGTAAGTGAAACAAGACCCGAAGTCTCCTTCTTAATGTTATTTCTGATAATATTGATTATCATAGTTACTGCTGCAAGGGTCATTCCCAAAGGATATGTAATATATCCTAATAAAAGAAGCGAACTCATTCCCTGCCAGTCAAATATGTACCTGAACAGACCAATTTCCGCATATGCGTAAATACCATGACCTGCCGATATTCCCATAAGTACCGCTACAACTAACGCTGCCCCGACCGCAACGTAATGAAGATTGGCAAGAAAAGCCACACCCATCAAAGCAAATGCTGCAATAAGAACGATACTTTTCACAACGGAAGCATCAGTAATTCTGATTTCGCTGACTCCTCCAAGTGCGTACATACCGATATAAAATGCTGCTACAAGCAAAAAACTTATGCCTGCAGTCTTTTCTGATTTTTTCATTCCTTTTTCTCCTAAAAAATTTTGTAATAATTGTACCATTTATATACATTTTTTTCAATATTTAGACACAAAAAAAGTCAGACAAACGTCTGACTTAAAATGCAGGTGGCGGGACTTGAACCCGCATGTTGTCACCAACGGCAGATTTTGAGTCTGCTGCGTCTGCCATTCCGCCACACCTGCGAACTTCTATATATTATCATAGGATTTTGATAAAAGCAACTGTTTTTTATCAGTACACTATTAAAGGCACCATTCATACGAATGATGCCATGTAAAACCTGTGGTAATATTAAGCACTATTTCCATAAATCATTATGCTTCATGTTAAGATACTCATCATAAGCCTTTTCAAGAATCTGACGCTCATTGGAAAACTTAAGTAAATGATATGCTTCATGAAACTTATAATAGCCCGAATCCTCAAAATATTCCTCACGCTGAGGTTTACTGAAATAATTCTGTGACATCATAAGATACCAATGCACATCCTTACATATTACGTCACCGGGAACATTAAATGTATACTGGCTCTTGCCAATGTACTTCATAATCCTGCCCTTGGCACCGGATTCCTCTTTCACTTCACGAAGTGCCGTCTCTTCATGGCTCTCGCCCGCTTCCACCGTTCCCTTAGGAAGCACCCAGCCTTCGTACTTATTCTTATAATTCTTATAAAGAAGAAGAATCTTTCCTCTATAAATTACCACACCGCCACAACTAGTTGCCTCTGTCATTGCAATTTCTCCTAACTGGTGTGTCTAAACAACCTGTTGACAGTATACAACTTTTTATGACATTTATCAATCATTTATTGCTGTAATAATAATCATATATCTGTTTTGTAACTTCTGCCGCAGTTGTATTTCTCTGTGGTCCGCCCTCAACTACCGCTACTACGGCTATTTCAGGATTATCGGCAGGTGAAAAGCTTGCATAAAGTGAGTGTTCATATCCTTCCGTTCCGTACTGGGCAGAGCCTGATTTTGCCGCAAGTGTATATTCCACGCCTCCGTAAAGCCATGAAAAGCTGTCCTTTACAACCTGTTCCATACCTTTTTTCAAAAGAGAGGCTTCATTTTCGGTAATCAATGTGTCATATTTTTCTTCTTTGAACTTCTTGACAGTCATACCGTTAGTGCTTTCAACGGAGGACACAAGGTATGGTTTCATCAAAGTCCCGTTATTGGCAATTGTGCATGTAATAAGTGCAAGATGAAACGGTGTTATAACTGTTTTTCCCTGTCCGAAAGACGTTTGGGCAATATCCCACTCAGATGATTCACTGTTAAGGACAAATCTGCTCTTATTATATTCAAGGTTGGTCGGAAGTTCCTTATTGAATAACATATTCTCAGCAGTTTTTTTGTAGCTGTCAAGGTCTAGCGACAATCCTATATTAATAAAAGAACAGTTACATGAGACTGCAAGGGAAGAAAATAAATCCACATCGCCGTGTGCAGTTGTCCTTACGCAGTTAATTGTGTTCTCTCCAAGCTCGTATGTGCCGTCACATATATAATGATACTGGCTGTAATCGTTTTTATGTTCCCTAAGATACTCTAGCATTGTAATAAGCTTAAATGTAGAGCCGGGAGGATAAAGTCCCTGAGTTGCCCTGTTTACAAGTACGGAATCGCTTCCCTCTCCCGTTATCTGGCTCCAGTTGGCAGCAAGCGTATTAGGGTCAAAATCAGGTTTGGAAACCATTGCAAGGATTTTCCCCGTTGACGGTTCCATGACTATAACCGCTCCTCTGTTGCTTCCGAGAGCATCATAACAGGCTTTCTGAAGTCCCACATTAAGGGTGGTTACAACATTGTCCCCGGTATTTCTGTTACCGGATAAGTCATTTCCAATCTGTTCAAAAAAATTCTGGTTGGAATGAAGCATATAATATCCATACAAACTTTCAAGACCGTATCCGCCGTTATTAAGATATCCTATTGTATGTGAAAACAGCCCGGAATAAGGATAATATCTTGTCTCGTTGCCATCATCATCCACATTGGTAACCGCAAGCTTTGTCTTATCATCCGACAAAATCGAGCCTCTTATTGTACGGCGTGAAAGTATGCCCTGTCTTTTATTGTAAGAATTGTTAATAATAGACTCTGCCTGTGTCAGGTTAAAATATATAAGATATCCTGCCATTGCGATAAACGTAACGACAAATATCAGAGTTGAAACAATTATGCTTTTATTATTCTTTCGATTTTCTGATTTCTTTTTCATCGATATCCTCCCTTACTTTCATACATACAGTCTGCACAATGGCAAACATGATAAGTGAACTTAAGATAGAACTTCCTCCGTAGCTTACAAACGGCAATGTGACTCCTGTGGAAGGAATAAATTTGGTAACGCCGCCGATTGTAAGGAAGCATTGGAAAATATACAGTACACCGATTCCCGCCGCAATCAGTTTATTAAACATATCCTTGCATAACGTAGCGTTTTTCATTATTTCAAGGAAAATACTTACGCACACAAACGCCACACATATTGCAAATATAAGCCCGAATTCCTCTGCGATTGCAGAAAATACAAAATCCTTGCTGACTACAGGTATTGATGTTGGAAGTCCGCCGTAAAGCCCCATACCGAACCATCCGCCGGTTCCGATTGCAAATAAGGACTGTGTTATCTGGTATCCCTTACTATCTATATCAGCCCATGGATTAAGCCACACACTGACTCTTACCCTTATATGGGCAAAAAGGTGATATGCCACAACTGACGCTCCCGCTCCTGCCGCAAAACCCGTAAGCAGATATGCCAACTTTCCGGAAGCAATATATATCATTATCAGATATACCACGAAGAAAATCAAAGCTGCTCCAAGGTCCGTTGACAGAACAAGGATTATGATATGCGCAAAAGCAAAAATTGCAGATATAAGTATCTCTTTAAATCCCGCAGCTTTTGATAACATTGACGCAACAAAAAGTACAAAAAGTATTTTTACAAACTCTGAAGGCTGGAACGTAAGTCCCGCTATGGTAAAGGAAAGATTGGCACCGAAGCTTGTCTTACCGAGAACAAGAGTTATGGCAAGCAGAATAATACCCACGATGGCATATACATACTTTGCCTTTATAACAGCTTCTTTTTTCCTGAAAAATACCGGTATAAAGAAAAAAAGAACACTTCCTGCCATAACAATTCCAAACTGCTTTATGGCATTGCCCGGAGCCAGTCTTTCAATCATTACAAAACCGAGAGCAAGCATAAATGTCATATTATTGGTTATGACATCCGATGATTTCGGATAAATGACTTTAAAAAGTATAGGAAAAAATATCAGGTAAATAAGTTCCAGTGCAAGGCATAAAAATGTTATAAGGCTGAAATCATGATATAAAATCAGTGCATAACACACAGCAAAAATAAGCATGATAAATACTTTCTGTGCGATAACATGTCCTTTGTTCTTCTTGTATGATGAAATGGTATTAATCCTGAAGCACAGGTAAGTATACAAAAGCATCAGGAAAACCAATATGTACTTTGATAAATTTAAGATTATATTTTCCAAATCTATTCGACTCCTCTTGTAAAATGTCCTCTTGTGAATGTATTGTCCTCAGGCTTTGTTCTGTTATCAAAGCTTTTAAATACATCTGCAACCTCAGCGGCATTTTCCGTAGTAAAAATAATGCCGTAATATTCCGGTTGTATTTTTATTTTGTCTAACTTGTCAAAAAGATATACAGGAATACTGTTATATATTATGTTATAGCAGAATTTGCAGCAGGTTAATACTGGCAGCAAAGCACTTTTTCTGTCTCGAAGTGTTGAAAATAATGTATTTCCTTTATGACAGCTTCCGCTTGTCTTATCGATACAGTTGGCTGTTACCATAAGCGGAACCCTTCCGTATACAACAAGCTCGCCGTTATCTATATCCATCTCGGATAATTCCTTTTCATTAAGTTCAAGAGGATATGTTATTCCCGTAATGCCGTAATTTCTAAGAGTGCTTACGGCGTAATTGTTAAATGCATATATGCAGTAGTCCGCAATCACTTCTTTATTACACTTTGGCTTCTGGGACACACTTCTTATCATATAGCCGTCAGAATTACCCTTAATGCTATATGTACCCCTGTCAACTCTCGGCAGCCCGATATATGACTTAACATTATTCTCTCTGCACAAATCCACACAACGGTTAATCTCTTCTTCCGACATAACCTCTGTATCGATAATCATTCTCCGGATATTATGTTTTACGGCTTCATCTGCCTGTTCATATGTCAGTACATGGACAGAAATACCCTTATTACGGCTTTCTGTATATGCTGTATCAGGTAAAAGCCTGTGGCTGTTGTTCCTTTTTGAAGCTTCAAGATATGCCTCTGTCAGTTTATCTACGGCAGTTCTCCTGAGTTCATTAAGGTTTTTGAGAGGAATAAAAATATTATCCTCAATCCTGATATCAAGCATATCAAGTTCAAACATGGTCTGTCCCATTTTTCTAAGTTGTTTATCAACATCTTCTCTGGTTACAGCCCTGCTAAGCGCCGTCTCTGTCACTGGTCCGTCCGCAGTTATGACAATGTCTCCCAATGACAATGACATTGTAACAGGATTATTTTTCTTAATTGTTACAGTTCCGTTAATTTTTATTTTAGAATTTGCTTCAACATAAGTCTTATGTATATATTCTTCGTACTGCTTTTTCTCGCCAAGGTCTTTTGCAATCTTACTGTCTTTTGCAATCATTTCCCTGCCGTTATGTCTCTTATAATACCCGTCAGTCTGACCGCCCCTGTCAAAAAGCATAAGAAGCCTGTCCCTGTCTTTTTTATCAACCTTATACGCATCTTTTCCTTTGTTAAGGTACATATCCACATATTTTCTGTAAATTGATGTTACTCCGGCAGCGTACTCAGCACTTTTCATACGACCTTCGATTTTATAAGAAAATACGCCTGCTTCAATTATTTCCGGTAAAATATCAAGGGTACACAAATCCTTGAGACTTAATATTTTGCTTTCTCTGCCGTTATAATTAAAATCCAGCCTGCAGGTCTGTGCACATCTTCCTCTGTTGCCGCTTCTTCCCCCTATAAAGCTGCTCATAAGGCAGAGTCCCGAATAGCAGTAACAAAGAGCACCATGGACAAAACATTCTATTTCCATTCCTGTTGTATCATGTATATGTCTGATTTCTTCAAGGCTTAATTCCCTTGCCGGAACGATTCTTGTAACATTGTAATTTTTTAAAAAATCAACATAGCCGATGTCTGTTATAGTCATCTGTGTGCTGGCATGAATTTCCATATCGGGAAATGCTTCATGTATGAATTTCATTACACCGTAATCCTGGACAATAACGCCGTCAAGTCCCGCATTATACAAAGGCAGAAGATAATCATAAATTCATTGTTAATCTCATTGTTTTTCAAAAGAGTATTTACCGTAAGATACATCTTCTTATCATGGAATTTACAATATTCTATTGCTTTAATAAGTTCTTCATTGCTTAAATTACCTGCATAGGCTCTTGCTCCAAACATATTTCCTGCAAGGTACACTGCATCCGCTCCCGCATTCATTACAGCAAGAAACACTTCATAGGAACCCGCAGGTGCCAGAATTTCAACTTTCTTTTTCATAATATATTTCCTGTCCATATAGATAAAGGAGTGTACCTGACACTCCTTTAGTAGTTATTATTTATTCAAATCGTTAAGTTCTGTCTCCAGCTTAACTATTGATTTCTGATTCTCATTTATCTCTTTCTTAAGGTCTTTAATTTCCTGCTGTGCCGCATCATACTTAATCTGAACCGAAATTAATTCATGCTTAAGGTCATATATCTCTTTATCACGCTTCTCAAGGTCAGCTTCAAGCTCATCGCCAAGCTTCTTTGCTTTAAAATAATCATCCGCAATATTAAGTTCTATAAGTGTTGCCTGTACGTCAGAGCTCTGTCTTCTGTACATCTCGGATTTCTTAAAATCCACAAGCTTGGCACTTATGTATGCTGCGACTTTCTGAAGATATTCTTCACTTTCATATCCGCTTAACTTAAAAGATTTGCCTCCGATAACAACTTCTGTTTCATTCTTAGCTGGCATAACTTCGCTCTCCTTTATCACTAATATGAATATAATATCACAAGATTTTAATTTTGTGTAGGTCTAATTCCAAAATGATTATAACAGTGCTCTGTGACTACACGGCCTCTCGGTGTCCTGTTAATAAAGCCGTTAAAAATAAGATAAGGTTCATACACATCCTCAAGGGTGCCTGCATCTTCTCCTAAAGACGCGGCAAGTGTATCAAGTCCTACAGGACCCCCGCCGTATTTTTCAATGATGGTAAAGAGTATGTTCCTGTCGTTCTTATCAAGTCCCTCCTTATCCACTTCAAGCAAATCAAGGGAATAGTCAACTACTTCTTTTGTTATTATACCGTCATATTTTACCTGGGCAAAATCCCTTACTCTCTTAAGAAGCCTATTGGCAAGTCTCGGAGTTCCTCTTGACCTTCTTGCAAGTTCCATAGCACCGTCCTTGTCTATAGGTGCTTTAAGAACTCCCGCAGACCTTATTATGATATTCTTAAGTTCGTCTATCGTGTAATATTCAAGTCTGTTCACCACGCCGAATCTGTCCCTTAAAGGTGCGGTAAGAAGTCCTGCCCTTGTTGTGGCTCCCACAAGGGTAAAATGTGGCAGGTCAAGTCTTATGGAGCGTGCCGTCTGACCTTTGCCTATCATAATATCTATGGCAAAATCTTCCATTGCGGGATACAATACTTCCTCAACCTGTCTGTTAAGCCTGTGTATCTCATCGATAAAAAGAATATCACCGTCGGAAAGATTATTAAGTATCGCCGCCATATCACCCGGCTTCTCGATTGTAGGTCCTGACGTCACCTTGATATTAACTCCCATCTCAGCGGCGATTACACCTGCAAGCGTAGTCTTACCAAGTCCCGGAGGTCCGTAAAAAAGGCAATGGTCAAGGGATTCCTTCCTTGACTTGGCAGCCTCTATAAATACTTTAAGATTCTCTTTGATAGCAGTCTGTCCGATATATTCGTCCAAGGAAGACGGTCTTAAATTGTTCTCTATCTTCACATCCTCCGATGTGAATTCCGTTGTTATAATTCGTCTGTCCATATCTGTGTCCCATTAAATAAATGCTAATTTCTTAAGTGCCTGCTTAAGAATATCTTCGCTTGTCATATCCTCTGTAATCATAAGGGCACTTACCGCAGATACCGATTCGCTGTTAGAATATCCCAATGATATAAGTGCCGATATTGCCTCGTCCCTGACTGATTTCAAAACGTCCTTTTCATCGTGTAAATCATATACAATATCCTCAAGCTTAAGCTTGTCCTTAAGCTCTATAATCAGCTTCTGTGCGGTCTTGCTTCCTATTCCCGGAGCACTCTGTATCTTCTTGACGTCATCGGATATTACCGCAAGCCTCAATTCATCAGGTGAAATCACGGATAAAATGCTTAATGCACCCTTAGGTCCTATTCCATTCACCGTAATCAGCTGCTTAAAAATCTTAAGGTCATCCATTGTAAGAAAACCATACAAATCAAGAGCATCTTCCTTAACATTCTGATAGGTAAATATCTTAATGCTGCTTCCTATTCCCGGTAAAGAAGGAATCACCGATTCAGGCACCGTAATCTCATATCCCACTCCATAGGCTTCAAGAATAATCGTGTTATTGTCTATATAGGTCAATTCGCCAACAATATATGTAATCATAATATCTCCAATAAAAAATTATACCTAATTCTACCATATAGAACATATGTTTGCAAGGTAAATTAATGCTATGTTATCTTAATTCTTTTATATAAAATACTGCTTATTATTCCTACCAGAACACCAAACACAACACCCGATATCATAAGAAACGGAAGATAATATATTATTTTGGAATTTTCAAGGACGATAATCGCAACAATAATCTGACCTATATTGTGGCATACGCCTCCGGCTATGCTTACACCTGTCATGGAAAACTTCTTTGTACGTTTTAATAAAATCATACAGGCAAGGCTTAGAACCGCTCCTGCAAAGCTGAAAAGAACGGTATACAGATTGCCGAAAAGGAAACCGCAGAGCAGTATTTTTCCGGCACTTAACATTATGGCATACTTTATACCCATTGAGTAAAGCACCCAGATAATCACAATATTTGAAAATCCCGGTTTAATACCGGGTATGGGTACGGCAATCGGAATCAGGTTCTCAAGATAGCCCATCACAAGACATATACTTAACAACATTCCGTAAACCGCAATATTACTTTTGCCATGCCCGTTATTAGCCTGATATTCCATCGTAACCTCCCTCTTTTGAAGTGCCGGTAACAGTAATAAAAAGCTTATGTGGAATACATATAATCATTTCTCCCTGCCTGTATATTTTACCCATTTTCTCACAGGTATGGTCGCTGCAGGTGCTTTCTGTCACATAAGCCTTTCCGTCTTCTATTATAAGCGTGTTGGAGCCGTAAAAATTCATAAACTCATATCTTCCGTCTTTGTCTAACGGATAACTTCCTACTACTTTTCCATCCTGCTCCACTTTAACATATTCTCCGTCTTTTTTATTCTGTTTAAACACAAGAAACAGGCACAGTGCCGTAATTAACAGCACTGCACCCAGTATAATATCCCATTTATGCGAGATGAATGATTTTTTTAGGGCATTTTTCTGCACATTTTCCACATCCTGTACATTTTTCATAATCTATTACCGGTATATTATTGTCCATAACTATAGCGTTATATTCACACTGTTTCACACATAAAGTACATCCGATACAACCTGATTTACATGCGTCCATTACGGCTTTTCCCTTTTCGTGGGATGAACAGTATACCGTTGCAATATCTTTTTCCGGTCTTAATTCAATAAGATTCTTAGGACACGCCTTAACACATTTGCCGCAGGAGGTACAAAGATTTTTGTCCACAACCGCAACTCCGTTTACAATGCTTATGGCATTATTGCTGCACACTTTCACACAGGAACCAAATCCCAGGCATCCGTAATTACAGCTCTTTGGTCCGCCGTTTGGGACAAGTGCTGCCATTGAACAATCTTTAACGCCTGAATATATGTAATCGTTTTTTGCCACATCACAGTTACCTACACATTTAACGTAAGCAACTTTTCTTGTCTCGGCAACGCTTTCAACGCCCATAATTTCTGCAATTTTTGCTTTTGCCTCGGCAGAGCATACAGGACAGCCGTTAGCCGGTGCCTCACCCTTTGCAATCGCCTTTGCAAGTCCGTCACAGCCCGGATATCCGCATCCACCGCAGTTATTTCCGGGAAGAGCCTCTCTTACGGCAACTTCTTTTTCATCAACTTCTACTTTAAGTTTTTCACCTGATATTCCTAAGAAAAGACCGATTATAATTCCTGTACCGCCTACAATGGCGGCTGCTATAATAACTCCAGTCATAGCCTGCCTCCTTAAATAATACCTGAAAAGCCGATAAAAGCTATTGCCATAAGGCCTGCCGTTATCAATGTTATCGGCATACCCTTAAATGCTTCCGGTATATCGTTATGTTCTGTTCTTTCTCTTACGCCTGCAAGGATAACAATCGCAATAGTAAATCCTACAGCCGTTCCGAAGCCGTTGACCACGGAAGTCAGTATATCATATTCCTTTGATACATTAGTAAGTGCAACACCTAATACCGCACAGTTGGTTGTGATAAGAGGCAGATATACGCCAAGTGCCTTATAAAGCGAAGGACTCGCTTTCTTAAGAAACATCTCAACAAACTGTACAAGTGCCGCTATTACAAGAATAAATACTATTGTATTAAGATATGTAAGCTTAAGAGGTACAAGTATAAAATTATAAATAAGGCTTGCAAGCAGTGAAGATATGGTAATTACAAAGATTACCGCAAATCCCATGCCTGACGCCGTCTTAATTTTCTTAGATACTCCAAGGAAAGGACAAAGACCCAAAAACTGGCTTAATACAACATTATTAACAAGGGCGGAACCTATTGCTATAAGAATTAATGTTTTCATTATTTTGTCTCCTCCTTTTCTGTTATTTTTCTGCCCGAACATCCGATGTTAGGACAGCTTAAACATCCGTCATCCCTGCATATATCAACGATTGGTTTACCTTTTTTCTTCTTGATTCTGTTCATTAAGGCAACAAGGAATGCAAGGACAAAAAACGCTCCCGGTGCCATTACAAAAATACTTATAGGTTCAAAGGTTGTCGGATTGTTGGCAGGTATAAAGCTGTGTCCGAATATAGTTCCGGCTCCCAGCATTTCCCTGAATGCACCAAGTACGGTAAGGGAAAGTGTAAATCCAAGTCCCATTCCAAGTCCGTCAAATAATGATGGCAGGGGTTTGTTTTTGGATGCGTAGCTTTCGGCTCTTCCGAGTATGATACAGTTAACAACTATAAGCGGTATATAAATACCGAGGGATGCGTACAAATCCGGCAGGTATCCCTGCATAAGAAACTGCACCATGGTAACAAAGGATGCCACAATTACAATGAATGCCGGCATTCTTACCCTGTCCGGAATTGCTTTTCTCAAAAGTGATATAAAAAGGTTACTGAGTGCAAGTACAACGGTTGATGCAAGTCCCATACCGGCTCCGTTTATCGCAGAAGTCGTAACCGCTAAGGTAGGACACATTCCGAGAGTAAGCACAAGTGTAGGATTCTCTTTTACAATACCGTTGTAAAGACGTTCAACGCATTTATTCATTGTTCGACACCTCCTACTGCTTTATATGCCGTTATCGCAGCATTAACACCTTCGCATACGGCACTTGTAGTAATCGTGGCACTGCTTATGGCATCTATTTCATCATCTGCCTGTGCTCCCGATTTACTGTAATTTATTTTGTCGGCTTTCTTACCTTTGAACTGGCTCTTGAAGCTGTTTTCCTTAGCTTTCATACCAAGTCCTGCAGTTTCATTAAGCTCAAGAAATTCCAGTCCTGTTATGGTTTCAGCTTTGTCAATTCCCACCGTCATACGGATGTCCCCGCCGTAACCGTTAGAATCTTTTACCGTAATTATCATTCCGAGATAATTCTCTGATTTGTCATAAGCCATGACAATTTCCTGTATTTCAACACCCGAAAAACCTACGTCCTTAACTGCAGACTGTGCTTTATCCAATGTATCTTCATCAGCATCTTTGGTTGTATAAAGTTCACTGAATACGGTCTGGTAAGCAGCCAGTTTGGTTTTAAGCTCCTGTTCTTTAATAGGCTCCTTGGTAATTTTGTATACAAAGCCCAAAAGAACACCGGATATTAATGTTATAAGGAACAGTGCCAATGTGTCTTTTAATATCTTTTTCAT
>JBNMKN010000014.1:0-24074 GCA_050874365.1 Butyrivibrio sp. | reverse complement strand
CCATCCGGTTCTCATATCGCCTGATTCATTAAAGAAATACCAGTTGCTGCCTATGTATTTCCAGCCTGTCTGCATTATTCCATTGTTATCCATATAGTACCATTTACTGCCTATATATTTCCAACCGGTCTGCTTAATATCCTGACTATAGTAATACCATTTACCATTATCATATACCCAGCCGTTTTTTAATTTCTCTATTGTAAAATTAATTACCCTGCTTCCGGTGTAATAACCTTTTCCGGTTATTGTTACTGTTGCCGTTCCCGGATTAACGTTATTGCTGTATGAGACAGTATAATCCGTTCCATTAATAAGTGTATTGCCGTTATACCTAATTGTTACAGGTGGAGTAATTCCTTTACCGGTATAAGTCTGTGCCGCAATGCTGTCTATTGTTGCACGGTTAAGAGGTGTTGTTACTCTTACTTTTGCACGATTGGTTGTTGTTGTTTCCGTATATCCGTTCTTAGTTGCGGTTACAACGCAGTAATAATATTTTTCTCCGTTTGTGCTTGTCACAGGTACATATTTTGCGGATGTGGCATTGGCTATTTTGGTCCCTACAGAAGTCTTAGACACCGCTTCATACCACTGGTATGTGTATTTTGTTGCTGAATCTGCATTGGTTACTGTTGCAGCCAATTCAACCCTGCTTCCGATTTCGATATTTTTGTCACTGATAGCCGACAATATTGGTTTATCCGGTTTTTCAATGACTTCCGGTTCCTTGCCTATTATTAATGCCGGTGTCTGTACTGCCGTCAGTTCCCTTCCTGTACCCTGCAATGAATTTCTGGCATAAGCTGTTACCTTGACATAATATGTCTTATTATCATCATAATTCGGTATATTAAACCTATTGGTATATGATTTATAGTAGCCATCATTTACATCTTTTGATTCAGATATATACACATGGTACATTGAATCTATATATGTATCAGGAAATGCATAAGCATCCCACTTAAGTGTATTGGTAGTTTTATCATATGTAAGATTTGTAATTGCCTGATATCTTACATACATCGGATTAAACGCTATTCCTTTTCCGGTTTTATAGACATTATCTTCTATTACATATGAAAATATCTGATATGTCACCTGGGTGTTTTCAGCAAGTGATTCTACATCATCGGTATATGAATCTACATCTTTGACATCAATTGTAATTGTCTTCTGATTTGTTATTATACGCTTTACATAATATCCTGATGCATTTTCGGCTTTGTCCCATGTAAGTTTGAATTTCTTATATTCATCATTATTAATACGTCCATTTGTCGGACTATCAACCTTTTTATTACCAACGTAACGTGAGCTTTTTGAAGATTCTATATCACGGCTGCCATCATTAAATACTGTGATAATTGAGTAATAGTATGCCGTATTATATTTTGGCACATTATTATCTGTATATTCATTAGTAACCGTAGCGGCTATTTCAGAGTAGTTTTCTCCATCTTCTGAACGTAATACTCTATAGTTCTTTGCCCCACTGATTTTTTCCCATTTAACAGAAATTCCTGTACCTGTAGATTCAACCTCAGTTATTCTTGTTCTCGGCACATCTATTGATATTTTCTTTATCTGTGAAGGTAAAATAGTATCTACACTATGACTGTCGTTATACGCTTTCACATAATAATAATACGTCTTACCAATAGAAAGATTGCTGTCAATATAAGTTACCGCTGTTCCGTTATATACAAGTGAATAATCTGGTTCTCCTTCAACTTTTCTATACACGGCATATCCCGTTGCATCACTTGTCTTTTTCCATGTTATGACTGCTTTGTCAAGTCCTGACTGTTCAATACCTGTTATTTCCGAAGCCTCTATATCTCTTTTGGCGGTAGTGAATGCTTTAATGCAGAAGTCTGCATCAGGATATATGTCATAACTGTTTTCATTAATATCCACCCATCTGTTGTAATAATACAGATAGCTGTGTTTCGGTGCCGCCGAATTAACCATATCCCAATATGTATGCTCATCATCGGCAGTCTGATATTCACTTATGGAATAATTAATTCCTGCTGCTTTATCAAAAGTAACTACAACAGAGAAAGTGTCTCCGCTATGTAAGGTAATGCTTTCAGGGAGCTCGGATGTATAATATCCGGCATAAGTTGTTTTTCCTGTATAGGATGTAAGCAGGGTTCCATTCTCCGGAGTTATGGTACTTGCTGTTGTATCTACTTTGTAAATGTCAATCGTGTATGAAAGATTTGAATTGCCAACCGCAAAAGCCACACTTCTTAGAATCTCGTCCGTTGTCTGGCTTACCTTGAATACATTGGCAAATTTCTTCTCATTCTTGTAATATGAAGCGTTATTCTGAATAAAGTGATTAAAAATTGTGCTTCCGTCATACTGGTAATTATAATCATAAGTATCCGCAGGAACGATTTCGTATATAACCGCATTCATATTCTGGATACTTGATTCGTAGTATGACATCCAGAAATATCCGTTATTGCCTGCACTGCTGCCCCAACTGTTCTTAATTAACCATGCTCCGTTTCCCGGAGGAGTCTCATAACCATTTGTGGCAAATAAGGATTTATCAATATTATCATCCCATCCTACAATGGCTACTTCATGTCCCGAACCTGTAGGTACAGAATAGTATACATATTTGTCCGGATATGACTGATTGGTGGTATATATTGTACTTACGGCACCGTTTTCAATAATTGCCTGCTTGACAAGGTCACGTTCCTTCATATTGATATACTTCTGGCCGGTTAAAATATATGACACATCATCCGGGTTAAACGTATATGTTGTATCCTTACTATCAAGCTGATTCTTATAGGATACCTCAGGAGCCTTATCCTGATTCACAATACCTGCCCACTTGCTAAGTGTCTTAAAAGCATACTGGTCATTGCCGCCGTTCATAAACGAATGATACATAGTATAATTGGTTGACATATCCCCTGTTGTACCGCCAAGAGGGTCGGTAAACGTACTGTCATTAAACGTCATATATGCCAGCTCAAATTCAGACAAATCTATATCATCAGAAAATGACACATATCCGTGGGATAATGCGTAGGATTCCATTGCCGCACACGCACCGTATGCCCAACATATTCCAAGTTCTCCCTGGTTCTTTACGCTTGTTACATAGCCTCTGTCCACAGATGAATATGACGATGGAATAGCCGTACTCCTTGCTAATCCATAAAATATTGCCGAATCCGCTACATACCTGCTTATATTACCTGAACTTCCTACCAAAGGTGCCTCAAAGCTATGTAATACCGCTCCTGAATTCCCGCTCTCCGCAGACGCTTCAACAGCCTCATTTACATTATAGGTATCCTCTGCTGCTTTTGTTCCCATAGGGGTTAAATTAACAGATGATGTTACCGTAACTGCGGAAATAAGGACAGCCAATAACCTGTTCATTCTACCTGCCATAATTTTTCCTCCGTATTCTTTTGTCCCGTCACTTAATACTGGTAATATTATACAATAATCCCAATAGAATGTCACATACTTCTTAACCTTTTTATAAGCTCTTTTGCCACAAGCGACTGTGGTTTTCTCTCATCGTACAAAAGACATATCAGACGTTTTGGCAGCTTGTCTTTTAATTTTATGACGGTTACGTCACCTCCTGTCATGCTTTCGGGTACAAAGCCGATCCCAAGTCCTGATTTTACCATTGGCATAACCTGGTCCGTAGTTGCCGCAATTACATTAGGTTTAATGTCCATTCCTTTTTTTCTGAAAAGTTCCTCATAATACTCCCTTGTCGCCGTCCCTTTTGAAAGAAAAATAACAGGATATTTTTCCAGTTCCTTGAGACTTATTTCCTTATTATCAGGTATTCCAAACATCTTATGCGCTACGGGATATTCCGTAAATTCACATATATTCTCACAGGATAAAGAATCATTTTTATTGATATTTATGGGCGTTGTTACAAGTGCCAGTTCCACCTCATCATTCTTAAGGCTTTTTATCGCAGATGGTGTTGATTCATTGGTTATCTGAACCATGACATTAGGAAAATCCCTTCTGTAAGCCGCAAGCACCGGCAAAAGAACTTCATGAAGTGCTATTTCGCTGACACCTATTTTAATACTGCCGCTATCCATTCTTTTGGTCTGTTCGAGTTCGTGTTCCGCCAGTGATATCTGTTCAAAGGCAATATTCACCCTTTTAAAAAGTATTTCCCCCTCCCTTGTAAGCTTGATTCCCTTTCTTGAACGGTAAAACACCTGTACTCCAAGCTGGGATTCCAGATTATTCATAGCCCTTGTTATATTGGGCTGGCTGTTATCCAGAACCTCCGCCGCTTTTGTAAAGCTTCCGAATTTCGCGACATAATAAAATATCCTGTAATAATCATAAGTAATATTCATAAAACTCCTATATATCATTTTGATATGTTAAATATTCTTTTTATACCTTTTACATATAGATATGTGATTATTATAATCTATTTCTAGAAATAATCAATGGTACAGTTTTAAGTAGAAGGAGAAAAAAAATATGAACAAAGATTTAACAGTAGGCAATCCCGAGAAGGTGCTGTGGAAATTCTGTATTCCATTGTTCGGAAGTATCATTTTCCAACAGTTATACAACATAGCCGATTCATGGGTAGCCGGAAAATGTATCGGTGAAAACGCTCTTGCGGCTGTAGGTAACAGTTATGAAATCACTCTTATTTTTATTGCATTTGCATTCGGCTGTAACATAGGCTGCTCCGTAATTACGGCAAGGTTTTTCGGAAGCAAGGAATACGGCAATGTCAAAACAGCCGTTTATACATCAATGGTAACAAGTGCCGCTGTATGCCTCATGCTTATGCTCATAGGAATATTTGCAGGTGGGGCTTTGCTTCATGCTATAGGTACTCCTGACAAAATTTACGAAGATTCCAAATTATATCTTGATATATATGTATACGGTCTTCCTTTTGTATTTTTCTATAACATAGCTACAGGTATTTTCTCTGCTCTCGGTGACAGCAAGACGCCTTTCTATTTCCTTGCTGCTTCATCGCTTTCAAACATCGGTGTGGATATCCTTTTTGTAAAGGTATTCAATATGGGTGTTGCAGGTGTTGCGTGGGCAACCTTCCTTTGCCAGAGTATAAGCTGTATACTTTCACTCATTGTAGTTCTTCGCCGTCTTCATAAAATCGAAACAGATGAAAAACATTACATATTTAAGAAAAGTATTTTTGTACAATTCATTACTATTGCAATTCCAAGTATTTTACAGCAGAGTTTCATATCAATCGGTAATATCGTTATCCAGAAAGTCATCAATAGCTTTGGAACAGGCGTAATCGCCGGATATTCCGCAGGTGTCAAGCTTAATAACCTTGTAATTACATCATTTACCACTCTTGCAAACGGTGTTTCCAATTTTGCTTCCCAGAATATCGGTGCGGCAAAATTCGACCGTGTCAAAGCCGGTTTTAAGGCAGGTGTAAAATTAGTATGGTGCCTTTCAATTCCGCTTTGTCTTTTATATGTTATCTTTCCGAAGGCTTTACTTACCTTCTTTATCGATAATCCATCCGCTGAGGCTATAAGTTCAGGTTCAATCTATCTGAGAATCCTTGCTCCATTTTATTTCGTAGTATCAGCTAAACTCGTAGCCGACGGTATCCTCCGAGGCGCAGGTCTTATGAAGCAATTCATGATTGCAACATTTACAGACCTTATATTAAGGGTTGTTCTTGCTATAGTCTTATCAAAGACAGCTCTTTTAAGTACCGGAATCTGGTGTGCCTGGCCAATCGGATGGACGGTTGCCACTGCCATATCTATCTTCTTCTACAGGCAGGGCAAATGGAAAGAATGTTAAACCTTTCTCTGACGTTCTTTTCCTAATTACCATAAGAGTTCCGTGTGTGTAAGCTGCGGAACTCTTTTTTATTTTTCTCTTTATTTTTCTGCAGGCTTGTGATAGTATACTTTTAAAGCATTCATATTCTTTTTTCTATGACGTAAGTCATTTCTATTTTCTAAATTGAAATCAATGCTTTATACCCAATTTAATTTTATAAGGCAGGAAGTTTTTATTTAGGATTAATGGCTTTTTCTGCCTGAAAGGAGTACATATGAATAATGAAACTGTAAACAGAAAATACAAGGATACCGTATTCAGGCTTTTATTCAAAGATAAGTCCAATCTTCTCTCACTCTTTAATGCGGTCAATGACACCGACTTTTCCGATGAAAACGATATCAAGATAACCACCCTTGAAAACGCCATATATATGACGAGCAAGAATGACATTTCCTGTGTCATAGATATGAAGCTTAATCTTTTTGAACACCAGTCAACAGTCAATCCGAATATGCCATACCGTAATCTGGAATATGTGACAAAGTGTTTAAAAAAATACGTTGGTGGTTTTGATATATATTCCGGCAAAGCCCTTACCTTACCCAATCCTAAGTTTGTTGTATTTTATAACGGTGTTACTTAAAACAATGGATAAGGGAGAGGCTGTGGATTCAGCTATTGATTATTGTATCGGAAATGGTATTCTTAGGGATTTTCTAACTAATAACAGAAATGAGGTCAGGTCAATGAGTTTATTTGAATTTGATGCAGAAGAACACGAAAAAGTGATAAAGCAGATAGCGTATGAAGAGGGTGAAGCTAAAGGTAGAGCTGAACTTATATTATTGATGTTTAATTCAGGTAAAACACAGGAACAGATTGCCGATTTCTGTGGATTGGATTTAGATTATATTAAGAATGTTATTAATGCACAACAGATGATTTAACAAAATGTCAAGAAGCAATAAAAGGCAGGTTCTCCTGCCTTCGTTCACTTGACTTCATGATATTCTTTTTCTGTATTGACATTCCATATTCGGTCATGATTTTTTCCGTCTGTCTCAATAAATTCGACTGCATTAAATGCCGTTATCATTGAATGGTCCATATTATTGTATCTGTGCTGACCGTTTCTGCCGACACATATTATATTTCTGAAATTATCAAGATATGCTTTAACTTCATCAAATCTGCTGTAGGAATCAAAATACGCAGGATATGCTTTTTTTACCTTTTCCATATGTGTGTCAAGCACATCTTTACTGCTTTCAATGATTCCGATTTTTATCATTTCATCTATACAAAAGCCTGAAAATTCCTCTTCGCTCATATTCCAGTATTCATCATTTTCGTTTACAAAATACTCAAGTCCAATCCATACGGTATTTTCATTATCAGCCACCATATAAGGGGACCAGTTATTGTATATCTGTAATCTTCCCATTTTAACGGACGTATCCTGCACATATATCCAGCAATCGGGAATAAGCTTGTTATCACCTTTTTTATTTTTAAGTTTTAATCTGCTGACCTTTACGCCAAGAGTCATATAATCCCTGTACGGAAGATTATTTGCAATTTCTTTTATATCATACGGAACCTTCTCCATGGCATTTATAAGGTCTTTTACCGGCATTGAGGATATAATATAATCAGCTTTTTCGGTATATGTATTGCCATTATGGAAATATTTCACTTCCATGGTATTTTCATTGACTCCGGTAACTTTGGCATTTTTCTTAAATACCGCTCCGTTATCTATAGCTTTTTTTGCCGCACATTCCCACATCTGTCCCGGTCCGTATTTTGGGTATTTGAATTCTTCAATCAATGAAGTTTCAACAACCCTGTTTTTCTTATGAAATTTCTTACTGAATACATCTTTTAACAAAGCGGATATGGACAACCCTTTTACACGCTGTGCTCCCCATGACGCATCAATTTCTCTTGGGTGTCTGCCCCAGAGATTTTCCGTATAATCTTCAAAGAACATTTTATATAACGGTTTACCGAAACGATTTATATAAAAATTCTCCAGATTAGTCTCCGGTTTCTTATGTATCATTGAAAAAATATAGCCGAATCCTACTTTAATTGTAGTAAAAAAGCCCATATTTCTTATTGTTTTCATGCTTAAAGATACGGGATAATCGTAAAATTTACCCTTGTATAAGATTCTTGATACACGGGGTCTTTTCATAAAAACTTCATCATTTTCAGACGCTTTATTGTTGTCACTTTCAGGCGGAAGTATTGCTTCCCACCACTCGTTTACCCGTCTGTCTTTTGAAAAGAACCTGTGTCCGCCCATATCCATACGGTTTCCTTTATAATTAACGGTTTTTGATATTCCACCAAAATCCTGACTTTCTTCCAACACCAATATCCGATATTCTCTTGTCTTACTTAATTCATATGCTGCCGTAATCCCCGCAGGTCCGGCTCCGATTATTACAATATTTTTCATTCTGTTCCCATCCGTTTTTAAAAAGGTTGCCCTCTTTATGAGGGCAACGCTTGTTCCTGTAAGAATATCAGTCAAAATTATGCTGTTTTCTTACGTCTTGCAAATGTGATTACTGCGCCGCTTGCTACTACCATTAATACTAATGCAAAAATCATAGTAGTCTCACCTGCTTCAGGGCTGTTTACTGAAGCTGCCTTTACTGCAATAACTACATCCTTTGTTGTTGTGTCTGCAAAAGTAAATGTAACTGTATGTTCTCCGACACTTAAAGTATCAAGATACTCTGCATCAAAAGATACAACATAAGTATTGCTTGCTGCGGAAGCTTCTCCCTGTTCTGCATTGGCATAAGCCTGAACAGGAATCATACTGTTTCCCATTGCATAACCTGTTGCCATAGGAGCTTCACTTGTATACGCAGGTGCTTCGCTTGTTGCCGCTGGTGCCTCACTTGTTACTGCAGGTGCTTCGCTTGTTGCTGCAGGTGCCTCGCTTGTTGCTGCAGGTGCTTCGCTTGTTGCCGCAGGTGCCTCGCTTGTTGCCATAGGTGCCTCTGTCGTTTCATAAGGTGCCTCTGTTGTTTCATAAGGTGCCTCTGTTGTTGCTGCAGGTGCTTCTGTTGTCGCTGCAGGTGCTTCACTTGTTGCTGCAGGTGCTTCACTTGTTGCCGCTGGAGCTTCACTTGTTGCTGGTGACTCACTTGTTACAGGTGCTTCACTTTCTTCAACAGCTTTGACAAGAACTGTTTTTCCGTCATCAGGAAGTTCCTTATTGTCAACTTTTATAACAACAATAGGGCTTTCTGACACAACTTCAACTACACAGTTCTGCTTTGAACCTTTTACATATTCAAATTTCTGTGCATCACTTGAAGCGGCATTTGCAGTAACTACTCCTGATGCAATCATCATAACCGATAATGCAAGAACACAACCTTTCTTCATCTTTCTCATTCTTTTCACCTCCGTTCAAAAAATATTAATGTCTATATTAACAGACCATATAAGGTCTGAGACATCCGTATATCAACGGATAATTCCCGTTGCAAGATACATAACCGTTGTCATCGCAGCAAAAAATATCATTGATACCTTAACTGTAGTTTTCTTCGTATTTTCATAATACTTTCCGATTATGTAAGCCGCCGGTATTGTTAAAAACAACATATATCTGTAATCCATGCTGCATCCATACGGCATTTTGATATAAAATACCAGAGATACAAGATAGTAAAAAACAAAAGTAACCAGAGGTATAATTGTCACTCTGTCTTTCTTAATATTTCTTATAAGGTTAATAATGGCTGTCACCAGAATAACAGACATCACAATCCCCGCTATAAGCAGAAGAACAGCAATTATATTAGGCACCTGATAACTGAATTCCCCAAATAATGCTGATTTAAGGTAATAAACAGGTGCATTATAATCATCAAACGGTGCACAATACGGCGATTTAACAATATTATGTATATTAATCATAAAGATTCTTGAAAATAATGACGTGTCGCCCATATATATCGCCTCTCCCGGATTAAGTACATAGGAAAATTTCTGTCCAAACTTAATGAAATTTCTGACACTGTACCACAGCCCTATAGGAAGGCTTATTACTCCAAGAGTAAGGCTGTGCATAACAATCTTTATGCGTAATTCTTTTTCCCTGATAAATTTATAAATAATCAGTCCGATAGTTATAGGTGCAAGCGCGGCACAGGAAATTTTGGTCATAACTCCAAATCCGTAGCAGAAAGCCGTACCTATCATATATTTGATTTTTCCTGTGTTGAACCACCTTAACGTATATAAAAATATAAGTGCCATAAACATTGCCGAAAGTGCATCAGGTGATACCGTTCCACCGGAAATAATAAACGCAGGCATAAATGCAACAAATAACATTGCTATTGTCACACCTTTTTTCTGTAACTTTAACTCTTTAAAAATATTAAGAGCTGCAAAAAGTGTAACTATGGAAGCAAAGCATGAAACAATCTTTGCCGCATTTACATAAGAATAATTGTCACTGTGTCCTATTACCTTATTAACAACAAAGGACACCACGGATGAGGATATGTAAAAAAACGGTTGCTGATAATGTTGTATCATATTATCAGCGGGGAGTTTTCCATACTTTATAAGTCCCAGAATATAAGAAGCATGTCCATAACCATTCTCGTCTAATTCACCAAGGTCATGACTCCTGACTATACAATCCGTATACATCATATATCCCACTCGCAGTATAATTCCTATACCGACAATCAGTATTATCAATGAATTATCATATTTTTTAATAAAGCAGGCGTAACAGACTGCCATTATCATTATGGCAAATGCCATTAAAAACGGTATTATATCCATCATACAAACCTCCATGATTTAACAATCTCAAGAACATTGTCTATGTAGCGTCTGCTTACCGCTAAGCCTGTAAGTTCTGGATAATACATTATAAATAAAACTACTGAAATAACCATAACCGTAACGGCAAATCTTTTCTTACTGCCTGACAGTTTTATAACCGAATATGCAATCAAAAGGATAAGGGTAAGTATGCATGGATAGTAATGGTATATAAAAACAGTCCTGTGTACCAGAAGCCATGGTAAAAGATTGGCAAGATACATAATTACAAGAAAGCCCGCATTACGGTCTTTTTTACATACCCATAAATATCCGGTATAAATAAAAGCTGCTATTCCGCCCCACACTATCAGCGGGCTTCCTATGGTGGCAACAGATGAGACTTTACCCTCTGCCGTTATTGCAAGTGCGTCAAGCAATGATTGTTTATCCCAAATCCACTGATACCACTCTGAGGAATAAGGATGTTCAAATACCGTAACCGAATGATATGAAAGCATAAGTTTTGAATTATTAATGGCATTTTCAATCAAGCTGCCGCCGTATACTTTCATGAACGGATAATATGACACAACATATATCGTCGCCGGGATAAGTATAAAACTTACCACACAGCATAAAATTATTTTTATCACACTGCCTTTATTATCCTGAAAAGCTTTTTTACTGTTATATCTTCTGAAAAAAGTTATAAAGAAAATCACACATATTCCCGCTGCCCCATAGAAAGCCGTCCATTTGGTAGCGATACCGATTCCCGTTGATATTCCTGAAAGAAGGATAAAAATATATTGTTTTGCACAATTTTTATTTTCCTCCGAACACTGGATGTATCTATACATAAAATAAAAGAGCATTATTATAAACAGTGCAACAAATATGTCCAGAGTTGCTATTCTTGATAACACACAGTGCATAAATTCTGTGCTGATAAGAACTCCCGCAAGCACACCCCCAAGCCTCCTGCCTGTTATTTTTAGTCCAAACAGATATATGAAAGGAATACAAAGGGTTCCTGCGATAAGGCTCATTATTCTCCATCCGAATGGATTCATTCCAAATGCCCTTATTCCAACACCAATCATCAGTTTGCCAAGAGGCGGATGTGTGTTTTCATATATAGGATAGCCCTCTATAAATTCATACGACGTTCTTGCATGATACACCTCATCGAACATCGTCTGATAATAGTAGGAACGTACATCTGGGTAAAGCTCCTGTTCGTCAAAAAGCTCCTTATAAGCCGATGTATTTACAGGCGTTATAACCTGCCCGTCATCACCTATAACAACGATTTCATTTATCCATTCCCATGAATCCATACATACGATTCCAAGGTATCTTGTATTTTTATTAACGGTAATTTTATTCCACTGGAAAGGACTTTTTAACTGGGTCTTGCTTTCATATATATCCCAGCTTCCTGAAACATCAGCCGAAAATGATAATCTCTGGTTGGATTTATAATTAAGAAAAACCATTATTTCTTTTACATTTTTATTTTCCCCAAGGTCAAGCACAATTTCCCTGTTATTACTGTCCATTTTGTAAACCGTGGACGGAATATCTTTGCTTCCCAGCCTGAATCCCCCTATAATAAAGAACGCCGCCATCATTGCAATTATAATTACAATATCTTTTATCTCTATCTTTCTGTCCTTGGTAACAGGAATAGAATGATTGTTACAGTTTTCATCGACAGGTGCTGTTTCTGTCTTAGAAAACGCATGATATATGCAATACACACAGGAAATAATAAATATAAAAATTGATGAAATAAGAATTGTAGGGACATCTTTTGAAGAATTAAATACATTCTCAAATTTTCCGAAAAAACAGAATTTATTGACAATTACACCGTATGCACCGGTTACCATTCCTGCGAAACTATATATAAGTGTAAGGCAGTTCTTCTTTCCGTAATTCTTCCTGTTACTGAAAATATTGAAAAGCATAAATCCGTTTACAATCACGCTTCCAATTATCAGATATAAATTTCCTGACAGAAAACTTACCACGGTTACCGGGTCTAATATAAAAAACATCTTATAAAGTCTTTTTGCCGGCTTATTTTCAACAATAATGTCTATAAAAAACAACACAGCAACAAGGATACCGGTCTCTGCCAATATCCTTCCTGCCGTGAATATATTCTTATCTTCCATCATCATAAACGGAAATACTCTTGTCATAATGATTATGACTGCTATGTACCACCTGCCAACTGCTCCGGTACCATTTTTGTACTAAAACAAAGCATATCCAAGCGATATGCCAAAAAACAAAGCAAGATAAACTATAATTGAGGTCATTAATTTCCTCCTATTTGTAAATAACCAATATCCCTATCCTTAGTTAAATAAAAACTTACGTAGATAATATACCAAAAGTTACATTTTTGCAATACATTTATATCTATTGTATAGCAGCAGTATTTTTCACTCTTTATTGACAATAATTTACGTCTATCTTACAATTAGTACATCACATAAAACAAGGAAGACAATTACAATGACTAAATTAAATTGTTTTGTTGCACAGTCAGGCGGTCCTACTGTTGCAATTAACTCCAGTCTCGCGGGAGTAATTAAGGGTGTCTCAGACTCGGAAATGTATGACACAATCTACGGTTCGGTTAACGGTATTCTGGGTATTCTTGATAACAGAATCCTTAATCTTTCAGAGAAGGTTCCTGATGATAAAGCGCTTTTGTGCCTCAAGCACACACCTGCCATGTATCTTGGTTCATGCCGTTACAAATTACCGGATTACCGCAGGGATGACAGCGATTACAAAAGAATTTTTGAACAATTCAAGCGTTATAATATAGGAGCATTTTTCTATATCGGCGGTAACGATTCCATGGACACGGTGCTTAAGTTGTCTGAATACGCTGCTTTAACAGGCAGTGATGTAAAAATCATCGGTATTCCAAAAACCGTTGACAATGACCTTATGGTAACAGACCACACACCGGGGTTTGGTTCTGCTGCAAAATATGTTGCAACCTCTCTTCTTGAAATTGCGCATGACACATTTATTTACGCTGTTAAGAGTGTAACCATTGTGGAAATAATGGGCAGGGATGCCGGATGGCTTACCGCCGCTTCCGCACTTGCAAGAAACGCTTATAACACCGCACCCCACTTCATTTATCTGCCTGAAGTTCCTTTTGACAAGGACAAATTCATCGAAGATGCCAAAGAATTTCTTAAAACCAATAACAATCTTATTGTTGCAATTTCTGAAGGTATACGAGATAAAGACGGCAACTATGTAAGTGCCGGAGACAGTGTAGCCGACCATTTCGGTCACAAAATGTTAAGTGGTGCAGGACAGGCTCTTGCTGAAATCGTAAAAGAAGAAATCGGTGTTAAAGTCCGTTCTGTAGAAGTCAATGTATTGCAGCGTTGTGCAGCCCATGAAGCCTCAAAGACAGACCTTGACGAAGCTTTTAATTCCGGTCATAAGGCTGTAGAGCTTGCCGAAGCAGGTGTTACCGCTTCAATGGTTACAATGACCCGTTCAAGCAACGCACCTTATACCATTGAGTACGGCTATGCCAAAATCGCAGGAATTGCCAACGAAGCCAAGTCCGTTCCTGTTGAATGGATTAACGAACGAGGTAATGACGTAACAGCCGATATGATTGATTACTTAAAACCTCTTATCGCAGGTGAAGTTACCCTCACATACAAAGACGGAATTCCTGTATATATGGATGTAAGCCACCTTAAGCCGGGAGTCCTCCCTGTAGAAAAAAGATAAATTTACGCATTAAAAAGGGCATTACCACTTCAAATGGTGGTAATGCCCTTTACTTATTAATATAAAAATATTATTGATTATTCCTGTAGGTCGTGTTATATTTCTGTTAGAGAAACGAGTTTGTTACCGTACGACCTTAGTCAAGATGGGGTATTCGTTTCTTTTTCTTTTTTAGTATTCACCATATCATACAGATATAATTTATCATCAGAAGCATGTCGTACTAACATCTCTATCCTGTATATATTATATCTTTCAAGTATTCCCTCTGCCGTATATACGGGCAAAGCAAACCTTGACGTAAAACGATACCATCCATATGCCGCATCTATCCCGTGCTTAATCTTAAAATTTTCCTGCCAACGTTTATTAGACGCATATTTCAACAGCCCTATTGTCTCTGTTGTTGCGTTAGCTTTTGCCTTCGCATTGGTTCCCCTAAGTCTTCTGGTATCCTCTGAACCTTTCACTTCTTTAGGAAAATCGTTTCCAATATAAACAATATCTGCGGTTTCAATTATCTCCACGTTTATTTATTAAACAAACTTTCTGCGTAATACACCGACTGCATAGCGTCTTTTCCATAAAAATCCGCTCCAATCATATCTGCATATTCCTGAGTAAGAACTGCACCGCCAACCATTATCTTACAATCAGGGCATTTTTCCCTTAAGAGTTTTATGGTTGCTTCCATATTAACTACAGTAGTTGTCATAAGTGCACTAAGTCCTACAAGTTTGGCATCGTTAGCTATTACCGCATCAACAACGTCCTCAGGCGGAACATCTTTTCCAAGGTCTATTACATTATAGCTGTAATTCTCAAGGATAACTTTCACGATATTTTTTCCGATGTCATGTATGTCTCCCTTGACAGTTGCAATAACGACTGTTGCTTTCTTCTCCTCAGAGCTTCCGCTCTTTTTCATATAATCCTTAATTGCCTCAAATCCCGCTTTGGCAGCTTCAGCACTCATAAGCAACTGTGGAAGGAACATCGTTCCCTTTTCAAAACCTTTTCCCACAATATCTAGCGCAGGCACAAGGTCTCCGTTAATTATATCCATAGGTGCTTTAGTTTTAAGGAGTTCAACGGTTTCAGTATAAGCATTTTCTTTAAGTCCTTTGACTATGCAATCCGAAAGACTGAAATTTGCCGTTGTCTTAGGTTTTGCTTCTGCTGTCTCAGGTGCTACTGCATATTTTTCAATATATTTTGTACACTGGCTGTCATTACCTGAAAGAACCATATAGGTATCGTAGGACTGCATCATCACTTTAGCATTAGGGTTAATTATACCTGCCGACAGTCCTGCCTGAAGGGCCATGGTAAAAAATGTTGAAGTAATGAGTTCTCTTTGTGGCAGTCCAAAAGAAATATTTGATACACCGAGAACCGTTCTTCCGCCTCTTGACTTGATTTCACGGACAGTATCAAGCGTTATGTTAGCCGATTCATTATCCGTACTCATTGTCATTGTAAGAGCATCTATAACAATATCTTTAGCTTTAATTCCGTAAGTTGCCGCAGTTGCATATATTTTCTCGGCAATTTTAATTCTGCCCTCTGCAGTATCCGGTATTCCATCCTCATCAAGACAAAGAGCTACAACCGCACCGCCGTATTTTTTTACAAGAGGGAATACCTGTTCCATAACTTCTTTTTTACCGTTGACAGAATTAACCATCGGTTTACCGTTATATATTCTCATGGCAGTTTCCATTGCATTCATATCGGTTGTATCAATCTGGAGAGGCAGGTCAAGAATACTTTGCAGTTCAAAAACAGTATCCTTCATCATCGCGGCTTCATCTATTTCCGGAAGTCCTACATTAACATCGAGAATGTGTGCTCCTGAATCAGCCTGTTTGGTTCCCTCTTCAAGGATATACGTCATATTGTGGTCACGCAAAGCCTGTTTAAACTTAGACTTACCTGTAGGATTGATTCTTTCTCCGATAATTACGGGTACTTTTCCAATCTCTACCGCATGGGAATATGAAGATACAAGTGTAATATCTTTTTCCACAATAGGGATTGGATTTAAATCCTTACATCTGTCGTATGTCACCTTGATGTGTTCAGGTGTTGTTCCGCAGCACCCGCCGATAATCCATGCTCCGTCTTTTACAAGAAGCTCCATATAACCGGCAAATTCTTCAGGTCCTACATCATAAACCGTCCTGCCGTTTTCGGAACGTGGAAGCCCTGCGTTAGGATTGATAATAAGAGGTACTGAGGCATATTCTGCCATTTCTTCAAAAATAGGCTTCATCTGTTCAGGTCCGAGTCCACAGTTCATTCCTATGGCATCAACATTAAGTCCTTCAAGAAGGGCTACAACTGCTGCCGGAGTTGCTCCTGTAAGCATTTTGTGACTTTCATCAAAAATAACGGTTGCAAACACAGGAAGATTTGAATTTTCTTTTGCCGCAAGAACAGCCGCCTTAAGCTCATAAGTATCACTCATTGTCTCAATAAGAATGAGGTCCGCTCCCGCTTTGTCACCTATTCGTACAATTTCGGCGAACACATCAACCGCATCGGCAAAATCAAGTGTTCCCATCGGTTTTAACAATTTACCGCAGGAACCTATATCAAGTGCCACATAAGCCTTTTTTCCTGTTTCGGCAACGGCTTTCTTGGCATTAAGGATACCCGCCGTGATTATTTCTTCAAGATTATCAAACTTAAATCTGTTAGCACCAAAGGTATTGGCGTTAATAATATCCGCTCCCGCATTAATATACGCCTTATGAATATCAATCAATACTTCCGGTTTGGTAAGGTTCCATGTCTCCGGAAGTTCTCCCGGTTCAAGACCTCTTTCCTGTAAAAGAGAGCCTAATCCACCGTCAAAAAATAATATTCTTCTGCCTAATTCATCAAGGATGTTCATACATATTCCTCTTTCTCATCTTCTATATTGACATTCGGTATTACCGCAGGCTTCACAGCCCTCCAAATGACATTTTGTATCTTTTTTACTAAGTCCCATAATAGCGGACACCGACTTTTCGGGAATCATTATTCCACCTTCTGATAAGGTAATCCCTATTAATTTGGTGGCATTTATTGCATTAAGAAACTTTTCCTGATGACTTAGTGCAAAATCACCGTATCCCGGACTGGATCTCGGTCTGACATACAATCCTTCTTTTTTTACCTCATCGGTTATGGCACTCTGACAGTCATTACAATAATCTTCGATTGCCGCTGCCGCCGTTGCCTGAATCACCGCCGCTTTAGCTATATCCAACTTAAGAGCTTTGTTAAGAAGTCGGTCTACATCGGTTCCCAGCGTTGCCGCAAAAAGAACGGCCTCACCACAGCCTTTCAAATTCTTAGCCAGATTATGACTTTCTATGGTAAGACCTGCTACTGATATCACGTCTTCTTCTGATATAAAAATATCAAAGCGCCTGTAAACGTTTTTAGGTTTGGCAGCCGCTTCAACTTCCTTTATGCAGTTATCGATTAGTTCCATTACCCTGTCATCGGGAACATTACGTCCATATCCAAGGTAACGGATTACTTCTTTTTTGGTTATCATTTATTTAATAATCTCCGAAAGGTTCTTCTGGATTCCCGCAGCCACTTCCGGCTTATTCATGGAATATACATGGATATGATTTATTCCATTTGCAATCAAATCTATAATCTGGTCTGTGGCATAGGCAATTCCCGCCTGCTGCATTGCCGCAGGATTAGTTCCGAAATGGTCCACAAGATTCCTGAATCTCTCAGGCATATTACTGCCTGAAAGCTTAAGCGCATTGGCAACCTGTGTAGCTCTTGTAATAGGCATTATTCCCGGTACAACAGGGACGGTGATACCCTGTTCCCTTATTCTGTAAAGGAAATTATAATAGATGTTGTTATCAAAAAACATCTGTGTTGTAAGGAACTCACAACCTGCTTCAATCTTTTTCTTAAGATTACCGATATCTTCCTTCTTGTTAGCTGCGTCAACATGTCCCTCAGGGTAGCACGCCCCGCCTATGCAAAAATCGTCGCCTGCATATTCTTTTATCTCCGATATAAGCTCTGACGCATATCTGTAATGTGCAAAAGGATCTCCGTCAAATTCTTTAGGTCTGTCGCCTCTTAACGCAAGGATGTTTTCAATCCCTTCATTCTTCATGCCATCAAGAGATTTATGTATATCATCTTTATCTGCACCTGCACAGGTTAAATGTGCAATAGTGCAGACATCATATTTTTTCTGAATATCCCCTGCAATATCTAAGGTACTCTTACTTGTGCTTCCTCCGGCTCCGTAGGTAACACTCATATATGCAGGTTTTAATGCGGCAACGCTCATTGCAGCCTTATAAATTGATTCGTAATTAGCTTCTGATTTAGGCGGAAAGACCTCAAACGAAACAGTTACTTTATCTGATTTGAGCAAATCAATAATCTTCATTGGTTCTATATCCTTTCAGGTAACGACAGCTTATTTTTTTCTTCCGAGTATTCTGAGTAAATAGAGAAAAAGATTGGTTATATCAAGGTAAATTGATATTGCACTGTCCACCGCATTGTCTACTGTCTTAATATATCTTTGTGCAACGTAATAATCATATCCGATGTAAAGACTGAAAATCACAGCACCAATCCATGAGTAAATATAAGAATCAACTCCAAGAAACATCATTACAACACCTGATATAACAAGACCGATCAGACCTGCAAACAGCAATCCGCCGATTCTTGAGAAAAAGTTAGGATATATTATACTTAAAGAAACCATACATCCTGTGATTATTGCCGTGAAAAGGAATGCAAGCCCTACCTCTTCTGCTCCGATTCCGCCGTAATACGAAACAACAGAAGCTACAACAAGTCCTACAGGCACAACTACCATATTGTATCCGATAAAACTGATAACCGGGCTCTTACTCTTATACGAAATTACCTGACCGCCTATTGCCAATGCAAAATATGCGATAAGGAAAATAAACGGATTAACACTTGCAACAAAATCACCACAGAAAATGCAAAGAACAATGTTCATTGCCACTCCCCATAACACTGTTGCTCCCAGTGTAAGATTATATACTCTGTCTGAAACAATTACATCATCACTGTGAAAAACCTTCATCTCGGCTTTTCTTTCACTTGCCATACTCATATCAATATCCTCCTGATTTTTCTTTAATTATAACACATTTATTTTATCACTGCTACAGAAAATTCTTCCATAATACCGTCAAAATTCTTATCGGTCAAAAGATTATCCCTGCCGATAAATTCTTCCAACGTAACTTTCTCTCCTTTTCCATGCAGAATAACCATCACTTTATCATCACCTTCACCACAACAGTATATAATTATATTATTCTCATTATCTGTCCTGTATTCGGTTATTGTGCCCTGTGCTATACCTTTATATTCCTTACGGATTGCGATAAGTTTTCTGTATAGTCTGTATGTATCTTCGTCCTGATATTTAGGATCCCACAACATTCCACGCCTGTTGTCAGGGTCATTTGAACCTCCGATTCCGTATTCGTCACCGTAATATATAAACGGCATACCCGGTAAAAGCAATGACATTGCCGCCGCAAAACGCTGTTTTTTCCTGTCATTTCCGCACATAGCAAGAAAACGAGGAGTATCGTGAGTATCAATCAGATTCCAAAGTGTGTTAAAAATCTGCGGAGGAAACATTCCTCTCACATGCCCTATATCTTCAACAGCTTCGCTTGCAGTTATTCTGCAGTCCATAACATAATCTTTTACCAGACGCCAGAAGCTGTAATTCATTATGCTGTCCCATTCGTCACCGTCAAGATAATCCCTGCCGTGCTGCCAGTCCTCTCCTACTATAAGGGCATCTTTTTTGACACTACGGACGGCTTTTCTGAATTTTTTCATAAATGAATGGGAAATTTCATCTCCAACATCAAGTCTCCAGCCGTCTATGTCACACTCTTCAATCCAATACTTACCTACATTGGTAAAATATTCCGCCGTTTCCTCATTGGACATATTAAGTTTTGGCATTCCGCCAAAATATCCAAATGTAAGATATCCCGGAACTCTTGTTCTTGAACCCATGTCAACGGGATATTTTTCTATATAATACCAGTTACAATACCTCGAATTGCTGCCGTTTCTTATCACATCCTGAAAGGCGAAAAAATCCGTGGCGGTATGATTGAAAACGCCGTCAAGTATTACCTTAATTCCCATTTCATGGCATTTTGCCACAAGTTCTTTTAAATCCTCTTTAGTTCCCAAATCCGGAGATATTTCATAATAATCCACCGTGTTGTACTTATGTGTTGACGGAGATTTAAAAATCGGGGTGAGATACAATATGTCTATTCCAAGCTCTTTAAGATGGTCTAAAGTATTAATTATCCCTCTTAAATCGCCTTTAAGATTAGTTCTGTCCTCTATCGGTGCTTTATACCACACATTCTCCGGCACATGCTTTGTTGTGGCATATCTTGCCGGAAAAATCTGATATACAACCTTGCCTGCAGCCCACTCAGGGACGTCAATTCTTTCTTCTTCCCTTAACTTGCAGGTACAGTTGAACATTCTGTCAATGTCTGTTATCTCATTTTCGGAAAAATATTCACTTCCGATGAATATTTTTTCTCCGTCATTTCCTGTTATTTCAAAATAATATCTTATGCACCTTATGCTGTAATCAAAATATACTGTTGTCTCGTAATAATCACAAAGCCTGTCCGTTGCGACTTTTTTCATTAAATGAGTCCGTCTTGTGTCTTTTACTTCAGGCCTCATATATTTATCCAATGTATGAAGAACGATTTCCGATACATCGCCTTTTTTTGTCTGTATTCTGAATAAAAAACCGTTATTTCCAACCGATAAGCAGCATCTTTTATCTGCCACATGCCTTATTGCTGAAAGTTCCATATTTTCTCCTTAAAAAACATATACTTTATGACAGCTCATTCCCTGCAAAAGTATCTCTAATTAAAAAATCTTTGATTAACTCCACATATTTAAGACCCGTTTCTCTTCCTATTCCGTACACCCTGTCTATCTCTTCTGTTCTGGTCTCCATACTTCCTATGTCAAGAGCTTCCGGTGGTCTTATTACCAGCACTTTTCCTTCCTTTTCCCTGCCCTCAATGTAGCTGATTGTGTCATTATATCTGAAATGTCTGTCTGCCATTGATTTTACCATATTAGGGTACTTGTGTAAAAAGATTCTTGCAACCGGCATGAGTTTATTTTTTTCTTTAACATAATGTAAAGGCTGTGTCAGTATTACAACGTTCCGGTCAAAGCCCTGCTCTTCCATAAACTTAAGCGGTATGGAATCTCCTATTCCCCCATCTAAAAGATTCTGCCCGTTAATATTCACTACTTTGGATACAAGAGGCATGGACGCCGATGCCCTGAGCCATTCAACATCTTCGCTTTCTCCGTCACTGCATTTATGATACACTGCTTTTCCCGTAACAACATCTGTCGCTACCGCATAAAATATCATTGGATTGGTCTTAAATGTCTCTTTGTCAAAAACGTCCAGTTTTTCAGGCAGTTCATGATAACAAAAATCCACATCATAGGCATTTCCCGTTTTTCTGAATGATTTCATGCTTCCGTATCTGTAATCCTTGCAATATTGTCTTGTATATCTGTACCCTCTTCCAATCTGCGCCGACTTATAATTACATCCGAGCACCGCTCCCGCCGATACGCCGATTGCACCGTCAAAGGTTATCCCTGCTTCCTGCATCACATCAATAACTCCGCATGTAAACATGCCTCTCATTGCTCCGCCTTCCATTATCAATCCTGTTTTCATTAATCCTCACCATCCAATTTATTTAGTCCTAAAAAGTCTAACAGTCCCTCACATCCTTCTACCACATCTTTATAGGTCTCGTCAAATCTGCCTGTATACCATGGGTCTGCAATGAACCTGCCCGGTTTGCCTGCAAAATCCATCAGAAGCTTTATTTTATTATCTTTGTCGGGTCCCGTTATCCTGATTGTATTTCTTATATTATTACCATCGGTGCACAATAAATAATCATAATATCCGTAATCTTCTTTTGTTACCTGCCTCGCCCTTTTCCACGTAAAATCGGTATAGCTTGTCTTTCCTATCCCATGCTTCAAAAGCTCTTTCTGTGCCGGCGGGTAAACCGGATTCCCTATGCCGTTCCATATCTCTTCTGTGCTGGTGGCTGCTGACGCTATCTCAAGGAGGTCTTTCAAACCCCGCTTCTCTGCCATGTCTTTTAATATAAATTCTGCCATGGGTGAACGGCAGATGTTGCCGTGGCAGATGAATAAAACTCTAATCATAAATTTCTCCTGTTCTGAAATGCTCTGTAATGCCGAGTTTTGCGTTGGTTTATCGGCTTTTCCGGGCATCGTATTTTCTCTGTTAATGACTACACTTTTTGCAAAACACTTCAAAATGGTGCAATTCAAAGCAATGTGTAGTAGTCAAATCGTAGTCAGTTAAGGGGGTTCAGACTACTGATGGGGGTGTGCATTATTTAACGAAAGGGGCTGATACACCCCTACACTATTTGCTTTCTCGCCTTTCCTTAATATATTTATTTAAATCTTCTTCATTATTTATATTATTTTTGTGAATATCCCTATGAGTTTGCTTATTAACCAATATCCCTTTATTCGGATTTAATCTTTGCACGGGATCCGTATAAATTGTCTTTTTATTTTTATGATGAAAATCTCCATTTCCTTCCAATGGTTCTCCCGTTACTTCATCACTACTAATATTATTTTCCTTCTTCCTTGTTTTTCCTAAATTCTTTTCTTTCTTTTTAGCAAAATCTTCAAAATCACCTTTTTGAGCTTTTACTGATTCTGAATTGCTTATACTAATTAAACTCTGTGCTGAATAACTATTTTTGGCTCTTTTCATGGCATCTGGATGTTCTTCTGAACGAGTATGTGCTTTTTCTATAACAGCACCGCTTTTAATAAATTTTTCTCCACCTACTGACACTTTTGCATCATCAGATATTTCATTATCAACTATATACATAGTATCTTTCTTTGTTTCAGCTAAAAGCTCTGGCAATGCATTTTCAGAAACCAAGGTTGTTCCTGCATTCGTTAATGCTACCGAGGTTGCTATAGCCATATCAATTTTTTTATACTCCTCTTTGTCAACAAGATTATTTGGATGATTAGGTTTCTCATAGTTAATGTCTTTTGCCATTTTTACAATACTAAGTTCAAAATTTTTTTCTTTACTCATCTTCCACCATCCTTGAATAAAGCTCATTCACTTTTGCTACTGCAGCTTCCGCACCATCAACAGAGCACACATCAGGATGTATTTGCTTTACTAATGTATCTCGCCACATTTTAGCTTTATTTTTATCGTGATACAATTCTTTTGTAATTCCAAGGATTTTTGCTCTAGCCGTTCCATCAAGTTCCACAAGTGCAAAAATATATCTATGTTGCTTAGATTTAAAATACTTATCATCTTCCATCTTTATTTCATTATTATCCATAAAAGTTCTCCTTTAATTTAATGCAAATTTAATTAAACTTAAGTTTTCATATTAAACAAATTTTCTTATATATTTTATCACATTATCTGAATTTACTCCACCCAAAAAGGCACCCAAGGCATATAGCCTGAGTGTCCTCAAAATCTCTTCCTT
>JBNMKN010000013.1:0-25309 GCA_050874365.1 Butyrivibrio sp. | reverse complement strand
TTAATTATGAACAAATTGCAACTTTATAATAAAAATATTGTAAAATCCATTTAAAATCCGTTCACGATTACGTCAAGAATAGTGTTTGCCACATCCTCTTTTGACATAATGTCATATTCCTTAATGTTATCTTTGGTGATTAAAGTAACGATATTGGTGTCAGTACCAAATCCGGCACCGCCTGTAACAAGACTGTTGGCAACAATCATATCCGCATTTTTCTTTTCGAGTTTTTTCCTTGAATTCTCAAGCATATTTTCTGTTTCCATGGAAAAACCGCATATAAACTGTCCCGGCTTCTTGTTTTCACCGAGGAATTTCAGGATATCCGTGGTACGTTTTAACGGAATTGACATATCACTGTCGGATTTTTTGATTTTGTTGTCCGCAACCGATACAGGTGTGTAGTCTGCAACAGCCGCAGCTTTGATTATTATGTTCTGGTTTTCATAATTATCTTTTACCGCATTAAACATATCCTCGGCAGAGACAACGTCAATCGTTTTGGTAAATAACGGTTTCGGAAGGGAAGTAGGGCCTGATACAAGAGTAACCGCAGCTCCACGGAAAGCAGCAGCTCTTGCAAGAGCATAGCCCATTTTACCGCTGGAGTGATTGGTAATGTATCTTACGGGGTCGATAGCTTCCCTTGTAGGACCTGCCGTAATAAGAATGTGTTTTCCGATAAGGTCTTTTTTACCGTTAAGTGCCCTTAAAATATATTCGATAAGTACATTTTCATCGGGAAGTTTGCCTTTACCGCTGTCCCCGCAGGCGAGGTGACCGCTTGCGGCAGGAATAATTTCAAAACCGTACATCATAAGCTTGGCGATATTATCCCTTACAATAGGGTTTTCGTACATATTGGTGTTCATTGCGGGAGCAACTATTTTTGTGCATTTGCAGGCAAGAACAGTTGTGGTAAGCATATCGTCTGCGATTCCGTTAGCCATTTTTCCGATTACATTGGCGGTAGCGGGAGCAACTAAAACCACGTCGGCTTCTTTTGCAAGTGAAATATGTTTTACATCAAATTCAAAGTCACGGTCAAAGGTATCTACAAGGCACTTGCTTGAAGTGAGGGTCTCAAATACCATGGGACTTATGAACTTGGTGGCATTTTCAGTCATTATTACACGGACGTTGTAGCCTGATTTGACAAGGGTGCTTGCAACGTTAGCCATTTTGTATGCGGCAATTCCTCCGGTTATTCCTAAAAGAACGGTTTTCTTATCTTTCATAATATGACCTCTTAACATTCCTCTGCGATTTTGTAAATAAGGGCTTCGGTGTCATCCCATCCGAGGCAAGGATCTGTAATTGATTTACCGTAAATCATGTCCTTGCAGATTTTCTGATTACCTTCTTCAAGGTAACTTTCAATCATTACGCCCTTTACTAATTTTTTGAATTCAGGGTTGTATCTTCTGCTGTGAAGAACTTCGCTTGTTATACGAATCTGCTGCTTGAACTGCTTGTTAGAGTTAGAATGGTTAGCGTCGATTATGGCAGCAGGATTCTTAAGGTTCTTGGAAGCATATATTTCATGAAGTCTCTCAAGGTCTTCATAGTGGTAATTAGGAATACATATTCCGTATTTGTTGACGCCGCCACGAAGTATAACGTGGGCAAGGTCATTACCTGATGTGCTTACGCTGTAGCCTCTGTAAATAAATTCATGGGAGCTTTGTGCGGCAATTACCGAATTAATCATAACGCCAAAGTCTCCGCTTGTAGGATTCTTCATTCCCACAGGAATATCCATACCGCTGGCGGTAAGGCGGTGCTGCTGGTTCTCAACGGAACGGGCGCCGATTGCTTCATATGATAAAACATCGTCAAGATAGCTCCTGTTCTCAGGATAGAGCATCTCATCTGCTGATGTAAGACCGCTTTCCTTGATTACGTCTATGTGAAGTTTACGGATAGATGCGATTCCTGCATAAAGGTCAGACTCTTTATTAGGGTCAGGCTGATGGAGCATACCCTTATAACCTTCACCTGTGGTTCTTGGTTTGTTAGTGTATACACGGGGAATGATAATCAGCTTGTCCTTTGTCTTTTCGTTGACCTTTGTGAGGCGTTCAACGTATTCAAGAACGGCATCTTCACGGTCAGCAGAGCATGGACCCACGATTACAAGAAATTTATCACTTTCACCTGTGAAAACCTTACGGATTTCACGGTCTCTTTCTGATTTGATTGCTGTAAGTTCCGGAGTCATAGGGAATTCTTCTTTGAGAACATCAGGCTCAGGAAGCTTTTTAAAATAGTTCATTGACATTGTTATAATCCTCATCTCTTTTATTTTCAGTAAGTATAACTTAACACTTTAACGCTTTAAAGTCAAGAAGAATATATTGACATTGTATTTTTATTATAAAGAATGTAAAATGATTATGCTATATTGAATTTATAAAAAATTAATCTTTTTTACCAAAATAAAATAATTAATACATAACACATTCATAAATCAGGCGTATATCTGATTGAAAACAGTATAAAAGAATTGGAGATTTATTGTTATGGGTAAGATTATTGGAATTGATTTAGGAACTACTAACAGTTGCGTTGCGGTAATGGAGGGCGGACAGCCTACTGTTATCGTTAATTCCGAAGGAACAAGGACAACACCAAGCGTAGTTGCTTTTACTAAAAAGGGAGAGAGACTTGTTGGAGAGCCCGCGAAGCGTCAGGCGGTCACGAACCCTGAAAGAACCGTTTCTTCCATCAAGAGAGAGATGGGTTCCGGCTATAAAGTTAAAATTGACAAAAAGAATTACTCACCTCAGGAGATATCGGCTTTTATCCTTATGAAGTTAAAAAAGGATGCCGAGGACTATCTGGGACAGCGTGTTACGGAAGCGGTAATTACAGTACCGGCGTATTTCAGCGACGCACAACGTCAGGCAACCAAGGATGCCGGCAGAATAGCAGGACTTAAAGTTGAACGAATTATCAATGAGCCTACGGCGGCAGCTCTCGCTTATGGTCTTGATAATGGTGAAGCACAGAAAATACTTGTATATGACCTTGGCGGCGGTACTTTCGATGTGTCGGTAATTGAAATCGGAGATAAGGTCATTGAGGTGCTTGCAACCTCAGGAGACAATCACCTCGGCGGCGATGATTTTGACAAACGCCTTTCGGATTATATTATTTCAGAGTTTAAGAGAACAGAAGGCATAGACCTTGGCAGAGATAAAGTGGCACTTCAGAGAATAACCGAAGAAGCAGAGAAAGCCAAGAAAGAGCTTTCATCGGCGCAGACCGTTAATATTAACCTGCCTTTTATTACAACCGCCAAATCAGGTCCCGTTCATCTTGATATGAATATTACAAGGGCAAAATTTAACGAGCTGACATCGGACCTTGTGGAAAGAACAACAGGTCCTGTAATTACAGCACTTAACGATGCAGGAATTACAAAGGGTGAGCTTAATAAAGTTCTTCTCGTAGGCGGCTCTACAAGAATCCCTGCGGTGCAGGACAAAGTAAGACAGCTTACGGGACTTGAGCCAAGTAAAAATATGAATCCTGACGAATGTGTTGCACTCGGAGCATCAATACAGGGTGGCAAGCTTGCGGGAGATTCAGGTAATGCATCTGAACTTCTTTTGCTTGATGTAACTCCTCTTACGCTTTCAATAGAGACGGTCGGAGGAATTGCAACGCACCTTATAGAGAAGAATTCCACTATTCCATGCAGGAAGAGTCAGGTGTTTTCTACCGCAATGAGTGGACAGACCAATGTTGAAATCAAGGTTTTACAGGGCGAACGACAGTTTGCGAGGGATAACAAACTCCTTGGAACATTCCGTCTTAACGGAATAAGAAGAGCTCCGGCGGGAGTTCCGCAGATAGAGGTAACTTTTGATATTGATGCAAACGGTATTGTGCATGTATCGGCTAAGGACATTGATACGGGACGTGAACAGAGCATTACGATTACCGCAGGCTCTAATCTTTCAGAAGCTGAAATTGAACGTGCCATGCGTGACGCTGCGGAATATGCGGAAGCCGACAGTACAAGAATGGATGCATTTGAAGCCATCAATGAGTCAAAACAGCTTATTAATGATGCACAGGCTAAGTTAAAGGCTGAGAAAAAGACCATTGATAAAATGAGAAAGAACCAGATTAATCAGGATATATACAATCTTGGACGTCTTATCAGAAAAGCCAAACCTGAGAAAATGACAATTATGGAAACAGGCGAAATTAAAAATGCAATGGACAGGCTTAAACAGTCTGCCGGATTGTAAAGATACATAGGAGGAAAAGGAAATGGATATGAAAGAATTATTGGCGAGGTGCGACCACACACTGCTTGCCGTAACAGCAAAGGAAGCTGAAATCGAGACATTATGTGATGAGGCGGTAAGGTACGGATGTGCATCCGTGTGTATACCTCCGTCTTATGTAAAAAAAGCTTCGGCTTACCTTAGAAGCAAAGGTTCATCTTTGGCAGTATGTACGGTTATAGGATTTCCTAACGGCTACAATACAACCAAAGTCAAGGTATATGAGACAGAACAGGCTGTACTTGACGGAGCTTCGGAAATAGATATGGTAATCAACCTTGGCTGGGTAAAAGACGGTAAGTTTGATGATATATTGAATGAAATTAAGGCTGTTAAGGAAGCCTGTCACGGAAGAATTTTAAAGGTCATCATTGAGACATGTCTTTTAACGGATGCGGAAAAGATTACTCTTTGTAAAATTGTTACCGAGGCAGGAGCAAAGTTTATTAAGACTTCAACGGGATTCCAGGCAGGGGGAGCAACTCCTTCGGATGTGGCACTTCTTAAAGCCAATGTAGGACGAGGCGTAAAGGTTAAGGCGGCAGGCGGAATTTCGTCTCTTGACGATGCAGACCTTTTCCTTAAATTGGGAGCGTCAAGGCTGGGTACAAGTAAGGTTGTTAAATTATTTGAAAAACTGGAGAACAAGTAATGAACTACAAGACTATCGACGAACTTAATAATTTTGATTTTTCGGAAAGTGTTATATCGGAAGTTGAGACAATGAACGGTACTTTTCATTTATGGCTTGATAATGTAACCATTCTGCCTGACTGTTCCTGCAACAGGGATATCAGGGTAATGAGAGCCAACGGATTTCTTTTATCCGTGTCCAATCCCGAAATACAGGAATTTATAGAAGAGGGCTACAAACGTTACAATGCCGATAATGTCCTTCAGGAATCTGTGGATGACAGGATTCTTGCAAAAGACGAATATGCGGCTATGTTTAAGACCTTTCCTTACGGAACAATCTATTCCATCGAAAAAAAGGAGAACACTTATGTGTTCTCCATAGATGTCAATGACAGATGTTACGAAATAACAGTAAACGGCAGCGGTGATGTTGAGGAATGGGACAGATTTCTTGTGAAGGAATAGTCCTATTCATCACTGAGTTTTACCCAGTCCTTATCATAGAAAAGTGCCAGATGTGCATTTTTCCAGTGAAGAGGGTCTGTTGTAATATCCGTATGGAAAATAGGTGCAGGAGTAACTGAAAGCGGAGCTAAGGTTACTCCTTTTTCTTCTGTGTCAGAAAGGTACTCCGCACGCTCTCTACATTCTTTATCATATTGTTTTGCATCCCTGTTGATAAGGGAATATGTGGCACTTACCGAAAGAGGCATATTGGAAAAATCGGCACTGCCGTTTTCTCCCTCCGATACTTTGCAAAGACCTACGCAGGAAATTGCAAAAATAATAGTGCAGGACATAATAAATACAAAACGTTCATGCTTCATCTCAAAAAATCTCGCAAATTTGCAAAGAACCAATGAATCCCCGTATTTTTTACCGATATATCCAAGTATGTATATCAGGTTGAAAATCATAAAGATATAATAGCTGAAATTAATAATGTTCATCATTCTGTAAGGCATTCTTAAGCCCTGTGCATAGAATACAGGAGTACCCTGTGAACAGAAAAGACAGAATGTAAACAAAAGCACAAGTACAGGATGTTTAAAAGAAAGAGAACTTCTTTTGGCAATTCTGTAAAGTAAAGGTATCAACATTATAAAAAGTATAAGCACAGGCGCGGAAGTTGAGCTTGCAATACTGTATCCTCCGTAAGCGAAGGAACTGATAATGGATTTAATTACGCCGTGACTGCCGCCAACAGCCTCCTGACGGATTGCATTACCCGGAGCAAGGATACTCAGAGCGAAAGACACTCCTATTGAACAGGTAATCAGTACAAGAGGGATGACACTTTTATTTTTCTTAACAATCATAAGGATAATAAGAGTTATCAATATAAGAACCGTAACAAGGGCTGTTGCGTAATTACCTCCACCGATTACAAAGGCTAAAGGAACTGCGAAAATACCCGCAATAATTCTGGCAGGCATGGCTTTGCTTTTAATCATAACGGTTATAAGTGTAAGTAAAAATAAAGCTAACGAAAAGAAAAAGGTATAATAAACAGAACCGTTATACCAATAGAAGGAATCTGAAGGCATAATGGTAAACTGCATTGCACAGAAAGTAACGGCAAGAGCTGTGATTATGGAAGCCTGTCTGCCGGCATCAAACCATTTTCTTAAAAAATTATAAATAAACGTGAGCATGGCGGCAACAAATGCGGTTATAAGTATTACCGATGAAAATACATAGGCTGATTCACCGAAAACCGCAGGCTGCAGACGCATAAGGAAAATAGCGGCAAAATTGCCCTGCCAGTCATTGTAAGTATTTTTCATTTCATCAAAAGATGTGGATATAACCCGGGAAACAGAGCCCGTCTCACGGTAAACTTTGGCAGTTTCCACGCCGTAATAATAGTCATCCACACTCGGATGGTTATATTTACCTATGATATAGAGTGGAATAAGTGATAATATAAAAATTATTGTAAGAACATAAACATATTGTTTCGATTTCATTAATGTTACCTCCGATATCGAACCCTCACCAAGGTACATATTATCATAGGTAACAGCGTAATTGCAAATGATAACACAATGTGATAATCTCTAAATATGATACAGGATATTTCCGGAAGGATGATATATATGGCTAAAATACTTTACCTTGTAATACCGTGTTACAACGAAGAAGAAGTCTTAACGGACACGGCGGGCAAACTTGATAAAAAAATGAAAGAACTTATGGCAGAAGGGCTTATTGATGTAAAAAGCAGAATAATTTTTGTCAATGACGGTTCGATGGATTTAACATGGAAAATAATTGAAGATTTACATAATAAGGATACCTTGTTTGGCGGCATTAACCTTACAAGAAACAGGGGACACCAGAATGCACTTTTAGCCGGACTTATGACGGTTAAAGATGATGCGGATATAGTTATTTCACTTGACGCGGATTTACAGGATGATATAAATGTTTTTGATGAAATGCTTCAAAAAAATAACGAGGGCTATGATGTTGTATACGGAGTGCGAAATGACAGAAGAAAAGATTCGTTTTTCAAAAGACATACGGCACAGATGTTTTATAAATTAACTAACAAATTAGGCGGGGACCTGATATACAATCATGCGGATTTCAGGCTGATGAGCAAAAGAGCACTTGAGGGACTTGCACAGTTTGAGGAAGTCAATCTTTTCTTAAGAGGAATAGTACCTTTAATCGGATATCCTTCGACGATTGTTGAATATGAGAGAAAAGAAAGACTTGCGGGAAAAAGCAAATATCCGTTCAAGAAAATGATGAGCTTTGCCATTGAGGGAATAACCTCGTTAAGCATTAAGCCCATGAAATTTGTGACGGGAATGGGAATATTTGTTTTTCTTGTAAGCATTGCCATGATGATTTACGCGTTCGTAAGTTATTTTACGGGCAAAGTTGTTGCGGGCTGGACCTCCATACTTATTTCGGTGTGGGCAATCGGCGGAATGGTGCTTCTGGGACTTGGCGTTGTAGGCTCGTATATCGGTAAAATATATCTTGAGACCAAGAAAAGACCACGTTACATAGTAGAAAAATATATTAATGAAAGAGAGTAGATATGTTTCCGGAAAGAATAGAAAAACAGTTTGAATTTCTTAAAGAGATAGATAAGGAAAAAAATATTTTCAGACAGACCTATCTTGCAGACGGCATGAGAAAAGAAAATGATGCGGAGCACGCATGGCACATGGCATTATTTGTTATGGTGCTGTCAGAATACGCCAACGAGGATATAGATGTATTAAAGACCATGAAAATAGTTCTAATCCATGATTTAATAGAAATCTACGCGGGCGATACCTATGCTTATGATTCAAAGGGCAATGAAAGCAAGCGTGAACGTGAACTTGCGGCGGCAGACAGACTTTTTAACATTCTGCCAAAAGACCAGGCGGAGGAATTCAGGGCGTTATGGGATGAATTTGAGGAAAATATTACGCCTGAAGCCAGATTTGCCAACACAATGGACAAGATTCAGCCTTTGATGCTTAACAACGCTTCGGAGGGCAGGTCATGGGAGGAACATGGTGTTCATGCTTCACAGGTATACGGACGTAATGAGAAAACACACCTTGGTTCGGAAGAATTGTGGAAATATGCTGATGAGACTTTTATCAAACCGAACGTGGGAAAACAACTTAAAAGGGATTAAATATTGATTTTAGAGCCTATTTATGGTAGCGTTAGAAGTTAAGACAGAAGATTTTTAGGAGGATTTAGTAAAATGGAGAAAAAACCTTACTATATTACTACAGCGATTGCGTATACATCAGGTAAGCCACATATCGGTAATACCTATGAGATAGTTCTTGCAGACAGTATTGCAAGATATAAGAGAATGCAGGGATATGATGTCCGTTTCCAGACAGGAACTGACGAACACGGACAGAAGATTGAATTAAAGGCAGCAGACGCAGGCGTTACACCTAAGCAGTTTGTAGATAACGTTGCCGGAGAAATCAAGAGAATATGGGATTTGATGAATACCTCTTATGATAAATTTATCAGAACCACCGATGAATACCATGAGAAACAGGTTCAGAAAATCTTTAAGAAATTATATGACAAAGGGGATATTTACAAGGGACATTACGAAGGTATGTATTGTACTCCTTGTGAATCCTTCTGGACGGAATCACAGCTTGTAGACGGAAAATGTCCTGACTGCGGAAGAGAAGTCAAGCCTGCAAAGGAAGAAGCTTACTTCTTTAAGATGAGCAAATATGCGGACAGACTTATTGATTATATTAATGAGCATCCTGAATTTATACAGCCTGTTTCCCGTAAAAACGAAATGATGAATAACTTCCTTTTACCGGGACTTCAGGACCTCTGCGTATCAAGAACCTCTTTTAAATGGGGAATACCTGTGGATTTTGATGACAGACATGTTGTATATGTATGGCTTGACGCACTTACCAACTATATCACGGGACTTGGATATGACTGTGACGGCAATAATGATGAACTGTTCAAAAAATACTGGCCTGCGGACCTTCATCTTATCGGAAAAGATATTATCCGTTTCCATACAATTTACTGGCCTATTTTCCTTATGGCACTTGATTTACCGCTTCCAAAACAGGTTTTCGGACACCCTTGGTTATTACAGGGCGGCGATAAGATGAGCAAATCCAAAGGAAATGTAATTTACGCCGATGATATGGCTGATATGTTTGGCGTGGATGCCGTAAGATATTTTGTACTTCATGAAATGCCTTTTGAAAATGATGGTGTCATCACATGGGAACTGGTTGTTGAAAGACTTAATTCAGAGCTTGCCAATACTCTTGGTAACCTTGTAAACAGAACAATTTCAATGAGTAATAAATATTTTGGCGGAGTTGCTACCGACAAAGGCGTAACGGCAGATGTTGATGATGACCTTAAAAATACAATTCTTGAAGCGGTTAAAAAAGTAGACGCTAAGATGAATGACCTCCGTGTTGCGGATGCGATTACAGAGACCTTTAATATATTTAAGCGTTGCAATAAATACATTGACGAGACAATGCCTTGGGCACTTGCAAAAGATGAGACACAGGCGGACAGATTATCAACTGTTCTTTATAACCTTGTTGAGGGAATCAGTATCGGTGCTACACTTCTTGAGCCATTTATGCCGGAAACAACAGCTAAGATTCGTAAACAGCTTAATGCACCTGAACTTACACTTGAAGACCTTACAAAGTTTGGTAATTATGTTTCGGGAACAAAAGTAACCGACGCACCTGAAATTCTTTTTGCAAGACTTGACATTAATGAAATTATGCCAAAAGTAGAAGAAATCCGTGCCAAACAGCGTGCGGAAGCAGGTGTAACCGAAGAACCACAGGCAGAAGCAGGTATTGATGTTGAAAAGAAACCTGAAATCTCCATTGATGATTTTATGAAGGTTCAGTTAAGAGTCGGAGAAATCCTTAAATGTGAAGAAGTACCTAAGTCAAAGAAGCTTCTTTGCTCACAGGTAAAAATAGGCAGCGAAGTTAAGCAGATTGTATCCGGAATCAAACAGCATTATTCCGCAGAAGAAATGGTTGGAAAGAAGGTTGTGGTTGTTACCAACCTTAAACCTGCCAAACTTGCAGGTGTACTTTCAGAAGGCATGCTTCTTTGTGCAGAGGATGCGGAAGGTAATTTATCATTATTAACACCTGAGAAGGATATGCCTAACGGTGCGGAGATTCGTTAATGACAGGAATATTTGAAAGCCATGCCCATTATGAAGATGAGGCATTTGACGAGGACAGGGACGAACTTTTAAAGTCCCTGCCTGAAAATGGTATAAAATACGTTGTGGATGTTGGGTCTTCTATCGATACCTGCCACAAAATTGTTGAACTTATTCCAAAGTGGGACTATATGTACGGTGCATTAGGTATTCATCCTGAGGAAATCAGGACGGTTACCGATGAGGATATGGAATGGCTTCGTAAAGAGGCTGCAGCCAATGATAAGATTGTTGCTATAGGTGAAATTGGTCTTGATTACTACTGGGATAAGGATAATAGGGAGCAGCAGAAGGAATTTTTTGAACGTCAGTTAGTGCTTGCAAAAGAACTTAAAAAGCCTGTTATTGTTCATTCAAGAGAAGCGGCTCTTGATACTTATGAAGTAATAAAGGCGACGGCTGACAGGGACAACAGCGGTGTTATTCATTGCTTTTCATACTCAAAAGAAGAAGCAAAAAATATCTTGATATGGGTTTTTACATTGGTATCGGAGGCGTGCTTACCTTCAAGAAAGCCGTCAAAATCCGTGAAGTGGCAGAATATGTACCTATTGACAGGATACTTCTTGAGACGGACTGCCCTTATCTTGCACCTGAGCCATTCAGGGGAAAACGTAATTCTTCGTTATACATTCCTGAAGTGGTTAAGAAAATTGCAGAGATTAAGCAGCTTGATTATGATGAAGTAATAGATATAACTTTTAAAAATGGTAAGAGGATGTATGGAATATGAGAGAAAAAAGAATAATAAAGCAGATTATGGCAGTCTTTTTGATTGTGAGTCTGGTGCTTATAGGGCTTGGTACATTTTTTTTGGTAAAAGATATAAAAAACAATGCTAACTGTTATAAGGTAAAGGTGTATATTACCGACAGGGAACAGGTAGGCAGTGACAGCTATCTGTATTATGTGGATTATACCGTAAATGGAAAGACATACAGCCATATTGCATATAAACCTGTAAACAGTAATAATGCTTACTTAGGCGGAACCGAAAAAGCGTATGTGGATAAGGATAATCCATATAATCTCAGACGAAGAATGGGACCGGCACTCATAATTATTTTATATGTAATGGGCAGTATTTTCTTTTTAGTCGGTTTTGCTTCCGGAATTAAAGAAGTCAGAACAAAGAAAATCAAGAAAAACTATTATGTATATGCAGAAATATATGACGTTGTTGTTGACCCTTCAACCGCAGTAAACGGTATCTGCCCTTTTGTCATTAAATGTAAATATGTAGAGCCTGAAACGGGAGAGATTATTGTATTTACCAGTGAACATTGTTACGATGATCCGGGAATTGTGTATTCTCCCGGTGAACAGGTTAAAGTATATCTTGAGGATAAGACATATAAAAATTATGTTGTTGACCTTGAAAAGTTTAAAAGCCTTGGGCTTGGATAATGGTACATACGTTAAATGAAAGAAAAAAAGACGATTAAACAGCTTATAGTTGTGATTTCCTTAATCGGTCTGGCACTTGTGGGACTTGGTACTTTTTTTATGGTAAAAGATATAAAACATAAAAAAGAGAGCTATAAAGTCACAGTGCATATTACCGATGTGGAGCAGGTAGGAGAGGACAGCTATCTGTATTATGTAGATTATACCGCCGGTGGGAAAGAATACAGTCACGTTGCATATAAGCCTTCAAATGACAAAAACGCACATCCCGGAGGTAGTGAAAAGGCGTACGCCGATAAAGATAATCCGTATAATTTAAGGCGGATATACGGTCCTGTTCTTGTAATATTTTTATATATAATGGGGATTGCGGTAACGGCTGCCGGACTGTCGGTGTGCATTAAAGAAATAAAAAAGAAAAAGATAGACAAATCACATTATGTCTATGCGGAAATATTTGATGTATGTGTTGATTATTCTGTTGCGGTAAATGAAATCTGCCCTTTTGTCATTAAGTGCAGGTATAATGACCCCGAAACAGGAAAAGAAATAATATTTACCAGCGGACATTGCTATGATGACCCGGGACAGGTATATTCTCCCGGTGAGCAGATAAAGGTATATGTTGAAGACAGCACGTATAAAAAATATCTTGTTGATCTTGAAAAATTTGAGAGCTTAGGCTTGGGATAAAGGAAAAAATATGTATTTAAGTAATCCAACAAACACTCTTGCCGTGATAAACAGGCATGAGTTTGCATTCCAGAAGAAATTCGGACAGAATTTTCTTATTGACGAAGGAATTGTTAATAAAATAGTGCGTGAAGCCGGTGTGACAAAAGATGATTTTGTACTTGAAATAGGACCGGGAATCGGAACTATGACCCAGCTTTTATGTGAGCAGGCGGGCGGTGTGGCAGCAGTTGAAATTGACACTAACCTTATACCGATTCTTAAGGAAACATTGGCAGATTATGATAATGTAACCATAATTAACGAGGATATTCTTAAAGTTGATATTAAAAAACTGGCAGAAGAAAAAAACGGCGGTAAACCTATAAAGGTTGTTGCAAATCTGCCGTATTATATAACCACACCTATTATCATGGGATTATTTGAAAGCAATGTTCCCATTGATTCCATAACCGTTATGGTGCAAAAAGAGGTGGCAGACCGTATGCAGGTAGGTCCCGGTACAAAGGATTACGGTGCACTTTCCCTTGCCGTACAGTATTATTCCAAACCTCAGGTTGTAATTAATGTACCGCCTGAATGTTTTATACCAAGACCTAATGTAGGTTCTGCGGTTATAAGGCTTACAAAGTACAAAGAACCCCCGGTTAAAGTCAAGGATGAAAAGTTAATGTTTAAGTTAATAAGGGCGTCTTTTAACCAGAGACGTAAGACCCTTGCCAACGGGCTTAATAATTCCCCGGAGATTAATTTCTCAAAGGAAGAAATTACGGCTGCAATAGAGTCGCTTCATAAAGGTCCGTCTATACGAGGCGAAGCATTAACACTTTTGGAGTTTGCCGCATTATCTGATTATTTTAGTAATATTAAATAGTATTTTTACAAAGCTTCTTTCATATACTTTTTAGCAGGAAGGCTATTTTAGTACAAGGAGGGAGCTTATTTTTATGGATTTTCAGAAAAAAGTAACATATCTGTATGATTATGAGGAAAACGGCAAGAGTATAGGCTTTGCAAAGTGGGATGTCAGAAACGGAATGCTGCGTCTGCTCGTTAATATCAGATATCAGAACAGGGAAAAAGATGGGACACACAGTGTGTTTTTTTACGGAGAAGAGGGACAAAGGATACTGATAGGCGAAATGAAAATACTTTGCGGCATAGGTGAACTAAGGTATATGGGGCGTGCCGACAGTATACAGAACTCAGGGTGCACTTATGAACAAATCACCGGAGTACAGGTAGAAAACGGGGATAATATTCTTTTTTACGGAGATTTTGTGGATAAAAAGCCGGAAAAGAACGGGTATGAAACCTTGTATGATGAGAAAAAAGCGGTGTCTCTTTTTTCAGATGAAGATATTTATGACTGTGTGGAAATAGAGCCGGAGGACATTAAGCGATTTGCCAACACAAACTGGGGACTTTTGAATAACAGTTTTCTGAATCACGGATACTATGCGTACAGGCACCTTATTTTTGGTAAGCAGGCTAAATCTGACGGATATGAATACATAATCGGTGTTCCCGGTGTTTTCACAAGAAGGGATAAAAATATGGCGGGGATGTTTGGGTTTATGCACTTCAAATTCAGCACCCGTTCGGATATAAGGCTAAGTCAGTTCGGATACTGGTACAAGGTGTTGGAAGCCTAAGAATCATAGTCAATAAGTACATACCGTCTGTGGTCTGTAAAACCGTCTTTTAATCTGATGGCGGATTTGGCTACGGATTCAAATTCAAAGCCTGTACGAAGCAGTAAATTAATGGAGGAGGTGTTGTCAGGGAGGCAGAAGGCTTCTATGCGGTGTACTGTATGCTCCTTAAAAAGACATTTGGTAAGAAAGGATACTGCCTCTGTGGCATATCCTTTTTTGCAGTAGTCCGGCAGCAGTTTATAACCGATAATGCAGGAATAATAAGGCATGGGCATAAAATAGCTGAAAGATACGGTACCTATAATCGTGTCAGGTTCAGCTATGTCAAAAAGATAATATCGCATATATGTACCGTCAAGAAAAGCTTTAAATTCCCTGCTTGCCAAGGTCGCCTGATAGGAAAGTGTGTAAAAAGAAGAGGATTTTTCCGGTTCTACTTTTGAAAAAACATCCCTTCCGGCATTGTAAAATTCCAATATTTTATCCGCACTTCTTTCATCAAGTATGCGTAAATACAATCTGTCTGTTGTGTATCTGAATTTCATAAGATTTCCTCCGTCAAATCATTCTTAGTATAGCATAAAATAAAAAACTGTGATAGGATTGAAAAAAATGCAGGAAGATTAATTAAAATGACTGAAAACGAACGTTTTATGAAAGAAGCAATCAGACAGGCAAAGAAAGCTGAAAAGCTTAACGAAGTTCCTATCGGTTGTGTAATTGTATATGACGGTAAAATAATTGCCAGAGGATATAACCGCAGAAATACGGACAAGAGTACATTGGCTCATGCAGAGATTATTGCAATAAAAAAAGCCAGTAAAGTAATAAAGGACTGGCGGCTTGAAGATTGTACTTTATATGTTACGCTTGAGCCCTGCCAGATGTGTGCAGGTGCAATCGTTCAGGCGAGAATACCGAAAGTTGTAATCGGAACAATGAATTCTAAAGCAGGGTGTGCCGGCTCGGTTATCAATGTTCTCCAGATGAAAGAATTTAATCATCAGGTGGATATATGCAAAGGTGTTCTTGCCGATGAATGTAAGGAAATGATGCAGAATTTTTTCAAGAACCTTAGGGAAAAGAAAAAAATGGAAAACTATTGATTTTTTTTAACAAAACAGATATACTTAAAGTCCATGCAGCCGGGGAATTAGCGGCTCCCTGAACCTGAAATCCGCTATAGCAGGGGTGATATTCTGCCGAGGGCTTTTGTTTATTGTAGCTGCCCGGTTTAAGTGATGTTGATGCTTGGGTCTTACGCAATAGGAATCCACGAACCATGTCAGGTTGGGAACAAAGCAGCATTAAGTGGAAGCTCTTATGTGACGTGAGGTCGCCTGAGTTGAGTTAACTGAATCGGTAACGTGCGATGGACGGGCTCGAAGCAGGGTGCATGGTTTTCTTTTATCAAAAATTATCTTTTAATCGTTTATTTATTCCAATTTATGAAATCACAATAAGAAATACGAAAAACCTACCGTTCGCGACATTTTTGTTTGTTATAAATTATGTTTTGTGTTAAACTATAACGAGTTAGTAAAGACAGGAAATGGTGAAGTATGTCATATACAGCTTTGTACAGAAAATGGAGACCGGATACATTTTCGGATGTAAAAGGGCAGGAACATATTGTAAGGACACTTAAGAATCAGATAGAATCGGATAGAGTGGGTCATGCGTATCTTTTTTGTGGGACAAGAGGAACAGGTAAGACAACTATTGCCAAGATACTTGCAAAGGCGGTCAACTGCGAACATCCCGTTGACGGAAGTCCGTGTGGGGAATGTGCCGTATGTAAGGCGATTGCTAACGGTTCGTCACTTAATGTAATAGAAATAGATGCAGCCAGCAATAACGGTGTTGATAATATACGACAGATAAGGGACGAGGTTGCATACAGACCGACAGAAGGAAGATATAAGGTTTATATAATCGATGAAGTTCATATGTTGTCAATAGGTGCCTTTAATGCACTACTTAAGACTTTGGAGGAACCGCCTTCGTATGTAATCTTTATCCTTGCAACAACCGAAGCACATAAGATACCTGTTACCATAATGTCAAGATGCCAGAGATATGATTTTAAGAGAATATCAGTGGACACCATAGAGGCGAGACTCAGGGAACTGGTTGATAAAGAGGGTGCTCCGGCAGAGGAAAAAGCATTAAGGTATATTGCAAAACTGGCAGACGGAGCCATGAGAGATGCGCTTAGTCTCCTTGACCAGTGTATGGCAGTGAATATGAATGGTGAACTTAAGTATGAGGATGTGCTTGAGACGCTGGGAACAGTGGACACTGAGATATTTTCCAAAATGCTACGGGATATAATCAATGAAAATGTTCCGGAACTGATTGCAGAGCTTGAGGAACTTATTCTGCAGGGAAGGGATTTAGGGCAGTTTGTATCAGATTTTACATGGTATGTCCGTAATATCCTTGTGGTTAAGACCACAGAAAACGCAGGTAATATGATTGATATGTCGGAAGAGAATCTTGAACGGCTTAAGGAAGAAGCCTATGCCATTACTGAAGAACAGGCTATGAGGTATATAAGAATCCTGTCCGAGTTGTCAGCCGGTATAAGATACGCCACACAGAAACGAGTCCTTGTGGAGGTTGCATTGATTAAGATGACAAGACCACAGATGGAAACAGATATTACGTCCATTACAGAGAGACTGAAACGTGTTGAGGAACTCGTAAGGGAAAAAGAAGACCTGTTGGCATTAAGTGCGATAAGACCTGTTGAGACGGATAATTCTTACACGGCAAAACCGGAGACCAAGACGATAGTGAGACATACCGTGACCGCTTTGCCCGAGGATATAAAGGCAGTTGTAAAGAATTGGAACGGAATAATCGGTCAGGCGGATAATATGTATAATGCATACCTGAAAAAGATGAGAATAACCGCCGTGGATGACAGGCTCACCATGGTAGCGGAAGATGACTTTACTTACAGATTTATGAAAAGAGAAGAGCATCTTAATTACATCAGACAGATAATAGAAAATACAATCGGTAAAGAGGTGCCTGTTGAGGTAACGCTTCTTGACGAGGGTGCGGATTTTAATCAGTCATTTACAGATTTAAAAGAATTTATTAAAATGGATGTAGAAGAAGAATAAAAGAAAGGACATTTTTAATTATGGCAAGACGTGGAGGTTTTCCGGGAGGAGCAATGCCCGGTAATATGAATAATCTGATGAAGCAGGCACAGAGAATGCAGAAGCAGATGGAAGAACAGCAGAAAGAGCTTGAAGAAAAAGAATTTACGGCAACAGCAGGCGGCGGAGCCGTGGAAGTAACAATATCAGGAAAAAAAGAAGTAACTAAGGTTAAATTACAGCCGGAGGTTGTTGACCCTGATGATATTGAAATGTTAGAAGATTTAATTATGGCTGCCACCAATGAAGCAATAAGACAGGTTGAAGATTATTCGCAGGAATCAATGGCTAAGATTACAGGTGGACTCGGAGGAGGATTTCCATTCTAATGGACTATTACGGAAGTCAGTTAAGCAGATTAATTGAAGAGTTATCAGCATTGCCGGGCGTTGGAGCTAAAACAGCACAACGCCTTGCTTTCCATATTATTAATATGCCTGAAGAAAGGGCGGACGGTTTAGCTAAGGCTATTGTTGATGCAAAACACAATATCAGATATTGCAAGACCTGTCAGACTCTTACGGACAGGGATGAGTGCAATATTTGCGGTAATCCCGAACGTAACCACAAGGTTATTATGGTGGTTGAGAACGTGAGGGATTTGGTAGCCTACGAGAAAACGGGAAAATACAAAGGCGTGTATCACGTTCTCCACGGTGCTATTTCACCCATGCTTGGAATAGGACCGAATGACATAAAGATTAAAGAACTTTTAGTCAGACTGCAGGGAGATGTGGACGAGGTTATCATAGCTACCAATTCCAGCCTTGAAGGAGAAGCAACGGCAATGTATCTTTCAAAACTGATTAAACCTACCGGGATTAAGGTAACAAGAATTGCCAGTGGTGTTCCGGTTGGCGGAGACCTTGAATATATTGATGAAGTAACATTATTAAGAGCCCTTGAAGGGCGTACTGAACTGTAACGGGGTTTATGTACTAATGCGTAAGGAACATATTTTAGTTAATGAAATAATAACAGATCATAGAGAGCGTATGCTCAACCTGAAAAAATATTACCCATTTTTTGAACTGGCAAAGACCTCCTTTTCATGGTTTATGGAAGGACGATATGAGGACAGGCTGGATATGGGTTATATTATTATGGCTGTGCTGCGCTTTTTTATTGAGGAAAATAATTTTAAAGAACGTGAAGTCACATACCCTGAATATGCGGCGTTTATGAAATCCTGTATTTTAAGGGATTTCGGTATAGTGGCAGGTGACAGGGAATATAAGGAGCTTACAGACTTTATTTTTGATAAATTGAAGAATGACGGTAAACCCTTTTCATTTGTTTACTACGACCCTGTGGATAGAATTAAAAAGACTTCAAGGGTTAGGTTACTTGAAAGCAGAATAGAAGATGGGGTGGTATGGTATTCCATAAGCCCAGAGGGAATAGAATTTTATCTTGATACCAAGGAAATAAGGGACGAAAGCCGTATAAGCGTGGAACAGCTTCTTCTGGAAAAGATGATTAAGTCTAAAGATTTCAAGGGCGGAACCGAAGTCGTAAAAAGAATTAATGAAGAAGTAAAAAGATTGAGAATAAAGAAAAATCAGGTTATGGAACTTCTTACAACGGATATTTTTGCGGGACTTGACAGCTATAAGGAATTTTTTAACACGGGCATCAAGTGGTTTGATGAAGAGCAGAAGCTCTTTGTTAAAAATAAGGAGCTTATAGAAACAGCTTTAAAAAGGACTGAAAACGATATTAACTCAGGACGGGGTGATGGCTTCAGAACAGGAAGGGAAATCCACAGGTTAGATACGGAACTTAAAGTTGCCATGAATAACCACAGTGAGCTTTTAAAAGCCTGTACGGAGCTTGGCATCAAAGCAGATGAAATAATCAAAAAAGGCAAGCTTACAAGGTTAAGGACCCGTTTTGACTTCAAAGGAATTATGAACAGGATTATAAAAGAGGACAGAACGGATGTATTAGAGTACATTGCGGCACCTTTTTTTATGCTTAATATCAAAAAGACTTTTGACGTGAGCAAAGTGGAGGATTTGTTGAGCTACAGACCCGAAAATGAAGAAAAACCGGAGAAAAAGGATGTCCTGCCTGAAAAAGATATTGTTTTTGAAGATGAACTTGACGAGAGAAGATTTAACAGAAATACCAGAACTTTATTTTTGATTCTTTTAAGACTGTTAAAAGAAAAAAAGACAGTTATGTTTACCGAATACAATGAGCAGGTCAGAAATATTTTGTCCGATAAGGTTCTTGAAAACGGAGATTACTATACGTTTCTTATTCATCTTTGCGAGAAAAAAGAATATGTGCTGGAACAGGGCGAAGCGTCGGAGGATACATTTCTTGATGCGATGATTAAAGAATATATGAATGAACCGGAATTTTCGGAATTTATAGGAGCACATTTTTATCTGGAGCTTGCGGGCGGAGAGGAAGAAGAGATAGAGACTTCCCGCATTGCAAGTGTAACCAATTTCAGAATTACATTAGTATAAGTGAGGCTATTCATGGAAAACAGAAACTTAAACAAAGCACTGGATATAGTGTCAAAATTAATTACAGGTGAAGAAGTGGGAAAAAAATCGAATACCATGCTTTACGAAGAATACTGCAACAATTCTGAGGTGTACGATATCATTACCGAAACCTGCAAGGCACTTAATCTTAATCTTTATGAGTATAACGATACACTTTTCATAAGTGCAGGAGTGAAAAACCGTGTGTTCGGATATTCCAACGAGGAACTGAAAAGGCTTATGGGATTAAGGGTTAATAAAGAGCTTTTTATGGTTTATTTTATTATATATAATATTATCACTGAGTTTTATAAGGATTCTTCAAGTGCAACCTACCTTGAATACATAAGAATAGAAGATGTTATTAAGTCGGTGGATGCTTCACTTCACGGAATTATTAACCACGATATCGGCGTCACACAGGATGAGGAGGAAAAAGATTCTTTCAAGGCCCTTGCCCTTTTATGGGACGAGCTTCCGATTGTGAGCATTGAAGACAAAGGCAGCGTGAGGGCAGCAAGAAATTCAAGGACAGGGTATGTGAAGCTGACATTTAATTTTTTGACGGCACAGGCACTTTTTGTTGAAACCAATGAAAAATACTACCCTACTGACAGGTTTAAAGCGATGGCAGAAAAATATTTTGAAGAAAATAAAGGACGTTTATATGAAATTTTAAACAGGGAGGACGAAAATGCCACAGATTAACAGAATCAGAGTAAACAATGTAAAATATAATTTCGGCACACAGTATTATGATGATTTTTTTATGAGATTTTCATGCAGGAATACCATTTATGACCTTGCAAACGGTGGCGGTAAAAGTGTGTTAATGCTCCTGCTTTTACAGAATATGATTCCTAACTGTACCCTTGACGATAAACAGCCGATAGAGAAGCTTTTCAGACCGGGCTGCGATAACACAACGATACATTCGCTCATAGAATGGAAGCTGGATGCGGGCTGTGTCAAAAACGGAATGAAATATATGACCACAGGCTTCTGTGCAAGAAAAGCAAAAGAAGCCTCGGATTCTGCCGAACGAAAGAACGAAACTGCCAATATCGAATATTTTAACTACTGTATTTTTTATAAGGAATTCGGAGATAATGATATAAAAAATCTTCCACTCAGCAAGGGCAATGAACGAATTACCTACAACGGTCTTAAATCATACTTAAGGGATTTGGAGAAAAAAGATTACGGCGTTGAAGTAAGAATTTTTGAAAGAAAGGGAGATTACCAGAATTTTATAAGCGAGTACGGACTTCACGAAAGCCAGTGGGAAATTATCCGTGGAATTAATAAAACAGAAGGTCATGTGCGTACATATTTTGAGACCAATTATAAGACAACCAGGAAAATCATAGAGGACCTTTTGATAGAGGGCATTATAGAAAAGTCATATAATAACAGGATTCGCAAAGGTAATGAAGACGATTCCCAGATGGCAAAGACGCTTTTTGATATGAAGGAAAAACTTACGGAGTTATCAAAACGCAAAACAGACATAGATAAATATGACGAGCAGATAAGGCTTATTAATGTATTTACCGATAAGATTGGCGAATATAAAAAGATATTTGAGGAAAAGAAAAAGACGGAGGACGAGCTTATAAAATGTCTCCGTGTGTGCAGGATGAGACTTGCGGGAGAAAAGGCAAAGACGGAGGAGCTTGGCAACAGAAAAGACGAGCTCGCAGCACATATTAATGAAATCAAAAGACGTACAGCTATTGCGGAAATTGAGACCGAAACGATAGAACTGGAACAGTTAGAGAAGCTGATTGCCGAAACGGCAGCAGAGAAGGAGACACTTTTATCTTCTTATGACAGGCTTAAAGAGAATCTGAGGTATGGAAAAGCAGCTTCGGATTATTTTGATTACGTTGAAAACAAGGCAAGATATGATGAACTTAAAGAGCTGATATCCAACAGCACATGGAATAGAGAAGACGTTTTAAAAGAATTATCACAGCTTGCGGCTTTTAAAAAGACGATTGTTGACGGTAAAATATCAAAACTGGAAGCACAGATTAATGAAATTAAGGCTTTGACAGAAAAAGTTAGTGCAGACAGGGATGAGGCAGCCGATAAAAAACTTAATGTTTACGGTGAAATCAATAAAAACCAGGGTCAGTTAAAACAACTTAAAAACGAACTTGAAGAACTTAATAAAAACACGGATGAACTTATGCTTGGATGTAACCTCACATCCAATGCGGGTATCGAAGATATAATTTCCAAAGCAGAGGATATGCTTAAATCATCTGACAAGGCTTTATCCGATTACACTTCCCATATTTCGGAGGAGGAAAATAATATTTCTTATTTAAACAGGGAATATCTTAAGACGGAAACAGAGATTTCCTTTATGAAAAACGAGGAAGACAGGGCTGCAAAGCTGTATGAAAAAGAACAGCATCTTTTAACTGACTTAAACCAGATTAAAAATGTATACGGTGAGAATGACATTGAGCAGCTTATTGAAAAAATAGAAAAAGTGTTAGCTGAGATTACCGAAAATATCGTTGAAGCAAAAGGCAGAATCAAGTATCTTGGTAATTACGAAAAAGCAATAAGTGAAAATAAACTTCCTGAATATGACAGATGTTATAAAGAAGTCCTTTCATATCTGAAAAGCAGGTATGATGACGTAAAAAGCGGAGCCGAGTATATCGCATCAATGGAGGATAACGAACGCAGTGATTATATTGCGGAAAATCCTATGCTGCCATATATGATTTTTGCCGGGGACAGCTATGAAGAAATAAAACATGACGAAATGCTTTATTCCCTTAACACAGGCTCTTATATTATTCCTGTTGTGAAAACAGATAATATTTTAAGAACCGATAAAGAAAACATGGTAGGGGCATGCCATGATTTATCGTTTATATTTAATGGAACAGGTTCTAATTCCGAGCTTATAAAAATAAGTGAAGATATTGAAAAAGAAAAGGATGTCCTTGCGAGATTAAATGATAAATATGATGTTATAAGCAAAGATTTATATTTCTGCCGATATGCAGAAAATGAACTTAATGCCAACTTATCTTACAGAGCACCGGAGGACATAAAAGAAGAAAAAGAGAGACTTACATCATATCTTAACAGAATTAGTGAGGATATGGAGATGTCAAAAAAACGTCTTGACGGTTACAAAACTTCTTTTGAAAGGGAGCAGGCACATAACGGTGAAGTGGCTGACAATCTTTTACTTTATAAAAAGATAAAAGAAAATACCGACAGACTGGCTTCTTTATATGAAAATGTAAGAGCTTGTGAAAAACTTACAGATGAACTTACTAAGGAACACGGAGACCTGTCAAGAAAAGTCAGGTCATGTGACGCAATCCTTACTGAAAAAGAAAATATAAGAAAAAGTTTTGAAGAAGAAGCTGACACAATCGCTAAGGAATATAAGGAAAAGTTTGAGCCTTATTTCGACGGAGAAGCAAAAGAACCTGATATTGGGGAAGAAGAAATCAATATCAGGGCAGGAGCTTTAAGAAAAATTATTTCCGATGAAATGGGCGAGCTGGCGGATAAAGAAAAACAGCTTGCACGTTATGACGAACTCATTAAGAAAAACATTGACAATCTTAAGTATTACGGCTTTACCGTAGCGGAGGCAAAGAAAGCAAAAGAGGAAGGACTTTTTTCAAAAGCATCTGTTGATGAAAGATTAGTAATCAAAAACCAGCTTGATAAAATTAAATCAGAAATAGACAAAACCGACGGTATAATTAATTCCGAACAGGCACAGAAGAATCGTATTGAAGGAAGTATATGGCATGGTAAGAAGCTTTATGAAGAACAGTACGGAGAATTTGTCAGAGAAAAATTTAATGACCCGCAGGCATACATTGTTACGGGACGTCAGGAAATATCTGCTATTACAGCAGGAATACAGGATATTGAGAAAGAATTAAAAAAGATTGACGACAGTAACAGGGACCTTCTTGTTATGGAAAGAGATATCGAGAGAATATTCAGAGCCGTGGGAATTTATATACCGGAGGACGAGAATATTCCTACGGAAGACGATATCACCGGGAATTATGAAGAAGTTGAGAAAAAGTATGACAGGTTAAGACGTGATGAACAGCGTAAGAAAAATACTTTTCTCAATGATAAACAGAAGTTATCCGATGATTTGTACGGATTGGAGGCTTATGACCTTGCGGCAGAAATCAAACTGAGCCTTAATGCACCTGAATCTGCAGAAGATGTTGAGGATATGATAAAAGGGCTTAAAGAAACCGCAGATTATATTGCACTTGAAAGAGACAATGTGGAGCAGGGCATAAGAGATTTACAGCAGATTGCAGATAATTTCGAGGAGCGTTGTATCCAGATCTGCAGCAATATCCGTACAGAGCTTGAACGTCTGCCAAAGCTTTCAAAGATAAATCTTGACGGCGAGCCTGTTCCTGTAATTACTTTACAGATTCCTTATATAAAAGAGGAATTTTACAAAGAAAAAATGACAACATATATAAACGATACAATCGCAAGGGCAGATACTTTTGACACACAGGACGATAAATTAAAATATATTAAAAACCAGTTATCGTGGAAAAAACTGTTTTCTGTAATTGTAAGCGATATGAACAGTATCAGGTTATGCCTGTATAAAAGGGAACATATGAAAGACAGGAGCAGATACTTAAAATACGAGGAAGCTGTGGGAAGCACAGGACAGTCGCAGGGAATTTATATCCAGTTTTTAATAGCGGTCATTCATTATATCTCAAGCATAAATTCGTCCTTTGATATGGGAATTTCTGGAAATACAATTTTTATTGATAATCCGTTTGGAGCCGCAAAAGATATATATATCTGGGAGCCGATTTTTAAACTCCTTAAAACCAATCATGTACAGCTTATTGTTCCGGCAAGAGGCGCAACACCTGCAATTACGAGGATGTTTGATGTGAATTATATACTCGGTCAGAAAATGGTCGGTGACAGACAACAGACAGTTGTAGTGGATTACAGAAGTCAGGTAAATACGGAGGATTCCGATTACAACGTAACAGAATTCACACAAACCACTTTAAAACTGTACATTAGTCAATGATGTGACACCAGGTTTTTAAAATAAAAGGAATGATATGATACTATAGATATATCACCGAATATAAGTGGTTATGTTTCCAGCTCATGGCGTTTTTCTATTGGCGTTTTCCAGCCAAGTACCTGC
>JBNMKN010000012.1:0-28639 GCA_050874365.1 Butyrivibrio sp. | reverse complement strand
TTTTTACAGGATACAAAAGATGCCGCCACAAAATCCACATCATTTTTGATTCCGAATAAAAGGTCTTCTTTGTCCTGAGCACTTAGAAAATCATGCTTCATGACCTTATCCGGGAAATTCATGCTTTTTTTATTGCTTAATTCACCGCCTGCCAGAACTTTACAGTATGCGTTGCTTCCTTCTATTTTCCCGACTTCAAAAATAACAAGTCCGTTATTGACAAGAATTATGTCGCCAACCTTGAGATTCTCCATAAGTTTGTCGTAATTGACAGACACTATTTTCTCATTACCCACAACATCATCCGTTGTAAATATGAAGCTGTCTCCGTCATTCAGCCTGATTTTACCGTTTTCAAAAGTTCCTATTCTGTACTCCGGCCCTTTTGTGTCAAGCATAATCGCTATCGGCATATCAAGTTTTTCCCTTGTTGCCTTTATCAAATCTATTTTTCTCTGATGTTCTTCATGGTTTCCGTGGGAGAAATTAAGTCTCGCAACGTTCATACCCGCATAGCACATCTCACTAAGCACTTTGACATCCTCACATGCTGGACCTATAGTACATATAACTTTAGTTTTTCTCATTTTCATTTTCCTCGTATCTGTCAATATTGTTTACGTCTTTTTTCTTCTGAAAATATCCTTTGTCCACGCAAAAGCACCATACACCTGCTGCAAGTGCTATTGCTCCTATTATGCCTATAAAAATATTAAGTCCCATATAAAACCTCCGTTTAAGGCATACAAAGACAGGCATACCCGTCCCGTATGCCGAATTATTATTATATAATTATGATTGGAAATTTTCAGACTCTCTTTTTGCCGTCCGACTTATGAATATAATTGGTAACTATTTCTTCCTGACGGACATTGTAAGCTCTTCCGTCAAAAAGTCCTGCATAGAAAGGGCGGATATTGCATCCGTTCCCATTATCCTGATAAAAATCTGCGGTAACCCTGCACTCTCTTCTGCCTGAAGTACGTGCAAAATTACCCCTTAAAGTAACGGTTCTTCTGATGCCAAGCATTTCCGACGTACATGCCTTATAATTATCCGCAACAGAATCCACGGACTCAATGCATGCGTCGGAAACATCCACAGAAGGGCATACGAAAACCGAATCTACTTTGACATCGCCAAAGTACATCCCTGTCACACAGATAAACAAAGTCAATATAAAACCTATTATTCTTCTATGTCCGGCTTTCATAATATGCCCCTTTCCTGTAATTATTTTTTATTATAATGCTCTTTAATTAATCTGACAACTTGAAATACAAAAGTCGGTAAAAAAGCAAGTGTCACAATCATCAGAAGATTAAATCCGCTTAATGTTTCCACCATAAAAAGCGACTTAAATCCCGGAAGTAAAAGTGCCGCAAGTAACAACAATGTTCCTGTCAGAAATGCCAGTACGCTCCATTTGTTGCTTTTTAATCCGATTTTAAATACCGAATACTCACTTCTGCAGGTAAAACCGTGGAAAAGTCTTGCGAGGGTAAGTGTGGCAAACGCCATAGTGCTTGCGCATGCCGCATTAACTTTCAATCCCATATAAAAAGCTGTCTGTGTTACTATTGCAATGGATATTCCGTATGCCAGTAATTTTACCGAAAATTTTTTGTTAAGAATACCCTCTTTAGGATTTCTTGGTTTTCTTTGCAGCAGCGATTTATCGGCAGGCTCCATACCGATTGCAAGGGCAGGAAGTGAATCCGTTAATAGATTAATAAACAAAAGATGTACCGGAAGAAACGGAGTTGTAAGTGCCATAACGGAACAGTAAAGCACTACAAAAATTGCGGCTAAATTACCGGACAGCAAAAACTGTATTGAATTCATAATATTCCTATAAACATTTCTGCCGTTAAGTACAGCCTTGATTATTGTGGCAAAATTATCATCCGATAAAACCATTGCCGCCGCATCTTTGGAAACCTCCGTTCCCGTGATTCCCATTGCAACACCCACATCAGCTTTCTTTAATGCAGGTGCATCATTAACCCCGTCACCTGTCATAGCCACAATTTTACCTTTTTTCTGCCATGCGTCCACAATTCTTATCTTATTCTCAGGCGACACTCTTGCGTATACCGATACTTTTTCAAGCGTATCACTAAGCTCTTCGTCCGATATTTTATCAAGTTCTGCCCCAGTTAAAGCAATATCTCCGTCGTGATATATTCCAATCTGTTTCGCTATGGCTGTTGCCGTTACTTTATGGTCTCCTGTTATCATAACCGGCTTAATTCCAGCATTTATTGCTGATAAAACCGCTTCCTTGGATTCTTCTCTTGGTGGGTCAACTATGGATGTAAGTCCGATAAAAATATACCCCTTTTCATCCTCTTTTGTAAGATGTTCGTCTTTCTTACATTCTTTATATGCAAAGGCAAGGACTCTTGTTCCTTTTTCCGAAAATATACGGTTCCGGTTAAGAATATTATCAATATCGGTTTTATTAATTGCCCTGACAATATCTCCCTCCATAATGTACTCCGTTCTTGCAAGAAGTACATCCACGGCGCCCTTTGTAAAAACGGTAGGAACACCATGTACACTATATTTGCTGCTCATAAGTTTTCTGTCGGAATCAAAAGGAATTTCCTCCTGTCTTTCCATCATATCTCTTATGTCTTCTTCCGATATCCCTTTATCCCTGAGACCTGCTTTTTCCGCCATTACAAGGAGGCAGGTTTCCGTAGGGTCTCCTATTTCTTTGCCTCCTGCAATGGAGGAATCGTTATTTAATATTGCGTTATATAAAAGATATCTGTGCAGTCTGCTTCTTATGTCAATTTCTTCCGGCAGAATACATTTTCCGTCAATATACACTTCCGTTACCGTCATTTTGTTCTGTGTAAGCGTACCCGTCTTGTCGGAGCAGATTACAGATACGGAGCCAAGGCTTTCAACGGCTTTAAGTTCTTTTATAATGGCATTATCTTTTGCCATTCTCCGTGTTCCCATTGCCTGAACAATGGTTACGATAGAGCTTAACGCTTCAGGAATAGCCGCTACCGCCAAAGCCACGGCAAACATAAGTGAATCCAACACGGGTTCTTTCTGCCAGATTCTAAGTAAAAATACAACCACGCTTATAGCCATGATTATTATAGCAAGCTTTTTGCTGAAATCATCAAGGCTTACCTGAAGTGGCGTTTTCTTATCCCCCGTATCATTCATAAGATTTGCGATTTTGCCTATCTCCGTATTCATTCCCGTTGATGTCACAAGCACCTCGGCACGTCCATAGGTCACAAGACTGCCGGAATACACCATATTAATTCTGTCTCCAAGCGCACATTCCTCAGGTATTTCAATGTCTTTCTTTTCTACATTGGTGGATTCCCCTGTCAGCGAGCTTTCGTTTACCTGCAATGAATAGCTTTCAATAATTCTTCCGTCTGCCGCTACAATGTCCCCTGCTTCAAGTAAAAGTATGTCGCCGGGAACTATATCTTTTGCCATTACTTCTTTCTTAACTCCATTCCTCAAGACTTTTGCTTTCGGTGATGACAGTTCTTTTAATGAATCCAGTGATTTCTGTGCTTTTACATACTGGACAGTTCCTAATATCGCATTAAGCACAATTACCGCAATTATTACAATAGTGCTTTCCACATTGCCTGATATCATTGATATAACGGAAGCTATAATCAAAATAATAACAAGTAAATCCGCAAACTGGCTCAGAAAAATTTTTAATATACTTTTCTTACCCTTATCCAATAATTCATTTCTGCCGTATGTCTCAAGGTTCTTTGCTGCCTGTTCTTCCGTCAGTCCTTTCATGCCGTACTGCTTTGCAAGTTCATCTTTTGTCATTCTGTAAACTTCTTTCATACGCTGTCTCCTCTTTCTTAATTTTAATATCTGGATTATCCTTTGCACAAAAGAAAAAGACCTTTTGTGCATCAAAAAAATACACAAAAAGTCTCGTTTAACAAAATAGTCATCCGATTCCCGGTCCTTGCGGACGTCCTGACGAAAACCGGAACATGCTTAGCATGCAACTACTCCCTTTTTGGATAGTGTTATTCTAACATACGGAGTGGACGGTGTCAATGGGGGAGGGGGAAAATATTTATACTATGTTCCAAGTTTGCAATGCTTACGCCCCATAATAGAAACTAAAATTAGAACTTATTCATATTTTACATCCATTATACTTTGAAACAAAGGTAGTAATAATTCACAAATTTTTAGTTTTATATTAAACGAACAAATATTCCACGCCATTATTCAGAACAGTCTTGGTTCTAATTGTTATAATGGCTTTTGTCAAATTGTATCACTATCTTGTTATCATGATATTACTCTTCTTCATCCTCCTCATTCATTTCTAACTTATAATATACATCTATATCATTTAAAACTTGTTTTAATTCTTCCAAACTCAATTTATTTATGTATTCATTCAAATCAACGATTGTTATCAGTTCTTCTACCGCTTCTAAATATTTATTTTGAATTTTCTCATCATCATATTTTGCCTTTACATATTCGGTCAATTCTAAAAACAATACTTCTTTTGTTTTATTGGTCTTAACAACAAACGTAATTGGATAATGCAAAATTTTATCAACGTCCAAAAGGTATTTATCAAAATTCATTACCTCTGTTACATGAAAAATTCTTCCTAAAGGTTTCATTATAAAGTCAATTCCACCATCATTAGCATTTGTTCTACCCATCTTATATAATTGTAATTCCTCTTTATTCAAATAATCTAATGACTCTCCCCAATAAACACTTTGTTTTTTATAATAATTACGCAATATCGCATAACTTGAAATTTCAAAAATCCTAGCCTCACTATCTTCCGAGATAAAATCACTCAATCCATGCTTTAAATCCTGTTCATCACTATTCGCAAGTTCATTTAGCCTTCTCCCCAATTCTTCATCTTTTTGTCTTATTAATTCAACATATTTTTCTATTATTTTTCTTGCAACATCTGCCACATTATAATCTGATAATTCAATATATTTTGTATTGATTTTATATAAACCATTCTGTTGTATAATTAAGTTTTCATCACCAAATTTGTTAACAAATTCCCTGTCTATACGATTATTGAATGAATGATTTTGTAATTTTGACCCACCATACATAGACCGGCAATATGACCATAAATGTGTAAAATTTGTTCCTTTAAAATTTTCATAACTTTCTCTAATTTCTTTATATACCACCAGCAGTGAATATATGGCATATATATTGGCAAAACTTCTCCTACTTTTACTATTGCCATTAACCGCATTCATTTTTGAGTTTAAATACTGAATAAGCAACGACTCCTGATATACTTTTTCTCCCTCCTCATTATATTCTTCATACATTATTGCTGCCACAAAATCCAACATCCGTTTTTTTGCCATATTCCTTACTCCTATTACCAATTTATAACGATCTGACCAGGCAGGCTCTCAGTCTGTCTAGACTTTTTTGATTTATTCTTCGTTTTTCGACTTCGATCCTGAACTAGCTTTTCACCATCATATTCATCCGAAATTCCAGTCCTGCGAACACCTATTTTAAAATAATCTCTATTAATATCTATGCCTATAGTTTTTCTCCCCATATCATGTGCAACAGCACAAGTAGAAAAAGTGCCTCCAAATGGATCAAGCACTATTTCGCCCTTATTACTAGATGCTTTTATTATTCGTTCCAATAAAACAATCGGCTTTTGTGAAGGATGATTTTCATATTCTTTCATCTTATACCTTACTCTAGGAAATTCCCACACGTTTCCAGGAACCTTCTGCGTATTATACGGTTGTGGAGGATTCTTCCGATAGTCAATTAATCCTCTCTTTGCACCCGTTTTTGCCTCAACAAGTATGTCCTGATAATTAAACGTATATTTCGCCTTTGCACTCTTTGTTGCCATAATTATAGGTTCATACAACGAGCCAAACTTTCTTTTCGATTGTACACCAGAACTGTCATACGTCCATACAATGTCATTAATCACATAATAGTTTTCCTGTAAATATACAGATATATATGGCATATTCTGAGTCGAATTCATTATATAGAATGTCCCATCATCTTTTAAGATTCTAAAGCATTCATCTATCCATTTATAGCACCATTCTAAGTATTTTTTTCTATCGCTCCAATTATCGCTATTGTTTCCGAAATTCTTTCCTAGATTATATGGTGGATCTGCAAATATCATGTCTACAGATTTCTCTTTCATCTTACCCAATGCATTAATACAATCATCAAGAATTATCATCGAATCCTCAGAATTTACATACTCAAAATCTATATCATTAAACAACTCCAACATTTTATTCACCTCTAAGCATTTATATAGGACTGTTTATATTAATGAACTTACATGTATAAACATTATGGTATATTCTATCATATTTTAAAACTTTTCTCCACAGTAGTTTTGACTTACTAATTATAATTCATAAATATGTTTCTACGTGCAATGTTATAATAATCAAAAGTTATACCATTTTTGAATCACATCCCATATAAATTTGACCGCCCTTCAAATTTTATTTCTTCTTTTTGGCATAATCCTTGTATGAGTTCTACATACCACTTCTCTGCCATTGGATGAACCCTAACCCCTGATATATACCTGTTCAAGCTTTTTATTGGCTGATAGTAATTAACACAAAGTTCTTTTTCTGCCCATCGTCCCATACATACTTCTAATCTTTTTTCTATTTCATTTATTCTATCTATATCTTCTGAAAACTCTTGCATTTTTTCATCTATTTTCCATTTTGCCTCAAAATTTCTCATCCATGATGCTTTATACCATCTTTTATCATCGATTAATACCCTGACTTCAGCTTCGTGTTTAAACGCTTTTCGCTTGTGAAAAAATGGTTCATATACCTTTTGGTTTTCTTTTACCTGTAATATCTGTTTTTTCACTAAATCATTTTCAGGTTCAACATCATATTTTACTTCTCTAATATCATGTGAAACATCAGGATTTGATTTTAACATATTCTCTATTATGCTATTGGTTGTTTTAATTTGAATTGCATGATTATTATATGAATATATTCTCCATAGGGCATCGCTATCAAATAAAGTAGACCAACATTGACCATATACGAAATATTTACTATGTTCTAACTTAAACAAATTATTTATCGTCGCATAATAATTTCTTGGACAGACATTATAATACATTTCCTCTATTATTTTTCGTCTATCCTCTTTATTTTCAATTTTACTAAACAAATATCCTTCATAATTATCATCCCATGTAGTAGGTCGTACATAGCGTTCTCTTTTATTATGTAACAAATCTACAAATGCTTCTAAACTAATAATTCTATATATATCCATTATCAAAAATACTCCTATTTGTAAATTCACATTCTATAAATATAAGGATTATTTAACAATACTTATCAATTTCTTCTCTAGCAAATTTTCCATTAAGCGTTAATATCTTTTTCAAACATTGCTTAATAGTTTCTTTTTCAATTGATTTCTGTGCTTCAAATAAATATATAAACTGTTTCATAATATTCAACTGTTCTATCCAGTACTCAATATTTAATTTATTATACTCTTGTCCACTAATTAAACATATCCGAATCATATTTCGCTTTTCTAATAAATTTTTATATTGGTTTATGTACTTTTGTAATACGTATACCACATAATCTTTATCATTACATTTTTTAGCGATATCCAATTCTTCTGTAAGTTTCTTACACTTATTTGCTATTGTATGCGTTTTTTTCACTGCCTTTATAATTGCCAATCCAAATTCTTTTGCCTTATCTTCTGTGTTAATGGTAAAATAATTGTCACTGTAACACACTCAGTCTCTCCCACCTTTGGCTCAATTTTATATTAAAATAATGTTATATCTACATTTTCAAATCATTTCATTTTTCATAAAAGTTCTAAAAGTTTCAACCACCCATTCCATAAATACATTATTTTATTTTTTACTCACAACCGAACCACTTATAATCACTCATTTAAACCCATATTGTGGTTATTATTAATCACTTTTCTTTAAGGCTGACCGTCTATCGGCATCACCTTCTGATAGTATATTAACATTCAGTTGTTTTAATGTCAAATAAATTTTCCGAACTACTGTTCTTGCTTATAAAAATCCCCCCGGAAATAACTCCGGAGGGATGCATATTCGTTACAACTATTTATTTCTTCTGCTTGTAAGGAAGTTAGGAATCTTGATTTCCTTTTCTTCTACAGTAGGTTCAACCTTGCCCGGTCTTGCAAGACCCGGAATCTCACGTCTTGTTGTATCATTGCTTGAAGTTACAGGACGGTAAGATGGTGTTGAAGCCGGTCTGACAGGTGTTGAAGGTGTATAGTTAAATCCTGCCATTGCCTTAGCCGGACTTGGAGCAGCCTCCTCATCAAGACCTGTAGCAATTACTGTAATTGTAACCTGGTCAGGCATTGAGTCATCATACTTAGCACCAAAGATAATATTGGCTGTCTCGCCTGCAAGTTCCTGTATGTAATCTGCTGCTTCACTGGCTTCCATAAGTCCGATATCACCACTTACATTGATGATAACGTGTGAAGCACCTTCAATAGTAGTCTCAAGAAGTGGGCTGGCAACTGCCATCTTAACAGCTTCAATAGCCTTGTCATCACCTGTAGCCTGTCCGATACCGATATGGGCAATACCCTTATCCTTCATTACAGTCTGGACATCTGCGAAGTCAAGGTTAATAAGACCCGGAACATTAATAAGGTCTGTAATTCCCTGTACTGCCTGCTGTAAAACTTCATCAGCCTTCTTAAGGGCATCAGGTAAAGTTGTCTTCTTGTCAATTATATCAAGGAGTCTGTCATTAGGAATAACAATTAATGTATCAACATTCTCCTTAAGCTTCTCAATTCCTGCCAGGGCATTAGTCATTCTTGTCTTAGCTTCAAACTTAAATGGCTTAGTAACAACGCCTACAGTAAGGATACCCATATCCTTAGCAATCTTAGCAACAATAGGTGCTGCACCTGTTCCGGTTCCGCCACCCATTCCACAGGTAACAAATACCATATCTGCTCCCTTGAGTGCTTCTGTAAGTTCTTCATAACTTTCTTCGGCTGCCTTCTCACCAACTTCAGGCTTAGCTCCTGCGCCAAGACCCTTGGTAAGCTTCTCGCCAATCTGAATTACAACAGGTGAATTACAAAGCTTGAGCACCTGCTTGTCTGTATTAACGCCTACAAACTCAACGCCTACAATTTTCTCTTCTATCATTCTATTAACGGCATTATTACCTGCGCCGCCAACACCAACAACGATTATTCTTGCTGATGCATTAGTCTCATTAGTCACTATTTCTAACAAGGTCCTATCCTCCTCTAAACCAACATAATAATAATATAGTATTTTTTTCAAAAAATATCAATACGAAATTGTATTTTTTATCACTTATCTTCCATTAAAATAACATATTTGCTGTCCTTTGAATACTCTCTCATATCAAGAGTACCGCTTTTATCTCCGAATTTCGGAATCATACAGCTTAGTTCATAGATTTTTTCGCTTAACATAACGCTGTCGTTACCAAGAAGCACTTTAATGTCTCCTATTTTAACTGAAAGTTCAAGGTCATCATCCACATCGATTTCATCAATATCAATGTTATATTTGTCAAGGTATTGTTTTAAATCCATTATAGCTCCGAACACCTCCGGAACATTAACATCCAGCTTCTCATTCAGAACAATATGATTATAGGTCAGTCCCTTGATTTCAGGAATACCGTCAATAAGCTCGTATGAGCTTTCCACCACGGTACCGTCTTTGTCAAAGTACATATATGAACCGTAATAATATACATATCCTATTATACTTTTTTCGTAAACCGTTATATTAATGGTTGAAGGCCACTTAATATCAATCACCGTTTTGGCAATAAAAGGTATTTCCGGTTTCGGTGCTTTCTTGTCCGTGTACTTAAACAAAATCATGTTTTTATCGTTACGGTCTTTGAAAATATAATTATAAAGTTCTTCGTATGTATACTTATCGCTTCCTGAAATATTGATTTCTTTTATTTGGAAATATTTTCTCCCGAAAAAGAAGATTCCCACTGCCGCAGCTAAAAGGATTATTATGGGAATCCACCATTTTTTTCTCTTTCTACGTTTTCTCATATCATCCACCACGCCTGTTATTGGTTGTATATACAGGAACCCTTATCTGCCTTGAGACATTTAATACAATTCCTATCTCCACAAGCAGGAAGCACACAGAAGTTCCTCCGTAACTTATAAAAGGAAGAGATATACCGGTATTCGGTATTGTATTGGTTACAACCGCTATATTAAGGATTACCTGGATGCTTATATGGGCAAGCACGCCTACCACAAGCAATGAACCGAATAAATCCGGTGCATTGTTGGCAACCACCATAAAACGATATATGAGAAGAATAAAAAGTATTATGATGCAGATTGCACCGAATAATCCCAATTCTTCACATACAATGGAAAAAATCATATCGTTATGGGCTTCAGGAATAAATCCCAGTTTCTGGATACTGTTGCCAAGCCCTTTTCCAAAGAAACCGCCTGAACCGATGGCATACATTGCCTGTAATGTCTGATAACCTGTCTCTGACGCAAAATGTTCAGGGTCACGCCATGCAAAAAGACGTTTAAAACGGAAGTTGGAATCGGATGTCGGGTCAAGATTGTTAAACACATATATAAGGAGTGCCGTCACAGCCACAACGCCAATTATGCTTACAACGTATATCCACTTCGGTCTCGGATTGGATACGATAAGCATTATATAGGCAATTCCAAGCACTATTATAGCGGAACTTAAGTTGTTGGTTATAACAAACAACAGCAGTGTAGGTATCAGTGCTATTATCAGGAAAAAAATATTCTGCCTTGCCTTTGCCATGTATTTACCGCTGAAAGAAGCAAATGCCGCAAGCATAATTATAGTTCCCAGTTTGACAGCTTCTGCCGGCTGAAATGATAACGGACCTATTTTAACCCATCTTGTCGCACCTTTTACGTCAAGACCAAGACCTGTTTTTACAAGAAAAACTGTCAGAAGTGCAATCACATAAACGGGTACGGCAAATCTGTATATCTTCTGATACGGTATAAATGACATAATCATCATGGCTGCAAGTCCAAGAACAGTTGCCATAAGCTGTTTCTTAAAATAAAATGCAGAATCCCCGTATGTAGCCGCCGCACTGTACGAACTCGTACTGAAAATCATAACAAGTCCGAAAGCCAGAAGCACAAATACAATTATCAAGGTACTATAGTCAAAAAACTGTCCTTTTTTGGTCAATTCAGGCTTTTTCATAAGTCCATCTCCCCATAATTTTATAAACTGTTGACATATTCCTTAAAGAGTTTTCCTCTTTCTTCATAATTTTTAAACATACCCCAGCTTGCACAGGCAGGTGAAAGCAATACAACATCACCCGATACTGCATTTTCAGCACATATCTTTACCGCATTTTCTAGGCTGTCTGTTTTCACAATATTTGTAAATCCGTGTCTGACAGCGGTTTCTTCTATCTGGTCTGCCGTCTGTCCAAGCAATACCATTAATTTTACTTTATTATCAAATGCTTCAATAAATTCATCAAATTCCGAATGTTTGTCATATCCTCCGGCAATGAGTATTGTCGGTCTTGACATTGCTTCGAGTGCCTTAATTGATGAGTCCGGGTTAGTTCCCTTTGAATCATTATAATAGGTTACGCCGTCTTTGTCTCTAACATATTCGATTCTGTGTTCGACACCCATAAAATCTTTAATCACGCTTGTGATAATATCAAGAGGCACTCCTGCTTCTATTGTCATTGCGACTGCCGCCATGACATTTTCATAATTATGGTTGCCGAAAAGGTGCATATCGTCTACAGACATCACTTCATAATCATCTTTGCCGTCAAAATATCTTATAATCCTGCCGTCAAGATATGCTCCTTTGGAAGGTTTTTCTTTTCTTGAAAAATATACAGGATTCTTAATTGTTTTACCGAATTCCCTGAGAAGCTTATCATCATAATTGAGAACGCAGTAATCATCCTCCCTGACCTTCCACTGGTTCTTGGTAATCGACTCCTTGACAGCTGCATAATTTTCCATGGTGTAGTGTCTGTTAAGGTGGTCCGGAGTTATATTAAGGATTGCACTTCCTTTTGGTGCAAATTCCTTGATTGTCTCAAGCTGGAAGCTGCTGATTTCAGCAACGGTATAGCTGTCCTTTGTTGTCTTAAGAACTTCCCCCGTATAGGAATTACCTATATTACCCACAACAAAAGTCTGATTGTTATATTTTTTCATTATCTCACCCACAAGCGTTGTGGTAGTTGTTTTTCCGTTAGTTCCCGTAATTGCAAAAACAGTTCCCTGTTCAAAGTTATAAGCAAGTTCTATTTCTCCCCATACCGGAACATTTTCCTTTTCAAATAATTTAACAATATCGCTGTCTATCGGAACTCCGGGACTTATTACAAGCAAATCCGTCTCTTTGACAACCTCGTCAGGCATTTCACCGATTATAAGTCTTAAATCGCAGTCATCGGGAATCTTTTTAAGAACTTCATCCCTGTCTAATTTATCGTTACCGTCATATAAAGTAATATCTGCCGAAGTCTCTGAAAGAAGCTTTACCGCTCCCATTCCGCTTACTCCCGTTCCTACAACAACTATTTTCTTATCTGTTAAATCCATTTTACGTCTGTCCTTTCTCTATTCCAAGGTATGGAAGTATATTCTCAAATAATGATTTTACCACCGGTGCGGCAATTACGCCACCATAATGCATTCCAACCGGTTCGTCAATAATGCACATTGCTATTACCTGCGGATTCTCCGCCGGTGCAATTCCTATAAAACTGGCAATATATTTACCGTTGCCTCGCGGAAGTTTTTCGGAGGTTGCAGTCTTGCCCGCAATCGAATAGCCTTCGATTTTGCAGTTAAGTCCGCCTCCAAGCTCAACAACGTTCTTTAAAAGTCCTCGCATCGTTTCGGTGGTTGACTGTTTTATTATAGTACCGCTTTCCTCATATTCCAATACCGAAATATTACCTTCCGTATCAATTTTTTTAACTCCGAAGTGGGGTGTGACGAGTTTACCGCCATTAACCACGGCACCTACTGCCCTTAATAACTGTAACGGAGTAATCTGGAATGACTGTCCGAAAGACATTATCGCAAGGTCAAGCTCTTTAATATTTTCAGTTTTATGTATGATGGAGCCGGCTTCACCTGGAAGGTCCACACCGGTTTTACTGTACAATCCGAGGCTTTCCATGTATTTTATCATATTATCTTTTCCTGTCATAAGTCCCCAGGTAATAAATGCAGGGTTACAGGAATTCTGGAGGCTTTGTGCAAATGTCTGTGCACCGTGTCCTCTGGCATTGGCACATCTTACAAAGCGGTCCGCTACATGAATCCTGCCGCTGCAGGAATAGTGATTATTAAGTGTAACGCTTCCGCTGTCAAGTGCGGCAGTTGCCGTCACAACTTTAAATGTAGAACCCGGTTCATAGGTATCATTAATAACGGTATTTCGCCATATTTTGTTCATTTCCTCCATTGTCCCGTCGGTAAACGGGTCATTAAGATTATATTCGGGGTAATTAACCATTGCCAGTATCTCCCCGTTATTGGGATTCATGACAATCATGCTGACCGACTTTGCCTGATTCGCATAGTATGCCGTCCTTGCAAGCTGTGTTGCATAAGACTGGATGTTATAATCAATGCTTATGTACAAATCATCACCGGCAACAGGCTCAACTCTTTTTACTTCTTTTTCTTCTATTTCTATTCCTGCCGCATCTGTCAAGGTAAGTATCTGTCCGTTAGTCCCTTTCAGGACGTCATCGTATTGTACCTCTAATCCCAGTATTCCCTGATTATCAGCTCCTGTAAAACCAAGGACTTTTGAGGCAAGTTCGGAATAAGGGTAGATTCTTTTACTGTCCTCATCCACCTTGACGCCTGCAAGCTCATAGCTTCTTATGGCATCTCCCGTTTCTTTTGGTACATTCGATTTAACTTTTTCCATGGATGAAAATTTTTCTACATATTTTCTTACTTTTTCTTCATCCATATCAAGTTCTTTTGAAAGAACGCTTATTACTCTTTCGGGGTCTTTTATCTGTGAATGGATAACCGACACGGTACATACTGTCTCGTTAGTGGCAAGCACCGTTCCGTCAGAACTGATTATCCTTCCACGCCCCGCTTTTATTGCTCTTTCTCTTTCATGAAGTTCGGTTGCTTTTACTGTAAGCTCTTCACCTCTGAATACAACAACATACGTCATTCTCCCTATCAGTCCCGACATCATAAGGAAAACGGCGTATGCGATAAATTTAATTTTGGTTCTATGTTTTTTTAATGCTTTCATAATATTATTCTATTACGAAAACTTTTACTTTATGACCCATTATGGAGTCTACCCGGAGGTAGTTTCCTCAGGCGGGGATTCATTATTATCTCCCGGCGTGGTCTCCTCCTGTGAAGATTCGCCTTCTGAAGGGGTCTCATTTTCTGACGATGTTTCCTCCTGATTGTCCTCCTTCGAGGTAGTTTCCTCCTCATCAGGAAGATTAGCTCCTCCGTCAGGCTTAACTTCATCCACATCAACTGATGAAAGTCTTTTTACCACAGGTTCAAGAGTCTCAGCATCAATATATACATCTCTTTCATAGTCAGGATTGTCCGCAGGTATTCCAAGATAAGGAACCAGTTTGTGCATTATATCTGCTGCAACCATCTGTGCCGACCATGATGTATCATACTCTTCACAATCAGGAGTATCGATTACCACATATACGAGCACTTCAGGGTCTTCAGCAGGAGCAAATCCCATAAAAGATACTACATAGCTTTTCTTATCTCTCGGTATCTTCTCGGCTGCACCTGTTTTTCCGCCGATTGAATATCCGTCCATATATACATAACCTGCAGTTCCGTAATCAACTACGGCTCTTAACATTGAACGCATAACTGCAGAGGTTTCTTCTGAAACCGTTTCTGTCACAAGTACAGGATTGATTGACTCAACAAGTTCTCCCTGACTGTCTCTTATTTCTTTGACAACGTGTGGCTTGTAATATTTTCCTCCGTTAATTACGGACGAAAAAGCCGCCATCATCTGCATCATATTAACGCTCAAGTTCTGTCCGAAAGAATTGGTTGCAAGGTCTACATCCATCATTCCGCTTTCGGATATAAGAAGTCCGGCTTCCTCAGACGGTATGTCAATGTCTGTCTTTTGTCCGAATTTATATGTATGAAGATACTTATTAAATCTCTCTTTGCCGAGAATCTCACCATACTGCATAAGTGCGTCGTTGCAGGACCTGCAAAGTGCCCATGTAGGGGTAACATCGCCGTGTCCCTCACCGCCGTTACAAAGAATCTTCGTACTGTCATACACGCCGTATCCGTCACATTTAACCACATCCGTAAGTTTTATAAGGTCTTCTTCAATAAGCTCGCTTACGGTAAAGGTTTTAAAAACAGAACCCGGCTCATATATTTTACTGACTGCGTTATTTTTCCATAATGAATAGTAGGCTTCGACTCTCTTATCTTCATCCATGGCGTCAAGTTCTTCATCCGTATACATTGATGAAACATCCCTTGGATTATTCAGGTCAAAAGTAGGATAATCCGCCATTCCGAGAACTTCCCCGTTTTTCGGATTCATAACAACTACCGTTGTTGATAAAGAGCCATACTCATCGTTAAAATCTTTTATGGCATTTTCGATTATATTCTGGATACTGTAATCGATTGTGGATACTATCGTGTTTCCGTTTTCGGCAGCTATAACCTGTGATTTATATGAGCTGTCATTTATATATCCGTATATTCTTCCGTCAGTTCCGGAAAGATAGGAATTATATGACTGTTCAATTCCGATTTCCCCGCTTCCGCCGTTGCTTGCAAATCCTATGAGGTCTGCAGCAAGGGATTTAAAAGGGTAAGTTCTTTTATATTCTTCTTCAAACCACACGCCTTTAATTTTATCAGATTCAGACATCGCTGTCTTAAATTCGCTTATTTCATCCTCTGTCAACTCTTCAAGGAATTTTTTGTAAGCATTTTTGTTTTCTTTCTGGGCATTTTCATCAAGAAACTCATTTAACTTATCCACATCAAGTTTCGGAAAATATTTTGCTAAAGCATCCACTGTTGTCTGTCTGTATTTTCCATCGGATGACAGCATAACCTTTGAATCGATTATCAGGTTATATACCCTTGTGGAGTATGCAAGAATTGTTCCGTTACGGTCGGTTATGTCGCCTCTTCTTGCCGCAATAGCCCTGCTGTCATAGCCATAGTTATTGTATACTGCTTTTGAATAACTTTTGCCCTTGCTCAGATTAAGTCTGATTAACGTGTATGAAAGTCCCAAAAGCACAATTCCCGCAAGCAGGAAAATAACTAAAAGTTTCTTTTTCATTTTATTTGTGAATTTTTTGCTTTTCGGTTCTCTTTTTACTGACATTGCTGCTCCTTAGTATCATTCTCCTTGGGTAATGTCTTTGTATTGTATAACATATTCGCTTTCACCGCTTTTATATTCTACAATCTGATCCTTACCTGCGTGTACCATACCAAGTTCCTCAGTTGCTGTCTTATATATATAGTCAAAATCTATAGATGTATCTATAGTAAGTTTCTTTAAATCGTTGGCTTCTTTTGCCTTTGAAAGTTCCTCGCTTAATGCCTTTATCTTATTATTGTTGGCTGTATTTCTGTTATATTCTTTAATAAAACCCACACAGGCAACCATTGTTACCGCTACTGCAACAACGATAAAAAATGTGTAGAGTCTGCCGAATCTGACTGCTCTTTCCCTGTTTGCTTCGGCATATCTGTCCACCTGTCTTTTTCTAATCTGTTCTTTGGTAAGAGGTGCCGTTCTTCTTGGCTTTCTTACCGGCTCTTCTGTAATTCTTGCCGGCGCCGCGCTGCCGTTTATGTAAAAATTTCTGTTCATACCTAAATAACCCTTTCAAATACCCTTAATTTTGAGCTTTTGGCTCTTTTATTGATTTCAATTTCTTCCTCCGTAGGAACAATCGGTTTTCTCGTAATTATTACTCCCTTAGGTCTGTTGCCACATACACACACCGGGAAATCCGGAGGGCATGTACACGTATTAACGTTATCCCTGAATTTATTCTTAACTATTCTGTCTTCAAGGGAATGGAATGTGATAATACATAACCTTCCTTTATCGTTCAGTAAATCAATCATAGTATCTATGGATTCTTCCAGAACATAAAGTTCCCTGTTCACTTCTATTCTTATTGCCTGGAATGTCTTTTTCGCCGGATGTCCTCCGTTGACCCTGAATTTCATCGGTATCGCCGCCTTGATTATCTCTGTAAGGCGTCCTGTTGTGGTAATTCTCGATTTACTTCTTTCTATACATATATGCTTGGCTATATTTTTTGCAAACTGTTCTTCGCCGTAGTCCCTTATTACCCTGAAAAGTTCCATTTCGCTGTAATCATTCACAACGTCTTCCGCTGTTATGCCTGACTGCCTGTCCATTCTCATATCAAGAGGTGCATCCTCTTCTTTATAAGTAAATCCACGTTCAGCATTATCAAGCTGGTAAGATGAGACCCCGATATCCAAAAGAATACCATCAACTTTATCTATGCCAAGTGAGGAGAGCACATTTTTAATATTGCTGTAATTATCCTTAACAATAGTCACCCTGTCCTTAAATGGCTCAAGTCTTGTGGTGGCGGCACGTATCGCATCCTCATCCTGGTCAATGCCGATAAGACGTCCCTTTTCAGAAAGTCTCTCGCATATATGGTAAGAATGACCTGCTCCTCCGAGGGTACCGTCAACATAAATCCCATCGGGTTTAATATTAAGATTTTCTATACATTCGTTCAAAAGAACTGACTTATGTGAAAATTCCATTGTGACCCCCTTCTAAAGTGTCCGCTTAAAGTGAAACGCCAAGTGCGTCAAGGTTAGCAGCTATTTCGTCCATATTGCTGTCACATTCGTCAGTGAGACTGTTCCACTTGTCTTTGCTCCAGAATTCAATACGTTTTGCCACACCTATTATTACTACGTCCTTATCAAGTCCCGCAAAATCCCTTAATACGCCCGGTATAAGTGCTCGTCCCTGTTTATCAATTTCACAGTCGGCAGCTCCGGCGGTAAAGAATCTTACCAGTTTTCTTGATTCCATGTTGCTTGTGGAAAGTGATGAGAGCTTGTCCTCAAATTCCTGCCAGCTGTCATTCGGAAATCCGAATAAACATCCGTCAAGTCCTTTTGTAACAACAAAAGATTCTCCTAACTGTTCCCTGAACTTAGCCGGTACGATAACACGTCCTTTACTGTCAATCGAGTGATTATATTCACCTTTGAACATGTTATCACCCCTTTCCGTCCGGTATTTTCAAAGGATTAAATCTGCAAATCTACCACTTTCTAACACATAGTAACTACTTTCTACCACGTTTTAATCTATATTATTACTTTTCAGGGATTTTTTCAAGTATTTTTGCCTAAAAACCTAGGTTTTTTTGAGTGGTAGAATATGGTATATTTACCCAAAAAAATACCGTAACGATATGTATACAACATATACGCTACGGTATTTTAATTAATACAATATATTGTTTTATTCTTCTGTGGTATCTTCTCCCACATTTTCTTTTGTATCCGGTGTATTGTCAGGAGTTGTTTCTGTATCTTCCTCCACAACTTCTTTCTCTTTCTCTTCAACAGTTTCCTCTGTAACGGCTGCTTTTGCTGCTACCGCCTTTTCAGGGGTAGGGTCAAATATGCCCTCGGTTTTTCTTAATCTTATGTGCATAAACACGATAAAGAAAAGTCCGGTTACGGCGATTACGATTGAAACAATCTGTGAAACGGCGATTCCGTTATGTAACTGGAGCTGGTCTGTTCGTAAGCCCTCCACAAAGAATCTTATGATTCCGTATCCAACGCCGTATCTGCAAAGCGTCTCGCCTTGGAACTTTTTCTTGTCCCTGAATATCAGTATCAGGATAAGCAGTACAAGATTCAGCACGCTTTCATAGAGAAACGTAGGATGCACCTGAACGTAGGTGGTTCCGAATACATCCACAAGCATATTATCGGATATTGTTCCCACGGACACATCTTTAAGAGGTATCTGCATTGCGAGAAGGTTATTTGTATAGCCTCCGAAGGCTTCCCTGTTTACGAAATTGCCCCATCTTCCGATAATCTGACCTATTAAAAGTCCCGGAATAATGGTATCCGCCATCTTAAAGAAGCTTAATTTCTTAACTTTACTAAATATTATAAGAACGATTACGCCACCTATAATTGCACCGTATATCGCAATTCCGCCGCCGCGGATGTTAAAAATCTCCTTGAGATTCTGTGAATAGTAATCCCATTCAAATGCCACATAATATATTCTTGCGCATATTATTGCACCGATTACGGCAAAAAAGGTAAAGTCAATGTAATCGTCTACCTTCTGTCCCGTCTTTTTGGCTCCGTGATAAGCAAGAAGCGCTCCGGCAATAAGTCCGAGTGCAAGAATTATTCCATAAAATTTAATTTCAAAGCTGCCGATATAAAAACCTGTCGGCAAATCAATTTCAAATCCGAGATTAGGAAATCTGATTGCTCCCATATTTTATGTCTCCTTATATTTTTTTATAAGTATATTCCAATGTCCTCAATTAATCAATCTATTTTTATGTTTTCAACTTGACATATTATGTGATATAATCGGTTTTTAAGGAGGATTTTAGAAAATGAAACTTGGTATCGTAGGATTGCCTAACGTAGGTAAAAGTACACTTTTTAACTCATTGACAAAGGCAGGTGCGGAATCGGCTAACTATCCGTTCTGTACAATCGACCCTAATGTCGGTGTTGTTTCAGTACCTGACGAAAGGCTTCAGTTATTATCTGATTTATATAATTCGGCAAAAATAGTTCCCGCAGTTATCGAATTTGTTGATATCGCAGGACTTGTAAAAGGTGCTTCTAAGGGTGAGGGTCTTGGTAACCAGTTCCTTTCACATATAAGAGAAACCGACGCTATCGTTCATGTGGTAAGATGTTTTGAGAACAGCAATATCGTCCACGTTGACGGCTCTATCGACCCATTAAGAGATATTGAGACAATTAACCTTGAGCTTATCTTTTCTGATATTGATATTATTGACAGAAGAATCGCAAAGGTTTCCCGTGGTGCAAGAAATGACAAAGCCCTTGCAAAAGAACTTGAGCTTCTTGAAGAATTAAAAGCACACCTTGAAGACGGCAAGGCTGCCAGAAGTTTTGTCACGGATGATGATGACAAAAAAGCTCTTCTTAATACATACGACTTACTGACTTTCAAACCGGTCATATATGCTGCCAACGTTTCCGAAGATGACCTTGCGGATGACGGTGCAAGTAATGAGCATGTTGCAAAGGTAAGGGAATTCGCCGCTTCCGAGGGAAGTGAAGTATTCGTTGTATGTGCACAGATTGAAGAAGAAATTTCAGAACTTGAAGATGATGAGAAAAAAATGTTTCTTGAGGACCTCGGTCTTAAAGAATCAGGTCTTGATAAATTAATCAAGGCAAGTTATAAACTCCTCGGTCTTATAAGTTTCCTTACAGCAGGGCCTACAGAAACAAGAGCCTGGACCATCAAGGAAGGTACCAAAGCTCCGGGTGCCGCAGGAAAGATTCACAGCGACTTTGAACGTGGTTTCATCAAAGCCGAGGTTGTCTACTACAAGGATTTACTTGAATGTGGCTCTTATGCCGCTGCCAAAGAAAAAGGTCTTGTAGGCATTGAGGGTAAGGACTATGTTGTAAAAGACGGAGATGTAATTTTATTCAGATTTAACGTCTGATGATATAACAGCTATAAGGCAGCCTTCATCTATATGAATGGCTGCTTTTTTTTCCGCTACTTCATTGCTTACACATCTGGTACTGCCGGGATTAAGGGTAAAATCATCAACATTGTAACGGAAGCCTTTAAGGGTAATCCCCTTTACTGCTCCTGAAAAAGGAATGAAGGATACATATTTTCCCACACCTTTTTTAAATTCATATTCTTTATCTATAAGAAATATCCTGTTGTTTTCATCAATTATCTCCGCATGTAAGCCGGCATCCATGGCAATTTTCAAGGTATGTATATTTCCAAGGAAGTGGTCTGCCCTGCCTCCGGTTGCACACAATACGTCTACAGGCTGATTTTTTGTAACCGCCTCGTTCATTGCGATTTCCATATCCGTATCATCTTTTTCAGGCTTATATCTTCTGATTATTTTACTGTCATATCCCGTTAAAATACTGTTCTCAACCGAATCAAAATCTCCCACAATAAGGTCCGGAGACAGATTAAGACTTTCCGCATAGGAAAGTCCTTTATCTACAGCAATAATATAATTATAATCGTCAGGGCATATATACTTTTTTGCAAAATTCTCTTTATATATTCCACCTGCAATTATCAATGTTTTCATAATTACCTCTTTAATATCTGCTTATAATTTCATTAAATTTCTTAACATTGTCTGCTATATCGTCTTTAAATACCGCTGAACCCGCTACGATAATGTCTGCCCCGCAGTTGAGGACTTTTTCCACGTTATCAAGTTTGATTCCGCCGTCAACCTCAATAGCAAAGGAAAGCCCAAGGTCTTTTCTCATTCTGTCAAGTTCACATATTCTCTCAAGGGATTCTTCTATAAATGACTGTCCTCCAAAGCCGGGATGAACACTCATCACAACAACCTCGTCCACATACTGAAGATATGGTCTTAATGTTTCCATAGGGGTCTCAGGGTTAATTGCAAGTGCAGGCTTTGCACCGAGTTCTCTTATTCTGAGTAATGTATTGATTATGTTTTTACAGGCTTCAACGTGGATTGATATAATATCGGCACCGCTTTTTCTCACAACTTCAATATATCTTTCAGGGTCAACAACCATCATGTGTACGTCAAAAATCATATTGGTACACGGTCTTATGGATTCAACTACAGGCATACCAAAGGATATACTCGGTACAAACATACCGTCCATTATATCTACATGCAGCATTTCATTGCCTGCATTTTCTATTGTCTTTAACTGTTCTCCGACTTTTGTAAAATCAGCCGAAAGCATTGATGGTGATAAATACTTTTTCATTAATATTTCCTCTTGTTCTTTAATTCATTGTACATTTCGGTGTATATTTTATACCTCAGCCCAGATATTTTACCTGCACCCACAGCCTCTTTGACGGCACAGTCAGGCTCGTTGACATGGACGCATCCGTTAAAACGGCACTTTCCTTCATACTCTGTAAATTCATTAAAGTAAAATCTTAAGTCCTTGTCTTCCACAACATTATAGTCAAGGGAGGTAAAGCCCGGTGTATCCAGCACAAAGGTATCTCCCGTTATGTTAAAAATCTCCGTATGCCTTGTGGTATGCTTTCCTCTGTTAATCTTTTCGCTTATCTCTCCGGTTCTTGATTCTGCTTCCGGGAAAACGCTGTTAAGAATGGATGATTTGCCGACTCCCGAAGGTCCTGCAAGTGCGGTAGTCTTATTTTGTAAAACTTCTCTTATTTCGTCAATTCCTTTGTTCTCTGTAACGCTTGACGTAATAATCCTTGAACCGCATCCCGAAAAATCTTTTACCATTTTATCAAGACTTTTGCTATCCACCTGGTCTGTCTTATTAAAACATATCACCGTATCTATTCTGTTATATTCCATCATCACTAGGAACCTGCTTAAAAGATTAAAATTAGGTTCAGGTGATAAGGATGCAAATACAATCATTGCCTGGTCAATATTGGCAACTGCCGGTCTTATAAGTTCATTCTTTCTTGGAAGAATATCCGTAATATTTCCGGTGTGTTCACTGTCACTGATAATGTCTATCTGTACGTTGTCTCCCACCAGAGGTTTTATCTTTTTGTTACGGAAAACACCTTTCGCTTTGCACTCATAAACGCCTGCCTCACTGACATACACGTAATAAAACCCTGCTATTCCTTTTATAATTTTTCCCTGCATATTCTCCGTTATCTTTCCTGATAAAATAACCGCTTAGCTTTATCACTAAACGGTTACTTTACTATAATTTATCCGATTACAACCGGAATATTGTCACTTGTTGCAGTAGCACTGCTTCCATCTGCCTTAGTATATTTTATTGTAACAACAATATACGCATCTCCTGCTTTGGCATCTTTAATCTGTGTTGTAAAAAGATAGCTTCCTGTTACTTCACTTATATTATTATATTTTGCCGGGTTACCAGCTTCTACCGATGCTTTATTACCGTCATTATTGGTATAATGAACTGAGAAGGTAAGTTCAACTGCGGCTTCCGCATCACAATCTGAATTAATCTTGGCTGCTATTGTATCAAGGTTAATTGTCTGTGTAACCGAAGGTATTGATGCAGGAGTTGTAGGTGTCTCTGTTGTCTGTTCAACTCCAAGGCTTATAACAACGTCAATGGCTGTTCCGATGTTAACAGAATCATTAACAGAATATCCATTAATTGAAATAATCTTTCCTGCTTCGACTTTATTGTCATGTTTCTCTGTTACTTTACCTAACTTAAGAGAATACTTGGCAAGAAGTTCTTCTGCTTCAGCCTTTGTCTTTCCTACAATATCAGGAATTATAGGCTTACCGAGGCTGACAACAAGACCAATCTTAGCTGTTGAAGGTGTTTCTTCGCCAACCTTAGGACCGTTCTGTGTTATTACATTGCCCTCTTTTATTTCATTGTCATATGTGTATTCAACACTTACGTTATTAATATCAAAGCCAAGGTCTTCCAATTCTTTCTTAGCATCCGACTCGGATTTGTTGCTAAGGTCAGGCATCTTAATGTTGACTTCGTTCTTGCCCTTATAAAGTACAACCTTTACCTGTGTTCCTGCATTGACTGTAGCTCCTGCTACAGGGTCGGTTGATTCTACTTTACCTATAAGCGAATCATCTGTTGTCTCAACATACTGGAAAGTATATTTAAGTTCAGCCTTAATGATGGCTTCCTCTGCTTCGTTCTGTGTCTTGCCGATTACGTCTACCATCTCAACTGTCTTAACACCCTTACTGATATACACGGTTATTGTTGTATTTTTATCTACAAAAGAACCGATTTCAGGATTGGTATCGTATACCTTATCAACATCATCTTCTTTAGAATAACCATACTCATATTTAAAACCGAGTTCTTCTTCATTAAGAGTTTTCTTTGCTTCTTCAAGAGTCATTCCGATGACATCAGGAACTTTCACTTTATCTGATGTATCTTCAATGCTTGATGTAGGATCATTTTTCTTACCGCTGTTTCCCGAACCGAAATTCTTGGCAATCTTGGTGATAAGAATTACAAGAATTACAACAATGGCAACTGCAACAGATATAGCAAGTATCGTTATAACCTTGTCTATTGTTTTCTTGTTGTCTGCTTCATCTTCATCTAATTCTTCATCATCGTCATCAATATCATCAAGATTATCATCGTCGTCTTCGTCAATGTCATCTGCATCCGCAGCTTCGTCAACGCTGTTCTTTTTATTTACTTCACCGATTGGTAATGCCTCAATATCCTCTGCCTTGACTGTTGATGATTTCTCGGCTATCTCATTCACCTCATCAGGTGTAATAAGCTTTGTAGGTGCGTCAGAGCCTAATGGTGCTCCGATTGTAACAAAATCCTCATCAGGTGTTACAAGTGAACGCTTAAGGTCAGCAATAAGGTCTGTCATATTCTGATAACGGCGTTCCGTACGTTTCTGTGTACATTTTAAAACAATTTTCTCAACACTTACAGGTATCTCCGGAACATACTGTCTTGGTGAAACAATTTCATCCTGGATATGCTGGAGTGCAATCGCTACCGTAGTATCTCCTTCAAAAGGTACTTTGCCTGTGAGCATTTCGTAAAGTGTTATACCAAAAGAGTATATATCACTTTTCTCATCACTGTATCCGCCTCTTGCCTGTTCAGGTGAAATATAGTGGACAGAGCCCATAACCGATGAATTGATTGTATTGGAAGATGCCGCTCTTGCTATACCAAAATCTGTTACCTTAACTTTACCTTCTTTGGAAATTATAATATTCTGTGGCTTAATGTCCCTGTGGACAATGTTATGCTTATGGGCAGCATCAATTCCCTGTGCTACCTGGATTGCAATGCTTACGGCTTCCCTTACGCCAAGAACACCCTTTTTGTCTATGTATTTCTTAAGCGTAATACCTTCGACAAGTTCCATTACAATGTAATATATGCCATTCTCTTCTCCTACATCGTACACATTAACGATATTGGCATGCATAAGACCTGCCGCAGCCTGTGCCTCAGCCCTGAATTTAGATACAAAAGTCTTATCTTCGCTGTACTCAGGCTTCAATACCTTTATTGCAACATAACGATTTAATTTGTGACATTTTGCTTTATATACATCAGACATTCCTCCCGAACCGATTCGTTCAAGAATTTCATATCTTTCTGCTATAAACATTCCTTCTCTTAACATATTTCCTCCTAAATTATGGTTCTATAATAATTACTGAAATATTATCTTTGCCACCATTCTGATTAGCCATCATAACCAGTTTGTCTGCTTTATTCATAATATCATCATGACTTGACATAACCGACTCAATTTCTTTATCCGTTACCATATTGGTAAGGCCGTCAGTACACATAAGGATACGGCTGTTATCCTCTATCTCAATCTCAAAGAAATCCGGTATAACGTTCTCCGCTCCTCCAAGTGCCCTTGTTATGACATTTTTATATTCATTGGTTCTGGCATCTTCTCTGTTAAGTGTGCCCATCTGAACCATCTCTTCTACATACGAATGATCTCTTGTTACCTGCTTTAATTCCCTGTCGGCAAGATAAAGCCTGCTGTCACCGATATTGGCAACATACATGGACTTACCGTATATAACAGCCACAACAAAGGTTGTTCCCATTCCTCTGTAATCCTCTGATGTGGAAGCTAATTTTAACAATTCTTCATTGGTATGCTTTATTGCATCGGATATTATCTGCACAGGCTTAGATGACCCGGAATTCTTAACACAGTCAATGAATGTGTTGACGGAAAACTTAGAGGCAAGATCTCCTGCCTTATGTCCTCCCATTCCATCAGCAACTATAAACAGGTTCGGCAGGTTACCCACCGGCTTCACCGTTGAAAAAACATAGTCCTGATTCATATTTCTCTGTCTGCCCACATCCGTTAATGCGTATGCGTTCATTAATTAAGCTCCTTTATATTCGTCACTATGTTATTAAAATTGCATTTTATCTCGTATATTCTATCACAAGGACAAAAAAAGTACAACAAGTTAAATTTTAGCATTATTATCGTCCATATACCTTTTACGAAGCTGTCCGCAGGCTCCGTCTATGTCTCTTCCCATTTCCCTGCGTACCGTAACCTGAATCTTATTTCTTTCAAGTATTTCCTTAAACTTCTTAATACTCTTTGTATCCGACTGCTTATAATCCCTTTCCTTTATAGGATTAACAGGGATAAGATTTATATGGCAGTTCATTCCTTTTACTAAGTCTGCCAGTATCAAAGCATGTTCGCTTCCGTCATTTTCGCCTTTTACAAGGCTGTACTCAAAAGTAATACGTCTGCCCGTCTTTTCAATGTAATATCTGCAGGCACCCATAATTTCGTTTATGGAGTATTTATTGGCAATAGGCATTAATTTTTTACGCATCTCATCCGTTGGGGAATGTAATGATATTGCCAGCGTAATCTGTAACTTCATATCTGCCAGCTCGTATATCCTCGGAACAAGTCCGCAGGTGGATACCGTTAGGTTTCTGGCACTGATATTAAGTCCGTTCTCATCTGTAAGGAGTTTTTCAAATTTAATAAAATTATCAAAATTATCAAAAGGCTCCCCGGAACCCATTACAACAACGTTGGATACCCTGTTTCCCGTAAGCGACTGTATTCTGTATATCTGGTCAAGCATTTCTGACGGATATAAATTTCTTGCCAGTCCGTCAATGGTTGAGGCACAGAACCTGCATCCCATCCTACAGCCCGCCTGTGATGAAATACATACGGAATCTCCGTGGTGGTAGTGCATAAGCACACTCTCGATATAATTGCCGTCATGAAGCCTGAAAAGATATTTTGAGGTACCGTCCTCTTTGGATACCTGTACTCTTTCAGGGTATAATGAAGCATAAAAAGTGTTCTCTTTTAACTTTGCTCTAAGCGAAGCGGGAATATTGGTCATCTCATCATATTCCGGAACAAGTTTGACATGCATCCACTCATAAATCTGTTTTGCCCTGAATTTAGGTTCTCCAAGGCTTACGATGTATTCTGTTAATTCCTTCAAATCAAGGGATTTGATATCTGTAAGTTCCACGTTATTTTCTCCTAAATAATGCTATGAAAAATCCGTCAAAATTATTATTTTCATCCGGTATTATTTCAAGTATTCCCTTTTTATAATATTTTTTCATATTATCCGGTACCCTGTCCTCAAAATCCACAAGAGAAAAATCCCCGTATGAAAGGATATGCTCCACATTGCCCATATTTTCTTCATAATTAAGGGTACATGTGCTGAAGCAGAGCTTTCCGCCGTGTTTTACATATTCTTTTGAATTATCAAGAATCTTTTTCTGGAGTTCTGATAATTCGTGGCACTTTGACTCACTTGCATGATACTTTATATCGGGCTTTTTATTAAGAATACCAAGTCCCGAACAAGGAAGGTCGGCTATCACCACATCCGCTTTTTCAACGGAATCCTCCCATTTTACCGTGGCATCCTTTACAACAGCTTTAATATTTTTAAGATTAAGTCTGTCTATATTTTCATTAATCATCATAACCTTATTGTCGGAAACATCCCTTGCCTCCACAAATCCGGTATTATTCATAATCTCTGCCATATGAAGGCTTTTGCCTCCCGGTGCCGCACATAAATCTATTACATAACTGTCCTTTTCGGGATTAATTGCGTAACATACCATCATTGAGCTTAAATCCTGCACGAAAAAATCTCCGTCCGCAAAAGTCTTTAATTTACTGAGGTAATCAAAGCCCTCTATCTCCAGAGCACAGTCAGGTTCTTCTATTATCTTTGCACGGACATTTTCTGCCGTAAGCCTTTTTACAAGTTCATTCCTTGTGCAATGGTTAAAATTACATCTGACGGTTAAAGGTCTCTTTGAATACTGTGCCTTAAGCATGGCTTCCGTACTATCTTTGCCGTATTCCTTCAGCCATTTGTCAACAATCCATTCGGGAGTGGAATATCTTAACCACAATTCCTGTGGGATTTCAAGCTTGTCTTTTTCTCTTGCGATATTCCTTAAAACACCGTTTACAAAGCCTTTAAGAGCAGCAAAACCTCTCTTTACGGACAGTTTGACCGCTTCGTCACACACGGCAAAATCCTTCACACCCTCCATATAGATAAGCTGGTATGTGCTCATTCTGAGAAGGTTGCGTATAACAGGCTTCATCTTTTTTACAGGTGTTTTGGAAAAAAGATTGATTATATAATCCAGAGTTATTTTTCTCTCAACCGTGCCAAGAATCGTCCTGCTTATAAAAGAACGGTCAACA
>JBNMKN010000011.1:0-28895 GCA_050874365.1 Butyrivibrio sp. | reverse complement strand
GTTCTTAATGTAACCGACGGTCTTTTGATTATAATTATTAATTTTTCTTTGATCTGTATCTTAAGGTTGAATCAAGAATCTTCTTACGGATTCTGAGGCTCTTAGGTGTTACTTCAAGTAATTCATCCGTATCAATGAATTCAAGTGACTGTTCAAGACTTAAAATCTTAGGTGGAACAAGTCTTAAAGCGTCATCGGCACTTGATGAACGTGTGTTGGTAAGATGTTTTGTCTTACATACGTTTACTTCAATATCCTCGGCTCTGCCTGTCTGACCGACAATCATGCCTGCGTATACTTTTTCGCCAGGTCCGATAAAGAGAGTACCTCTTTCCTGGGCATTAAACAATCCGTAGGTAATAGCTTCACCGTTTTCAAAGGCAATGAGTGAACCCTGTTTACGATATGAAATATCACCTTTATATGGACCGTAGTCATCGAAAGTAGTATTGATAACACCGCTTCCCTTGGTATCTGTAAGGAATTCGTTGGTATAACCGATTAATCCTCTTGAAGGGATGGAGAACTCAAGTCTTGTTGTTCCTCCGTTAAGAGGTGTCATACCGTTAAGTTCACCTTTTCTCATGCTTAATTTCTGGATTACAGTTCCCGAACATTCATCAGGTACATCTACGAAGGCTGTTTCCATTGGTTCAAGTTTATGTCCGCGTTCATCATAATGATAAAGGACTTCTGCTTTACTTACAGCGAATTCATATCCTTCACGGCGCATATTTTCAATAAGAACGGAAAGATGAAGCTCGCCACGGCCTGATACCTTAAAGCAGTTCATATCATCTGTTTCCTCTACTCTTAAAGAAACGTCTGTGTTAAGTTCCCTGAAAAGACGGTCTCTTAAGTGTCTTGATGTAACAAACTTACCTTCCTGACCGGCAAGAGGAGAGTCGTTTACCATGAAATTCATGGCAATTGTAGGCTCTGAAATCTTCTGGAAAGGAATTGGAGCAGGGCTGTCAACGTTACAGAGAGTATCTCCGATGTGTAAATCGGTAATTCCTGAAACGGCAACGATTGAACCCATCTTGGCTTCATTGACTTCAACTTTATTAAGACCGTTAAATTCATAAAGCTTTGTTATTTTAACACGCTGATGTTTGCTTTCATCATGATGATTAACAAGGAGAACCTCCTGATTAACTTTAATAGTACCGTTATCAATCTTACCTACACCGATTCGTCCTACATATTCGTTGTAATCGATTGTACTGATAAGAAGCTGTAAAGGAGCTTCCGCATCTCCTTCGGGAGCAGGGATATGATTAATAATTGTTTCAAATAAAGGAATCATGTTGTCTGATTCGTCTTCAGGTTTATATTTTGCAAAACCTTCTCTTGCAGATGCAAAAATAAAAGGACAATCTAGCTGTTTATCGTTGGCATCAAGTTCAAGTAAAAGTTCAAGAACTTCATCAACAACTTCGTCAGGACGGGCTTCAGGTCTGTCAATTTTATTAACACATACAATGAGGTCAAGGTCTAAGTCAAGTGCTTTATGAAGTACAAACTTTGTCTGAGGCATAACACCTTCATACGCGTCAACAACGAGAATAACACCGTTTACCATTTTAAGTACACGTTCAACCTCACCGCCGAAGTCAGCATGACCAGGAGTATCAATTATATTGATTTTAGTATCTTTATAATAAACTGCAGTATTCTTTGAAAGAATTGTGATACCTCTTTCACGTTCAATGTCATTGGAATCCATGACACGTTCGGCTACTTCCTGGTTCTCACGGAATGTTCCGCTCTGTTTTAAAAGTTCGTCAACAAGTGTTGTTTTACCATGGTCGACATGGGCAATAATAGCAATGTTACGAACATCTTCACGTTTTGTAATCATAAAACGCCTCCATTTTTGATTTATTTCTATACTATAACCATAATATTTTATCATATTTTTATTTTTTGACAAGTTTTTTGTAATAAAATATGTCATTACCGCATATATATATTATTGATAAAATTATCAAGTGACCCCCGGATACAATCCGGACAGCAAAAATAGAAGGGAGATACACGATTATGACCGATAAGGTTATTGAAAACAACAGAGTAACAATAGTAGGAGAGGTAGTTTCAGAATTTGAGTTCAGCCATGAGGTATATGGTGAAGGATTTTACACATTGAACATATCCGTGAACCGTTTATCAGACAGCGTTGATATTATTCCGCTTATGATTTCTGAAAGACTTGTGGACGTAACGGAGGATTTGAGAGGTGTTATAATCGAAGCATCAGGACAGTTCAGGTCTTATAACAGACATGAGGAGAACAAGAACAGGTTAATGCTTTCGATTTTTGTAAGAGAACTCCAATTGTATGATAATTATGAGGAGGAAAACAGTACCAATCAGATTTTCTTAGACGGATACATTTGCAAGCCTGCCATCTACAGAAGAACTCCGTTGGGAAGAGAGATAGCAGATGTTCTTATTGCCGTAAACAGACCATACGGTAAGTCAGACTACATCCCATGTATCGCATGGGGACGTAACGCCAGATTTGCGGCAGGATTTGAAGTCGGAAGCCATATTCAGATATACGGAAGAATCCAGAGCAGGGAATATGTTAAGAAAATAAGCGAGGATGAGTGTGAAAGACGTACAGCATACGAGGTCTCCGTCAGCAAGATTGAATATTTTGAGGAATAGATGCAAAATATGTAATAATTTGTATTTTTTTGGAAAAAATATTGACATTAACCATATGCCGTTATATACTTAGACCAATGAAAGAAATTTTATATGGGCGTGTAAGATAAGGTAGACTAGGGGTGTCATTAATAGGATTATAGAACCACAGGTTTATCGCCTGTGGTTTTTCTTTTTGTTATAACAACTGAATGGAGGATGTTTATGAAGAAATTTTTATTGGCGGTATTAGGAGTTGCGGTTATTTTTTCAGGATGTGGCAATAAAAAGCAGGATACTGAGGTTAATTATTTTAACGGAGCGGGAAGTCTTAAGTCTGACAGCGGCAGATACGCTACCAGTGTTATATATGATGATAATACATATTATTTAAAGACAAGCAGTGGATATGTATATACTGACAAAGACAAGTGTTATTCAATATGTCTGGATGCAACCTGTTCACATTCGGGAACCGGATGTATAGCTGATGAGAATAATAATTATTTTATCCTTCACGGTGATTTATACAGTGCAGACGGAGATATTAAGAAATGCGATACAGGAGATGTCGTATATAAAGATGTTAAACCTGATAAATACAACACAGAGGAATATAGCACTTATGCCACAGATATTGATGAAGTTGCAGTATACAATGATAAGTATATGATTCTTAAAGAAAAAGGATATAAGAATATACTGAATGATAAGTTTGAATCTGTATATGCACATGACTATGGATATAAGTGTGAAACAATAATTGGTGATAACTACTACTTATTAACAGAGAAGAATAAAGTAATGTGCATTAATCTGCTTGACGGAACAGAAAGTATAACTGAGGTTGATGCCTATATACTTACGATAGTATGTACAGAAAATTATCTGTATTATGTGGACAGATTTGGAGATTTGTATAAGAAGAATTGGAATGAGGAAGAATCCGTACGCATAATGGAAAATGTAAGTGATATATGTGCCACGGATAAATATATATACGCAGCATGTATGAATATGGACGACGGTACATACCATACGATAATTATGGATACGGAAGGCAACAGTATTAAAGATATAGAGAATATATATGTAACATTTATTAATTATGCGGACGGAAAGATATTTTTCCCGGGAAGTGATGGAGACATAGCATTTATACAAATTGTACAGATGGATGAGAATGGTGATAATATCATAAAATACTCAGTAGATATTTAACAGTATAAATTTTTGACGTCAAAATTTATATAAAAATTCAAAGGAGGAAACTATCATGAAAAAAAAGTTTCTTACAGCTGTTTTATCAGCATTATTATGCACCTCATTTATTACCAATATTGCAGGTGCGGCAACAAGTGATGTGATATACCCTGACGTAAAGAACTGGATGGTATGGGACTGTAATATGTCGGTAACATCAGCAGGTGGATACGCATATACGGCTATGGCAAAGCAGAGGCAAGGTATCTATTTTCAGAGTGAAAAAATAGATTTTATTGCGTTTTGTGATGGTAAAGAAAATGTGCTTAGAACTGTATCAAATACGTATGATAGCAGTGTTGCTTTATCTGAACATATAACACCTAACTATAATCCTAATGGCAAGGCAAAGGTTAGTGTTTATATTAATGACAGCAAATATGGTAAAGGAAGCAAAATACTAAGAAATTATTGATTTCAGATGGGCAGCATCCTTTGTGGATGCTGCCCGAAAGGAGTAACTAAATGAAAAATAAATTAACAGTTTTATCAGGAATTATGTTGACGGCAACATTACTCCTTACAGGGTGTGGAAGTAAAAAACTTGATATTGATAATAGGGAAACATCATTAAAAGATGAGACTTCCGAAAATATAGAGAATAATACAACAACCCAATCCAATGAAGAAATGCCGGAAGGAGGATATAAGTATCCATCGGAATCAGGCTTTGCCAGGTTATTTGCTTATGAGTTAAAAGAGGGAAAAGAAGTAAAGACCGATGTATATCCCGATGCACCGATTAGCCTTAATGATGGAAAAGTCAGGATGTGCATGGCACAATATAGTGAATTTAGATATAATGATGCAGTAATTGACAGTACAAATATTAATTATGCCTTAGTATTTCATAATGGTAATTATATATGTTTTGATACGGAAGACGGCACTGATAAAATGTACACAAGCAGATCAAAAAATGGTGAACAGATAATGACAGATTTTCAGGTGGTTCCTGACCGGTCAGATAATAAATATACATTTATTAATCTGGCAAGAAATGAATTATCATATATGGATGATTATGGCGAATTAGAGATAAGTGGACTTGATCCTGTGACGAATGCTTTTGTAACAGAAAAAGGCACGGTTGATGAATGTGAGATAGTACCATACAGTGAGAAATATGAATTGGAAGAAGGTGAGTCCTGTGCTGATTTATCCTACGGGCAGGAGATAAGGGAACTGGGAATATTAGAATATGGATTTAATCCATCCCAGGAATTTGTTTATCAGAAAGACGGTAAGGTATATTATACCTCATTACAGTGTAATCAGAAAGAAGATGAGGTTAATACGGAGTTTAACACAATTTTTATATGTGATGATAAGGTATATCCTGCATTTGATGGAAAGGAAGTCCTTAAATATGTCATACCAAGTAACGGAGGAATCAGGACAGAACTTGATTTATCGGGATTGCCAAAAGGAGAACATATTGTGTTTACAATAACTGTTAATAGTAATGGTGATGATAGTGATATGTGTTCACGTTCAAGATATGCAAAGATAGTGATAGAGTAATATTTATGAAATATGAATTTATAAAATTATTAAAGGACAAAGCTTTTTTAATATCATTGACAGCCTGTCTTATAATAACTGTGTTTATGTCAGTGGATAAGTCGCGTCCTGACAGCCAGACGAAGTACGTCATGGAACAGTATAATTATGATACAAGTGAAGCCTACAACGATAAAATCAAAGAGTACCGCAGCATTGCCGACAACAGAAGCCAGATTGCAAAAAAGGCGGAAAGACTAAGTAATGTCAATGATGAGTATCTTTCAAAAGTTAATATAAAAACATACAACCTTTGTAAATCTCCGTTGGCATTTAAGTCTGTTTTTACAGTTCAATTTTTTAATAGAAGCGATATTAACAGCGGATATCTGTCCGCTGTTGTAATTCTGATTTTATTTGGAATAGCAGTTGTAAGAATATTTTATGCCGATGTTAATTCAGAACTTGTTATGTATATAAGGTCAACATACAAGGGACAGAACAAAGTATATAATAACAAATTGATTATTCTTTTGATTACGGCAGCAGTTCTTGCAATATTAAAGAACGTAATAAATTTTCTTCCGCAGATAATCTATGGTTCGGCAGGAGACTGGCTCAATCCGATACAGTGCCTTGAACCGGATTCGCCATATAATATCAGTATATTGACATTTTTTATCATACAGATACTTTTTACATTAAGTTCATATATGTTTTATGGAATGATAATTGTAATTGTATCGGTAAGTTCACAGAAGATAGTTAATTCACTTATAGCTGTGATGATTACGGGCGGAACATGGTTATTATATCATTACATAGTTGCAATCAGGTTTGGCACACCGGGCATTGAAAATAAATGGTACACATTTGTATCAAGATACATCGGTTCGTCACATGCTCTTTATTATCCAAGAAGTTATTTTAACAAACTGGAATTTGTGAGAATAGGAAATATTCCGTTTAAGCCTGTAACAGTATATATGATATGTACCATTCCGTTAATTATTGCGATGTATTTTGCAGGCAGATATATATATGTGAAAAAGGGCAGGAGATAAGATGTTAGAAGTTAAAAATCTTTATAAAAAGTACGGAAAAAAATGCGTACTTAATAATATGAATTATTTATTTACACCGGGAATATACGGATTATTAGGACCTAACGGTGCAGGAAAATCAACTCTTATGAATATAATTTCCGATGTGATTGACAGCAGTGAAGGCTCTGTTGAATATATGGGAAAAAATATTAAAAGTATGAAAGCTGAATACAGAAAACATATAGGATATCTTCCACAGAATACAGGATTATATCCGGAGTTTACCCTTACGGAAATGTTAGAATATTTTGCCTATCTTCGAGGACTTGATAAGTCTAAAATACCTGAGATGATGGAAAAAGTGCTTACCGGCACTAATCTTTTATCAAGAAAAGATGATAAAATCAAAACATTTTCCGGAGGAATGAAAAGACGTGCAGCAATTGCGGTAACTTTTATTGCAGACCCTGAGATACTAATATTTGATGAGCCGACAGTGGGACTTGATCCTAAAGAACGCATCCGTTTCAGAGAGTTAATCCTCAATAATAAGAAGGATAAGGTAATTATCATTTCTTCCCATATAGTTTCGGACCTTGATATGATTGCAGATAAGATTCTGTTGATAAAAGAAGGTGTAATAGCGGGTGAGATTGATAATGACGGAAGCCGCAATCTTGAGGATGAATATATGACATTGTTTGAGGAAGATGAATAAAAGTGAATAAAATATTAAAATTTGAACTTAAAAAGAGTATATTGAATATTAAGGCTTTGGTTTTTTTAGGAGTAATGTTATTACTGAAAGTAATACTTGTGTTCGTTAATATTCCCCAGACAGGAAAAAATATTGATGAAAATCTTTATAAAAAAGTAATCGCTGAAATGCCGGGTGGATATACACAGGAAAAGAGAGATTTTGTGGAAGAAAGACTTGAGTATTTTTCGGATATAAAAGACAAGGACACAATTGAGTACAATTATTATCTTGGTAAATATACTGATGAAGAGTACAGAGAGATTAAGAATGACAGTCTTATCGCAGAAAAAATGATACCGGTATATTCATATATAAGAGAAAAATATAATTATTACTATGAGGAATATCCTGACGGCAGGCTTTTTTATGATTTGAGTGTGCAAAAATATGTTGCTTCACTTGGAATGGAATTTACCGCAATTATTTTTATTGCGTATATTGTATGCAATATATTTTGTAATGATTACAGGTGTAAGACAGATGTCCTTGTTAAAACTTCATATAATGGCAGAAAAAAACTGTTTGGATGCCGTATGTTAATTACAATGATTGTAGTTGTAGTGCTTTCCCTTGTGTCATTGATGCTTGATTATCTGATTAAATCAAAACTTTTTGATATTAATTATTATAATTATTCCATTAAATCAATTGTGGAAATGTCAGGATTTACATTTGATATTTCTGTTGGTAATGCAATACTGTTGATTAACGTTACGAAATTTATTTACATGATAATTTTTTCATTTATATTGATTGGAATAAGCAGAGTGCTTAAAAACACATACTATGTTTTTCTTGCAGGAGCGGGACTGGTTCTTTTTACCTATATTTTATCGGAATTTGTTCCGAAGGCAGCAAGATTTTTCCTGCCGGGTGCCGGACTTACAGGCATAAAATTATTTATTTGACATAGTATATATTAAGTGATACACTATCACTAAATAAAAAAGAGTGTAGAGGTTGCACTGATTAACAGTACATTGTCTGATATGACAGGAATAGATGATGACAATGGAAAGGAGTCGGTGCCGAAGCTGTATTAACCTGTATTAATGCAAGCTGGGCATATATATAATATGTATATGACTGTCATCGTAAGATGGGGAGCTACCTAAAGTTAAATTATAGCTTATGACTTTAAGAGTTCCTTTTGGAACTCTTTTTTTATTTAAAATAACAGAAGGTCTGTTAATCGGACATTCATTGTTTACATCAGTATAACTTTTATATATGGAAGGAGACATATTATGTCATTATTTACAGGTGCAGGTGTTGCCATAGTTACACCAATGAACGCTGACGGAAGCGTTAATTATGAGAAGTTAGCTGAGATTCTTGAGTTCCAGATTGCAAATGAGACAGATGCAATCATTATCTGCGGAACAACAGGTGAATCAGCAACATTAAGCGAGGAAGAACATTCAGAGGTTATAAGATTCTGTATCAAGACAGTTAATCACAGAATACCTGTTATTGCAGGAACCGGTTCTAACTGTACAGAAACAGCAGTTAAATTATCAAAAGAAGCGGAAGCGGCAGGAGCAGACGGACTTCTTGTTGTAACACCTTATTACAACAAGGCAACACAGTCAGGACTTATTGCACACTTTACCAAGGTCGCAGGTTCGGTTAAAATTCCTATCATTCTTTACAATGTTCCAAGCAGAACAGGATGTAATGTTTTACCTGCTACAGCAGCTAAATTATTTAAAGAAGTGGATAACATCGTAGGTATCAAGGAAGCATCTGGAAATCTTTCACAGGTTGCAGAGCTTGCAGCTTTGACAGAAGGCAAGATGGACATATATTCAGGTAATGACGACCAGATAGTTCCTATTATGTCACTTGGCGGAAAGGGTGTTATTTCAGTCCTTTCAAACGTTGCACCTAAGGTTGCCCATGACATTCCTACATTATATCTTAACGGTGATGTTAAGAAAGCATGTGAACTCCAGCTTAAGTCAATTGAGCTTATCAAGGCACTTTTCATAGAAGTTAATCCTATTCCTGTAAAGCATGCCCTTAATCTTATGGGATTTGAAGTAGGACCACTCAGAGAACCTCTTTCTCCAATGGAACCAAAGAACCTTGAAGTTCTTAAAACTGCAATGAAAAATTTCGGATTAATATAAAAGAAGGTACAGAAAATGGTTAAAATAATTATGCACGGCTGCAACGGTAAGATGGGTCAGGTTATTACAGGAATTGTGGCCGCTGACAAAGACGCAGAAATTGTTGCGGGAATAGATATTGTCGATAACAGACAGAATCCATACCCTGTATTCACAAATATTGATGACTGCAATGTGGAAGCAGATGTAATCATTGATTTTGCATCGGCAAAGGCAATAGACAAATTACTTGATTATGTTGAGGCAAGACAAATTCCTGTAGTATTATGCACAACAGGATTATCTGAAGAACAGCTTGCAAGAGTTGAAGAGGTATCAAAGAAGGTAGCCGTCCTTAAATCAGCTAATATGTCTTTAGGGATTAATACTTTATTTAAGGTGCTTAAATCAGTATCACCATTACTTGCGGAAGCAGGTTTTGATATTGAAATCGTTGAGAAACATCATCATTTCAAGGTTGATGCACCAAGCGGAACAGCACTTGCTTTAGGTGATGCAGTTAATGAAAGCCTCCCTGAAAAGTATGAATACAAATTCGACAGAAGTCAGGACAGAATACCAAGACCTAAGAAGGAAATAGGTTTTTCTTCTGTAAGAGGCGGAACAATAGTAGGTGAGCATGATGTTATTTTCGCAGGCGAAGACGAAGTAATAACATTCTCACATACCGCATATTCAAAGAGTGTATTTGCCAAAGGTGCTGTTGAAGCAGCTAAGTTCCTCAAAGGACAGCCTGCAGGACATTACACAATGAAAGAAGTCATAGGTTAATAATATAAAAGTGGTGTACCCTGTAATATGCCCCCGGAATTACGGAGCATGACACACAGAATTATCAGGGGACACCACTTTTTCTACCTAAGTGATTGAGAAAAGTTAAAAATGGTAGAGAATTACGTAACGTGAAAAAGCAAACCTCTACCTAACTGGCTGGGAAAAGTTAAAAAGGTAGATAATCTTATAACAGGGGAAAGTAAATTTCTTCTTAAATGGCATGGAATAGCGAAAAAGGTAGAAAAGTTGATAAGAGGAAAAAGTAAACCTCTACCCGGATGGAAGAGAAAAGCAATTATGGTAGAAAATTTGACAATAGAGAAAATAAAATCTCTACCCAATCGTCCGAAGAAAGCCAAGAAGGTAGACATATCCACACCATAGCCCGTCAAATCTCTACCCAACCGCTCGGAAATACCGAAAAAGGTAGAGAACCCCGTCACAAAGAACGAAATTCTCTACCTTAACAGCCAAAGAACATAGGATTTCATACATCCCCAGCCGATTTGCACTATATTAAGCCATTATCTCACATCTTTTCAATCATATTAACCCATTACCTCACAGCTTCTCAATCGTATCCAGCCATATTCTGCTGCAGGCGTCACTAGGCATGCGCAGGTCACCCCTTGGGGAGATGGCAACAGAGCCGACCTTAGGGCCGTCAGGTAGACAGGAACGCTTGAACTGCTGGCTGAAGAAACGGCGGTAGAATACCTTAAGCCATTTAAGGATAACAGCGTCATCATATACATCTTTAAACGCAATTTTTGCGATTCTGTATATCTTATCGGGAGCAAATCCAAAACGTAAAATATAATAAAGGAAAAAGTCATGAAGCTCGTAAGGTCCCACAAGGTCCTCTGTTTTCTGGGAGATTTTACCGTCCACAGGAGGAAGAAGCTCAGGACTTACAGGAGTATCAAGTATATCTATAAGCAGGTTTTTTAAGGTATCGCTGTTGCAGGTATCGGCATAGAAACGCACAAGGTGACGTACAAGAGTCTTTGGAATACCTGAATTGACGGCATACATTGACATATGGTCACCGTTGTAGGTTGCCCAGCCGAGAGCAAGCTCTGATAAATCACCTGTACCGATAACCATACCGTTATACAGGTTGGCACCATCCATGAGAATCTGTGTTCTTTCTCTCGCCTGACAGTTCTCGTAGGTTATATCGTGTATGTCAGGGTCCTGACCGATATCCTCAAAATGGATATTAACGGCATTTTTGATATTTACCTCTTTGAGAGTGCCGTGTAATGCGGCAACAAGATTGCAGGCATTGTTGTAAGTCCTGTCAGTTGTGCCAAAACAAGGCATTGTGTAGGCAATTATATTTTCATGAGGAATTGAAAGCATGTCAAAAGCCTTGACGATTACCAAAAGGGCAAGAGTTGAATCAAGTCCGCCCGATATACCGATGACCGCATGCTTACAGCCCGTGTGTTTAAGCCTCTTTTTAAGTCCCATTGCCTGAATGGAAAGGATTTCTTCACAACGAAGCTCTCTTTCCTCAACGGATGACGGAACGAAAGGAGTCATATTATAAAACCTGTTCAACGAAAGGTTTTTAATTGCAAGGGAAAAATAAACGGTAGTATAGTCCTTTGAAATATTAGGGAAGGTTGTCATTCTTCTGCGCTCGTTTTTAAGTCTGTCAAGGTCTGTGTCACCATAGATTATTCCGCTCTTAAAACGCTTTGACTCTGCAAGGACAGTTCCGTTCTCGGCGATTATGTTATGACCTCCGAATACAAGGTCCTGTGTAGATTCACCCTCACCTGCATTTGCATAGATGTAGGTAGAGATAAGTCTGGCTGACTGACCGGAAATCAAATCTCTGCGGTATCTGTCTTTACCGATGGTCTCATCGCTGGCAGAGCAGTTGACGATTACAGTAGCGCCTGCAAGGGCATGATTTATGGAAGGAGGTGCGGGAACCCACACATCCTCACAGATTTCGGCACCGATAACAAGGGAAGGAATATTTTTACATGCAAATAACAGCTTTGAACCGAACGGAACGGAATAGTCACCTACTGTTACATTAACACATTCATCAAAACCGGGGGTGAAGTGCCTTATTTCATAAAATTCAGAATAAGAGGGAAGATTTTTCTTAGGGATAAGACCTATGATTCTGCCGTCACATAATGCAGCGGCAACGTTGTATAGACAATTACCGTACATAAAAGGCAGCCCTACAAAGGCAATAAAATTCTTATCTTTTGTATATTCTGCAAGACGGATTACTGCGTCAAGGGAGTTCTTAAGAAGAGTGTCCTGTAAAAAAAGATCGTTACATGTGTAGCCGGTAAGACAAAGCTCAGGAAATACCAGAACCGAAACATTATTTTTGGCTGCTTCATCCATATATGCTTTAATCGAAAGCTCATTGGCTAATGGGTCTGCGACTGCAACATCGGGAGAAACAGCGGCACATCTTATAAAATTATCTCTCATATTATTAGTCCTTTAACATATTTAGTGTACATTTTTCAGTACTTTGGTAAGAGTATAAAATATTGTTAAGGAAATTTCAATATGATATAATCGTGATATGTTAAAGTCCCGCTTTGCTGAGGGCTGTGTTAATTGCATTGACAAGGATTATTGAGGTGTATTTATTTTCATCATTAAATACAAGATTCTCCGTTGAATTGTTTTGAATAATCTGTGATGCAATTTCCGTAAGTGATGAGGATATAAGAGGATACATTGTTGTAACGGCTTCGGATACATTTACCATGCTGATTGATTTAATCTGTTCGTGGTCCACCACAACTTCGATATCTACGGGATTTGAGGATAATACGATGGACGCCTCGTATATACCCGGAGAAAAGGTGGATTTTTTGGCTGACTCGCTGTTTTTTTTGCTGTGTCCTTTTATAATTAATACAAGAAGAATGATGAGCAGAATTGCAAGGACGGCGAAAACGATAGTGTAGATTATCTCTTTCATTTTAAAAACAAGTATTTTAGTCTTTGTACTCATGAATAACTCCAACATCTGATTATTACAGATGTATTCATTTAAGGGAGGAAATATGTCAATAAAAATTTTGTACGGCCCTTCGGGACACGGAAAAACAGAATATGTATATTCGGATATAATTAAGGAGGCATGTGCCAATCCTGATAAAAAATATGTGTTTATCGTACCGGAGCAGTCATCTTTGCAGGCACAGAAAAGAGTTGTAAGGATGCACCCCTCCCACGGTGTTTTTAATATAGATGTGCTTACCTTCGGAAGACTCAGTTACAGGGTGTTTGAAGAATTGCAGATAGAGCTTAAGGAAACCATTGACGATACAGGCAAGAATCTTATCGTCAGGAAAATCCTTAATAACGTAAAGTCTGATTTCCGTATTATTAAGTCAGGCAGAAGACAGGGTTTTGTCAGTGAGATGAAATCAATGATTTCCGAACTGAAACAGTACGGTATCACACCAGATATGCTTAAAGAGATAGCCGGGAATACAGGCAGCGACAGACTAAGGGATAAGTTAGAGGATATAAGCCTTATTTACGGTGAATTTGAGAATTATATCAAGGACAGATTTGTTACGGTTGAAGATAAGCCGGAGCTTTTATACAGGTGCATAGATAATTCCGACTTACTTAAGGGAAGCACCGTTGTTTTTGACGGATTTACCGGATTTACACCTGTCCAGTACAGGCTTATAGAGAAAATGGCTTTGCAGGCGGAGAATATTATAGTGACGGTTACCCTTTCATCCCCGGCCATAAATAACATCAACACGGATATGGGAATGGATGAGCTTTTTTATATGAGTAAGGATATGATAAGAAAGCTTGGAGCGATAGCTGATAACGTCCGTATTCCCTTTTTGATGCAAAGAATTGAAAGCGATTATACAAAATACCGCTTCCGCAATTCACCGGCACTTAATTTTCTGGAAGAAAATATTTTCAGATATAACGGCAGTACCTTTGACGGCAGTACGGAGGACATACATATAAGCGAGCATTTAAACAGCAAAGAAGAGATTCAATATGCTGCGGCTGCAATTTTAAAGGAAGTAAGAACACATGGTTACCGTTTTAACGATATAGGAGTTATTTTGGGAGATAAGGATAATTCTGCTAACGAGACCGCAAGGATTTTTAAGGAATCTGGCATACCTTTTTTTATGGATAATAAAAGAAGTCTTATAGGTAATCCTCTGGTTGAATATATAAGAGGCATGATTGCCCTTGTTAAAGACCGTTTTTCCTATGAAGCCGTGTTCCGTGTACTGAAAAACGGTCTTTGCGGATTTGAACGTGATAAAGTCAATATTTTTGAGGATTATATTCTGGCTTTTGGTATAAAAGGTTTTGACAGATATTGCGAAAAGTTCGTAAGGACGTACAAATCAAAAGAAACGGGACTTGATGTAATTAACGAAGTGAGGGAGGATTTTTACTGCCTGATTTCAGAGTTTTACAATGATATGACAAAGGGAACCAAAGCCTCGGATTATGTCAATGCCGTGTATGATTTTATGGAAAAAGAAAACCTCTATGAAGAAATGGAAATACTGGCAGATAAGACGGAGGACGAGGATAAGGCTGAGGAATACCGTAAAAGCTATGCACATGTGGTAACCCTGCTTGAGAGAATATATGACATGTTAGGTGACGAGCCTATGACGGTAAAAGAATTTACCGAGATTATGGATGCGGGATTTGAAGAGATAAAAGTCGGTATAATTCCACCCTCCAACGACTGCGTGACGGTGGGTGATTTGGAGCGTTCAAGAATTGATAATATCAAGGTGCTTTTTGTGCTGGGTGCCAACGAAGGAATCATTCCGAAAACAGGAGATAACCACGGTATTTTATCGGAGGAGGAACGTATGACGCTTTCCGATATGCAGATTGTGCTTTCTCCGACGCCTAAAGAGAAAGTCTTTATGCAGAATTTTTACCTGTATCTTAATCTTACAAGACCTGAAAATACGCTGTATTTAAGCTACGGCAGATATAATGATGACGGTAAAGAGATAAGACCGTCAAGAGTAATAGGAATAATAAGCGATATGTACGGCATTAAGCCATACCACCCGGATATAACGGATTATCTCACCAACAGGCAGAATTCTTTTCATCTGGTATCGGATTATGCCAAAATCAAGGCTTATGATACGGACAAAAATCTGGCTGCAATAATTTCGTATTTTGTCAATGATGATGTGTACGGCAAGGTCATTAAAAAAATAATTGACAGCTTTAATAAAAGCGTTATGTCGGATAGCCTTACAAAAGAAGCCGCAAAAATGCTTTACAGTGAAAATCTTACCGCAAGCGTATCAAGGATAGAGACTTATGCCGGATGTGCTTTTTCACATTTTCTTGCTTACGGGCTTGAGATAGGAGAAAGACAGGAGCATAAGATTACCAATATTGATATAGGCGATATTTTTCATAAGGCGCTTGAATATATGGGTTGTACCCTTATGGAAAACGGCCTTAATTTCGGAAGCCTCAGTGATGAAGAAAGAAGGGACTTTGTGAATGTTGCCTTTGATAAGATAACCACGGACTATAAGTATTCCTTTTTTAAAGAAAGTGCCGCCAATGAATTTCTTAAAATGAGACTTTCTGATATTGTAAACAGAACCGTATGGGCATTAGGCGAACAGATTAACGCCGGAAGTTTTGTTCCTGCGGCATTTGAACATAATTTTATCCGTAATATCAACGGTATGACGGTCAACGGTAAAATCGACAGGATTGATATAGCTACGGAAAACGGCAGAAACTACATTAAAATTATTGATTATAAGTCCGGAGAAAATACCATAAGTAAAGAAGAAATCCTTACAGGAGAGAGGCTACAGCTTCTCATATATCTTGACGAGGCACTTAAAGAGTATGAAAAAGACGGTGTTAAGACAGTTCCGTCCGCTGTTTTTTATAATACCCTTAAAGACCCGGTAACCGATAAAAAAGATGTTCTTCAGGATTTTATTCCGTCGGGAATTGTGGGATATGACAGTATTGGGCTTCTTGACCACAACATGGATAAGGAATCCAATGTAATTCCCGTAAAAAAAGGAAGGGACAATAATGTGGCGTACAGTGATAAAGTTGTTACGAATGAACAGTTCACGGCAATGGCAGGTTACGCCTCAAGAAGAATGTCGGAGCTTGTGGATGAGATGACTTCAGGTGGAATAGCAATAAATCCTTACGAGGGTGCCTGTGATTTTTGCAAATACAGCGATATCTGCGGATTTAATGTCATTAAAAGAGAAAAATGCCGTGTAAGGGAAAAGATAAGTCTGGAAGATTTTTTCGCAAAAATCGGATTGGAGAATAAAAAAGATGAGTAACTGGACAAGTGAACAGCAGACCGCAATAGATGAAAGAAACTGTAATCTTCTCGTAAGTGCTGCGGCAGGGTCAGGTAAAACCGCTGTTCTTGTTGAGAGAATTGTAAGCCGTGTTTTTGATGAACAGAATCCGGTTGATATAGACAGAATAGTAATAGTGACGTTTACAAAAGCCGCCGCAGGAGAAATGAAAGAACGTCTTACAAAGCGTTTTGAGGAAATTCTCAAGGCAGACTGTGGCAACAGGCGGGCAATAAGGCAGATTGCCCTTATTAATCATGCCAAAATCACAACAATAGACAGTTTTTGCGGTTATATATTAAAAAATTATTATAATACCATAGGCTATGAGCCTTCGTACAGAATTGCCGATAAAGGTGAAACAGAGCTTATCAAGGAAGATGTATATAATGAACTGCTGGAGGAACGTCTTAAAAACAATGACGAAAATCTCATAACAGCCATTAACAGTCTTACCCAGGGTAAATCAATCGCACCTTTTTTTGATATTATTAAAAAACTTTATGAAGCCTCCGAAAGCCACCCTTGGCCTAAGGAATGGCTTTCAGACTGTGCGAAATTATATGACATTAATAATGAAGAGGAATTAAATGCTTCCCCTGTCATAGAATATCTTTTTTCCTATATTAAAGAGCTTTTAAATGAGATGTCCATGTCCTACGATAATCTCATAGAGTTATGCGAAGACCCCGGACTTAGCGGCGTAAGGGAAGTTTTATGCGACGATAAAAGCAAGGTTACAAGACTTCTTGAATGTAATAATTTTACTGAGCTTAATGACAATGCGGATAAGAATTTCCGCACGAAACCGAGAGCCGGAAAAGGTACGGATAAGGAGCTTAGCGATTACATTACCACAGAAAGAAACAGCCTTAAAAAAGAAATCTCGGAGATAATTGATTTATACTGCTGTTATCCTTATGAAGACATAATAGATGAGGTGACTTGTGTAAAGACAAGCATAACCGCCGTAGTTGATTTTACCACAGAATTTGCGGACAGATACAGGGAAGCCAAGGAGGAAAGGCAGATAGCGGAGTTCTCGGATGTCGCCCACAGGGCACTTGAAATCCTTATATCAAAAGACGGGATAACCGAAAAGTATACGCATGTGGCAGATGAACTTTCGGAATTGTATGATGAAATATATATAGACGAATATCAGGACAGCAACTACGTGCAGGAAAAAATACTGAATGCCGTATCAAGGTGCAGATTTGGCAGTAACAATATATTTATGGTAGGCGACGTAAAGCAGAGTATTTACAGGTTCCGAATGGCAAGACCGGAAATATTCATTAATAAATACAATACGTATACGGAAGAACAGTCGCCTGAACGCAAAATCGAACTTCATAAGAATTTCAGAAGTACCGTTAATGTCATTAATTCCGTTAATGATATTTTCAGGCGTATCATGAAAAAAAGCATCGGCAATATTGAATACAATGATGACGCCGCACTTAATTACGGCGGTAATATCAAGGATGAGATTAACACCGACACGGATATATGCATGTATGTCAAAGAAAGTGACGATAACAATGATGATTCCAAGAGCATAATTAACGCCGATATTGCGGCTATGAGAATTAAAGAGCTTATGGCAGAGAATGAGGAGCTTACATATAAGGATTTTGTAATTCTTTTAAGAAGCGGCAAGGACGCAGGACCGGAATATGTGGATACCCTCGGCAATATGGGAATTCCTGCGGATTATGCCTCAACCACGGGATATTTTTCCGCTTATGAAGTAAGGCTTATAATCGACGTATTAAAGGTTATAGATAACGAAAGACAGGAAATTCCCCTTTTAGCCGTTATGAAATCATATTTTGCAGGCTTTACCGCCAATGAAATGGCATTGATAAAAGGCAACAGGCGTAAAAAGAATTACTATGACTGCCTTTGCGAATTCAGTAAAGGCGAAGGAGAGACTGCAGCTAAGTGCAGAAAATTCATAAATTTTATAGAAGAATACCGTAAAAAATCAGGTGTCATGACTATAAGAGAGCTTGTGTCGGAACTTATATATTCAACGGGATACTATGATTACGTAGGTTTTCTTTTAAACGGCAGCAGAAGAAAAATGAACATTAATATGTTCATACTGCAGGCTGAGAAGTTTGAAAAAACAAGTTTTTCGGGACTTTTTAATTTTGTAAGATATATTGACAAGATAAGAAATTACGATGTGGATTTCGGAGAAGCGGGCAATTCCGGCAATGACAATAACTATGTAAGGATAATGACAATACATCAAAGCAAGGGCTTACAGTTTCCGGTGGTTATTCTCGGCAATTCCGATAAACGTTTTAACGAAGTGGATTTAAAAAGCAAAATCATTATTGACGAAGATTTTGGCGTGTCAATGGATTATGTGGATTTAAAAAGCCGCAGAAAGAAAAAGTTCCTTTTTAAAGAGATAATGAAAAAGAAATACGAACGAGAAGAAACAGGAGAAGAGATAAGGCTTCTCTATGTTGCCCTTACAAGAGCAATCCAGAAATTAGTGGTAACGGGAGTGGTTTCCTCGAAAAAATACGGAGAATTTGTATCGGATATTAACAGAAGCAATATTGATATGAAGTTTATACTGGGCAATAAAAATTACTGCTCGCTTATTCTCGGAGCTTTGCAAAGCGACAAGCTTTGCGGTAAGTATAACTACATCTCTTATGATAACGATTCCCTTACGGATAATGTAAAGGATGCGGTTAAAGAGGATTTAACGGATATAAGCGATTTGTTTAAAAGAGCCTATAACGGAAGAAATGACACGGAAAATATTAAGAATACCGTGGAATATATATACCCGCACAAGGAGATAAAAGGTCTTAAATCCAAATATTCCGTTTCGGAAATCAAGCATATGTCAATGGAGGATAATGAGGATGAAGCCTCAAAGGTAACTGTTCCCGAAAGAATCAAGCCTGTTCCACGTTTCAGAAAAGACGAGGATGAAGAGGTTAAAGGCACGTTAAGAGGAACGGCGTATCACAGATTTTTTGAAATCCTTAATTATGACTGCTGTAAGGATTACAACTCACTTGAGGAATATTTAAAAACTTCTGTGGCAGCAGGTAAAATATCAGAAGAGTATGCGGGCTTAATCAATCTTAAAAGATTTGAAGAATTTTTACAGACTGACCTTGGAAAAAGAATGGGCAGGGCATACAAAAACGGACTGCTTTTCAGGGAACAGCCTTTTATTATGGAACTTGGTGCAGATATGATTGACAGGGAATACCCGCGGGAGGAAAAGATTCTTGTCCAGGGAATTGTTGACGCATTCTTTTTTGAAGGTGATAAAGTATACGTTGTGGATTACAAAACGGACAGGGTAGAGCAGGGAAAGGCAGGCGAAAAAGCACTGGTTGAAAGATACCATAAGCAGCTTGAACTGTATTCTGATACCATATCCAAAGTCACGGGAAAAGAAACAGGCGGCTGTTATATTTATTCAACCTGCCTTAAAAAAGAAATATTAATCGAACTTCCTACATATATATAGTAAAAACATTCAGAGGATATGATATGGAAGGGAAAATTGATTCAGAGCTTCTGCTGGCACTTGATGTACCTGAAACGGAACGTATTAAGACCGATGACCTTAATGTCGGTTACAGTGACGGCGTATGGGAACTGATTGTGAGATACAGCCGCAGTATAGTTAAAGAAGTTAATGAATTAAACGGAAGCATAAAAGAGCTCCTCGGTGGATACGGGCTTGTCAGAATCCCAAGAGAAAATATTGACAGGCTGTCGGAAATCGAAGGGGTTCTTTTTATTGAGAAACCCAGAAGCCTCCAGTATGAACTTTTATATTCAAAAATAATCTCCTGCATAGAGCCTGATGTAAACAGGGATGAAAACGGAGGGGAGGGGGTATTTGTTGCGGTAATCGACAGCGGTATCGATTATCTTCATCCTGATTTTATCGTCAACGGCAGAACAAGGATTGCCGTTATTTACGATGAAGTTACAGGCAGGGTATATTCAAGGGAAGATATTGACAATGCCATTGCGGAAAACGACAGGTCCTTGATTATTGATAAATCGGGACACGGAACAAGTGTGGCAGGTATTGCGGCAGGAAATAACGGTGTGGCGTTTAAGTCGGATATAATAGTTGTTAAACTTGGCGAGGATAATTTTTTTAACACGGCAAGACTTATGGAGGGGGTGGATTTTGCATTAAGGTATGCAATGGAAAATAATCGCCCTATTGCCATAAATATAAGCATCGGAAATAATTACGGTGCCCATGACGGAACCTCTTTATTTGAAACCTACATAGATTATGTGACGGAAATCTGGAAAAATAATGTGATTGTCGGTGCGGGCAATGAAGCCGATAAGCGTATACATGCGGAAGTATATCTAAATGACAGCAGTGAAATTTGTGAATTCAGCGTGGGCAATTACGAGGAGTCCCTTGCCATACAGATATGGAAAAGATATTGGGACGATTTTTATATAGGAATAGAGACGCCCTCAGGGGAAAGATTTGTTGTGCCAAAGGATGAAAGCATATACGAATATAAAAGCCTTAACGAAACTATATATGTATATGTGGGAACAGCTACGCCCTACAGTTATAACAGCGAGACGCTTATACAGATTATTCCGGATAATGCATACATAAAAAGCGGGATATGGCAGATAACGTTTTATCCCGACAATATTAAAGACGGAAGAATTGATTTATGGGTTTCGGGAAGGACTGTGCTTACGGGACAGACAGGATTTGCAAGGGCGGTTCCCGAAACCACGCTTACCATTCCGTCCACTTCCTACAGGGTAATAACAGTGGGGGCATATAACGGAAGGACTTTTTCCTATGCACCGTTTTCAGGCAGGGGCAATACTAAAAATCTTGTAACCGTAAAGCCTGATATATCTGCTCCGGGGGTTGACATATCGGCACCTTACCCGGGAGGAGGCTACAGGCTTGCAAGCGGGACATCGGTTGCAGCTCCTTTTGTGACAGGGGCAGCGGCGATACTTATGGAATGGGGGATTGTAAAAGGTAACGATTTGTTTATGTACGGGGAGCGTTTAAAGGCAAAACTCATTAAGGATTCCATACAGAACAACGGACAGAATATTTGGCCGAACCGCCTTTGGGGCTGGGGTTTGTTATGCCTTAAAATAATTTGAGATTACTAATAAAAATTCTTGACATCTAATTTACGTTAGTATATACTAACCAACGAAAAGAGAAAAATTATCATACGCGAAGGAGGAACTTTATGATGCCACTGTCAATGATTAATGAAGGTGCGACAGGCACTGTAGCAAGAGTTGGTGGAAAGGAAGAAACGAGAAGATTTTTAGAGAATCTTGGTTTTGTACCGGGTGTTAGTGTAACTGTTGTTTCCAAGCTTGGAGGCAATCTGATTGTTAATGTTAAGGATTCAAGAATCGCAATTGGTAATGATATGGCCAATAAAATAATGGTATAAAAGGAGTAAGTTCAAGATGACATTAAGAGAAGCTGCAATTGGACAGACCGTAAAGGTTAAGAAGCTTACCGGAGATGGTCCTGTCAAGAGAAGAATCATGGATATGGGAATTACTAAAGGTGTCGAAATTAATATAAGAAAAGTTGCACCACTCGGTGATCCTATCGAAGTAACCGTAAGAGGTTATGAATTGTCAGTAAGAAAAGCTGATGCCGCAATGATAGAGGTAGAATAATTTTTTTTACATACGAGTTATACAGAACTAACTCATGATAGTTAAAACAAATTAATATATGCTAGAAAAAGGAGAAGATTATGTCATTAAAAATTGCACTCGCAGGTAATCCAAACTGCGGTAAAACAACATTATTTAATGCACTCACCGGTTCAAACCAGTTCGTCGGTAACTGGCCCGGCGTTACAGTTGAAAAAAAGGAAGGTAAGTTAAAGTTCGATAAAGAAGTAACAATCATGGACCTTCCGGGTATATATTCTTTATCACCTTACACACTTGAAGAGGTTGTAGCAAGAACATACCTTATCAATGAAAGACCTGATGCGATACTTAATATCGTCGATGGTACTAACCTTGAAAGAAACCTTTATCTTTCAACACAGATAATGGAACTTGGAATACCTGTTGTAATGGCAGTCAACATGATTGACGTTCTTGAAAAAACAGGAGATACAGTAGATACAGATAAGTTAAGTGAAAAGCTTGGATGTACAGTTGTTAAAATTTCAGCTCTTAAGGGTCGTGGAATCAAAGAAGCGGCAGAACAGGCAATCAAAGTTGCAAAGAAGAAAGAAATCAGCCAGGTTGTTCATTCCTTCGCAAGCGATGTTGAATCGGTTATTGAAGAAGTAATGGATAAGATAACAGGCGTTGATGATACACAGAAACGTTTCTTCGCAATTAAGCTTCTTGAAAAGGATGATAAGATTGCAGAGCTTATGAAAGATGTTCCTGATGTTTCCGCAGAAATCAAGAAATTAGAGGATATGAAGGACGATGACGTTGAAAGTATCATCGTAAATGAAAGATATACATATATTTCTTCAATAATCGGAGATTGTATCAAAAAAGCAGCTAAGAAGAAACTTACAGTATCAGATAAAATCGATAGAGTAGTAACTAACAGATTTGCAGCACTTCCAATATTTGCGGCAATCATGTTCCTTGTATATTTCGTTTCAATGAGTACAGTAGGTTCATGGGCTACAGACTGGGCTAATGACGGTGTATTCGGAGACGGCTGGCATTTATTCGGAATTGGTTCTTCAAAATACAGTGAAGCAACAGATGACTGGGCAGAAGAGAACATTTTCAGTAACGATGATGTTAAGGTAGTTCTTGAAAAAGCAGCAGACGCTGATGTTATCGGTGCCAGTGATTTATTAGATTCATTTAACGATGCAGACTTTGATGCTTTCTCAGAAAATTACGGTTCATATGCCGATTCTCTTGATGAATCAGGATATTCAATAGCTGATATGTTACCTCTTGATGAAGAGGGCGAATTTGAAAGTCCTGACCCTGCAGACTACGGAGTATGGGTACCCGGTATACCTGTTCTTGTAGAAAAAGGACTTAACGCAATCCATTGTGTAGACTGGTTACAGAGCCTTATACTTGACGGTATTATCGCCGGTGTAGGTGCGGTACTCGGTTTCGTACCACAGATGCTCGTATTGTTCATATTCCTTGCATTCCTTGAAGCATGTGGTTATATGGCGAGAGTAGCCTTCATCATGGATAGAATTTTCCGTAAGTTCGGTCTTTCAGGAAAATCCTTCATTCCAATGTTAATCGGTTCAGGTTGTGGTGCTCCGGGTGTCGTGGCATCAAGAACAATCGAAAACGACAGAGACCGTAAGATGACAATCATGACAACAACATTTATTCCATGTGGTGCTAAGATGCCAATTATCGCTATGATAGGTACAGCATTATTCGGTGGTGCATGGTGGATTGCTCCTCTTGCATACTTTGCAGGTGTGGCAGCAATTGTCTGCTCAGGTATTATTCTTAAGAAAACAAAGATTTTCGCAGGAGACCCGGCACCATTCGTTATGGAACTTCCGGCATACCATATGCCAACTGTAGGCAACGTATTAAGAAGCATGTGGGAAAGAGGCTCATCATTCATTAAGAAAGCAGGAACAATTATCCTTCTTTCATCAATCGTAATCTGGGCAGGCTCGGTATTCGGATGGGATAACGGATTCGGTTTCCACCCTGATATGGAACTTGCAGACAGTATTTTAGGACATATCGGAAACGGTATTAAGTGGATATTTGCTCCACTCGGATTTGGTAACGCAAGTGCAACAATTGCCACAATCATGGGTCTTGTTGCTAAGGAAGAAGTTGTCGGTGTATTTGGTGTCCTCGACTTCATCGGTTTAACAAAACTTGCCGGAATTTCATTCATGTTATTCAACCTTTTCTGTGCACCATGTTTCGCAGCACTCGGTGCTATCAAGAGAGAGATGAACAGTGCAAAATGGTTCTGGATTACAGTAGCTTACCAGTGTGTATTTGCATACCTTGTATCATTTGTTGTATATAATATCGGCGGATTATTCACAGGTCTTGGATTTACAGTTGCGACAGCAATCGCAATCCTTATTGTAATTGGCTTTGTATACCTCTTAGTAAGACCATACAAAGAAAGCAGCCACTTAAATGCAAAAGTTAAATTAGATTAATTACTGATATATATGGAAAAAAAGTATTTAATAGATGAATTAAAGAAAAACGGTTTCAGAATAACAAAGCAGAGAGAAATGCTACTGGATATAATTCTTGAAAACGATTGCAGTTGTATTAAAGAAATTTATTATAAAGCACAGAAAAAAGACAAAAACATAGGTTTTGCCACTGTTTACAGAATGGTAAATATGCTTGAAAATATGGGCTTTATTAACAGAAAAAATATGTATAGGATAGCCTGCAGCGAGACCTGCAAAGCAGGTCAGGGCTGTCTTATCGAATTTGACGACGATTCAAAACTGGAACTTTCCGGCACTGATTGGAATAAAGTAATATATGAGGGCTTAAAAGGACTTCAATTACTTGACAACAGAAATATAAGAAGTATATTATCTATTCCATGCAGTGAAGGAGAATGATTTTATGAACAAGAACCTTATTATAACAATTCTGCTGCCGTTTCTCGGAACAACTCTCGGCTCGGCGTGTGTATTTGTAATGCGTAACGAGTTAAAAGAGAATACAAGAAAAATTCTTGCGGGCTTTGCCGCGGGTGTGATGGTAGCGGCATCTATATGGAGTCTTTTAATTCCTGCCATAGAGCAGTCAGGCAAAATGGGAAAACTTTCCTTTATACCTGCATTTGCGGGCTTCTGGATTGGCACTTTGTTTTTGCTTTTGTTAGATAAGGTGGTTCCCCATACACATATTGATAGTACGGATGAAGGACCTGTCACAACCTTAAAAAAAACCACAAAGCTTGTCCTTGCCGTTACCTTGCATAATATTCCCGAGGGCATGGCGGTAGGTGTGGTATGTGCCGGCTGGTTAAGAAACAATGGCTCCATTAATATGCTTGGGGCATTGGCATTATCAATAGGTATAGCAATCCAAAATTTCCCGGAGGGCGCAATCATATCCATGCCGCTTAAATCAGAGGGCATGAGTAAGAAAAAAGCCTTTGTTATGGGTACATTATCGGGAATTGTAGAACCTGTGGCGGCGGTAATTACAGTATTGGCGGCAGGGGTTCTGATACCTGTGCTTCCGTATCTGTTGTCCTTTGCGGCAGGTGCCATGTTATATGTGGTTGTGGAGGAGCTGATTCCCGAAATGGCAGAGGGCAATAATCATTCCAATATGGGAACAATCTTTTTTGCTGTTGGCTTTACATTGATGATGGTGCTTGATGTTGCACTGGGATAAAAGGAGAGACAGTTTATGGATAAGTTTTTTAAAAGTATTGTAGATGCGGACAGATGCTCGGTTGTTATATGTGATATTAATCACAAAATAATATATATGAATCCCGCAGCAATTCATAATTATGAAAAACGTGGCGGAGAGAAGCTTGTAGGACAGAGTATCCTTAATTGCCATAACAGTGAATCCTCTGATAAGATAAAACAGGTGGTTGACTGGTTTGCTGAGGATGAAAGCCATAATATCGTATATACTTTTTATAATGAAAAACAGAATAAGGACGTATATATGGTGGCACTCCGTGATAACGGTAAATTAATCGGATATTACGAAAAACATGAATTCAGAAACAGGGAAACCATGAAACAGTACGATTTGTGGTAAAACAGTGCAGAATATAAAAACGGTACATATCAGAATGGTATGTACCGTTTTGTTAATTATTCTCTTTGCTGTTAGCCTTGATGTAGTTCTTAATGGCAGCATAGCTTTCATTGCTTATGATATGCTCCATCTTACAGGCATCCTCTGTGGCAATGTCCTCAGGAACACCGAGGGAAATAAGCCATGACGAGATAAAACGATGTCTTTCATACACCTTCTCGGCGATTTCCATGCCTGATTCGGTAAGATATATAAAACCTGCATCAGTAACCGTTATGTGTCCGTTGGCTTTGAGATTTTTCATTGCAATACTTACGCTCGATTTCTTAAAATCAAGTTCATTAGCAACATCTACCGAACGTACTACAGGTAATTTGTTACTGAGTATAAGGATTGTCTCTAAATAATTTTCAGCTGATTCGTTAATGATCATTACATTGTACCTCACAAAATTATAACACTATTTTAACATGAAAAAGTAGATTTATCAAATGTTTTACTATATAATTAATTATCATTAACGAAAAAAAGGTTATTAGAAATGAGCGAAGAACAGATTCACAAGAGAAGAGTACGCTATAGCGGTACCCATCCGAGAAAATTCAGTGAGAAATATAAAGAACTTAATCCTGAAAAATACAAGGATACCATAGAAAAAGTCATAAGCAAGGGAAGTACACCTGCAGGCATGCACATTCCCATAATGGTTGAGGAGATTCTTGAAGTGTTAAAGATAAAGTCTGGAGAAGTGGGACTTGACGCCACACTTGGATACGGCGGACATTCAGGTAAAATCCTTGAAAAATTAAACGGCAGCGGTCATTTATATTCCCTTGACATAGACCCTATAGAAATAGTCAAGACAGAAAAGAGATTAAGGGACAAAGGTTATTCGGAGGAAGTTTTTTCGGTAGTCAGAACCAATTTTAAAAATATAGACGAAGTCAGTAAAACAGCGGGCAAATTTGATTTTCTGATGGCAGACCTTGGCGTATCCTCCATGCAGATTGATAACCCGGAGAGAGGTTTTTCTTACAAGAACGAAGGACCACTTGATTTACGTCTTGACCCCTCAAAGGGCGAGCCGGCTTCCGAGAGATTAAAGAAGCTTACCAAGGACGAATTTATCGGCATGTTAATCGAAAATTCAGATGAGCCTTATGCAAAAGAGATTGCAACCGAGGTATTTAATGAATTCAGAAAGAAAAAAGAGATAAATACCACCACGGACTTATATAAAGCCATAGAAAAGGCACTTTCCTTTATACCTGAAAAAGAGCGTAAGGATGCGGTTAAAAAATCCTGCCAGAGAACCTTTCAGGCGCTGAGAATAGATGTGAACAGCGAATTTGAGGTGCTGGAGGAATTTTTACAAAAACTGCCTTATGTGATGAAAGAGGGCGGAAGAATAGCAATTCTTACATTTCATTCGGGAGAGGACCGTCTTGTGAAGCAGTATTTTAAAATGTATAAGAAGGACGGTATTTTATCGGAAATATCGGATGTCATAAGACCGTCCGCAGCGGAATGTGCAAGAAACGGAAGGGCAAGGTCCACTAAATTAAGATGGGCAGTGCGTTAAGCGAGGAGAAATACAAATTGAAGGAAACAGTATTAGGTATTGTCGCCCATGTAGATGCGGGAAAGACGACTTTGTCGGAGAATTTTATGTATTTTGGCGGCAGCATAAGAAAACTTGGACGAGTAGATAAAAGAGATACTTTTTTTGATACGGAAAATCTGGAAAGGGAGCGTGGAATCACAATTTTTTCAAAGCAGGGCAGCTTTATGGCAGGCAATACGAAAGTTACCCTGTTGGACACGCCCGGTCATACGGATTTTTCGGCAGAAATGGAAAGAACCCTGCAGGTGCTTGATTATGCGGTTTTAATCATATCGGCACCTGATAAGGTGACAGCTTACACGGTTACTTTGTGGAAATTACTTGAAAGATACGGAATACCTGTGTTTATATTTGTCAATAAAACAGACAGACAGGGAATTGTTAAAGAGGACATATTAAAGGACATAAAAGAGAAGCTCTCACGCAATGCCGTTGATTTTACAACAGAGAATGACGAGGAGATAGCGTCTGTAAGGGAAAGCTTTATAAGCAAATATTTTGAGGGCGAAAAGATAACCGATGAAGAAGTAGGGGATGCAATAGCAAAAAGAGAGCTTTTCCCCGTATATTTCGGCTCGGCACTCAAAAATGAGGGCATCAGGGAGTTTATGGACGGCCTTGATACTTTTACCGTTGCAAAGGATTATAAAGATGCTTTTTCTGCCACGGTATACAAAATATCCCATGACAATGACGGAAACAGGCTTACCCACATGAAAATAACCGGTGGAAGCCTTAAAGTCAGGACAAGTATTCCTGATTACGGCAAAATAAACCAGATTCGTGTATATAACGGCACTTCCTATGAGACAAGGGATGAAGTCAAAGCAGGCTGTATATGTGCCGTTACGGGACTTAGCAATACAAGGGCAGGTCTTGTTATGGGAGAGGGCGAGGAGTTAATTCCCGTACTTACACCTGTTCTCAGATATAAAGTTATTTTTCCGCCTGCGGTTTCAACGCAGACCATGTTATTTAAGTTAAAAGAGCTGACAG
>JBNMKN010000010.1:0-29358 GCA_050874365.1 Butyrivibrio sp. | reverse complement strand
ATGATTATCGAACATTGCTATATAAGCAATGCGGAGGATGCGGCATTTATTTCCAACCTTGAGAACCAGTATAAAGCAGGAGCAGCAGATGCTACGGGAATTGCACAATACTATGGACTTAAGAAAAGAACGGTAAGTGCAGGCAGCAGCATTAACCTTATAAGAACATATTCGGCTGCCTTTACAGGCGTTCAGGGAAAGTTTTCTTCATCAGATGAAAATGTAGCTTATGTAAGTGATAAAGGACTTATTACGGCAATGTCACAGGGAAGTGCGGTTATTACCTGCACATCAGATGACGGAAGCAAAAAGACCGTAAACGTTACGGTTCCGGCAGTTACACAGGTTGCAGTTACCGCAGGAATTAATCCTACTTTTTATGATAACGTTAATCAGGCAAAAAATATTGATAAGTCCCTTGTGATGATGAAGGCTGTGTATAATGACGGTTCTTCAGTACAGGTTGAAGGTACGATAGGAAGTGCCGGAAATCCCGTAAGCGGTACAACCAATGTATTTGATATTCCTATATCATACGGCGGATATTCCAATACTTTAAGAGTGTACGGTTACAGTGCGGTGGGTACAGCGTATTCATCCAACCACATTCCTTCAGGGACTAACAAGGACATTCTTCTTGTACCGGGTAATTATTCTGTTAAGACAAACGGAAATGTTACACCTGAAAACCCTACGACTCCTGTACCTGAAACACCTGACCGGACAGAACCAGAGACAACAACTCCTGCTTATGTTGAACCTGAAACAACGGAAAGCTTAAGTCAGGAGGAGATTACATCAAAGGATATAATTACTGACAAAACAACAGAGGATAAGACCTCTTCAATAAAAGAAGATTCATCTTCGGCAACAAAGAAGGATAGCGTACCGGATAACAGTAAAGATACAAGCGGTACTTCTGTTCTTAAGGTAATCAAAATTGTTGTTATAGTGCTTCTGGTATTATGTGCAGGAGCGGCAGTAGTATTCTTTGTATTTTATATGAAAAACAAAAATAAATAATATATTAAGAATGGAGTTATGATATGAACACGTTTATAGCATTAATCGGTGTGATTTTATTTATCGGAGGATTCGTATTATTAGCCTTGAAGAAAAGTAATAAAGTATTCTTTAACGGACAGGTTCCGATAATAGTGGCAGGCTTTGTGCTTTTTATAGCAGCACAATGTTTTACAATTATTCCTACAGGATATACGGGAGTAAGGGTTATTCTCGGACAGGTACAGGACAGAACCGCCAATAACGGTCTGTGCTGGAAAATACCATTTGTTGAGAATATTAAATTGGTAAACAATAAACAGCAGGATATTGAGTTTGGCAATAAAATCTGGGGCGAGACTTCTGACCGTACTGCCATAAGCTACAGTGGTGTTACCGTTACATATTCAATTTCCGGGGAAAAATCCTCATGGATATATTCACATGTATCAAATTATAAAGACAGCCTCGTATCGACTACACTTGTTTCTTCTGCAATTAAGACAGCCAGCAAGACGCTTACTGATGTTGATGCAACTAACAGAGGTAAAATGGAACCGCTTGCACAGGAAACAATACAGAAGTCACTTGATAACAAATACGGTGACGGTGTAGTTACAATCAATAAGGTTATTATTGATAATGCAGATTTTGAGGATTCTTATAATGAGGCGATAGCTGCAAAACAGCAGGCACAGCTTGAGTATGAGCAGCAGCAGATTACCAACCAGAAGAATGTGGAAACAGCCAAGGCAGAAGCCGAAGCAAAAAAAATAGCTGCACAGGGTGAGGCAGATGCCAATGCGATACTTGCAAGTTCACTGTCTGAAGATATTTTCAGACAGATGATTATTGAAAAATGGAATGGTGTGCTTCCTCTTGTAACAGGTGATAAGGACACAATCATTGACCTTGGTTCACTTACCGATTCTGATAAAGAGCAATGAAATACAGCAGAATAGAACAGGGGACTTTTATATCAAGACCTAACCGTTTTATTGTTTATGTTGATGTTAACGGCATAACAGAAACAGTACATGTTAAAAATACGGGAAGATGTAAGGAATTGCTTCTTCCCGGTGTAAAGGTAATTCTTGAACGGTCAGATAACCCTGCAAGAAAGACGGCTTATGACCTTATAGCTGTATATAAAAAGGGACTGGGACTTGTTAATATAGACAGCCAGGCACCCAATAAGGTAGTGTATGAATGGCTTTCAGGTGATAGGAGTATACTTGGACATCCCGATTACATTAAACCGGAATATACAATCGGCAATTCAAGAATAGATTTTTACTGTGAAAAGGATTGCAGAAAAATACTCATAGAGGTTAAAGGCTGTACCTTGGAAATCGATGGTATGGGATATTTCCCGGATGCACCTACAGTCCGTGGCGTAAAGCATTTAAACGAACTGGCAGCCCTTTCTAAAGACGGATATGAGTGCTATATTGCATTTGTAATCCAGATGATGGGTATTAAGGAAGTAAAACCCAATATTGATACGCATAAGGAGTTTGGAGAGGCACTTGATAAAGCCGTGAGGGCAGGCGTTAAGATCCTTTACCTGCAATGCAATGTTAAAGAAGATGAACTGAATATAATATAAAAAGCTTAGACCATATTAAAACGGTCTAAGCTTTAATTTTATCTGTGTAATCTGAATGAATCCAAATCGTAGTTTTTGAGGTTTTCGCAAATCGACCTGTCATCCGCCTGTGCAATCATTGTGTCCCTTGTACGTTTTGTCAGTATTGCATCGGCAAAAGAACTTGGACCTCCGACACAGCCTCCCTCACAAGCCATACCTTCAATGAAATCCTCCGGTAATCTTCCGGCTTTCAGAAGCAGAAGTGCTTTTTTACACTCGGCGGCACCGTTGGCTTTGCATACAGACGGTGTGATTTCTTTACCTGTTTCTTTCATGTATTCAAGAACAGAAGAACTTACGCCACCGATATTTGCATATTTCTTACCAAAAGCAGAAGCACCCTGATAAGTCTCATCGGAAGGTTTAAGAACAACGTCTTTTGCTTTCATAATTGCTCGTATTTCACTGAATGCAAGGGCATAATCCGCATTGCCTTCAATCTTCTGGTCAACGATTTCTGATTTCTTGGCAATACAAGGACCGATGAAAACCGTAACTGCATCGGGATATTTTGCTTTAATTGCTCTTGAAAGCATACACATAGGTGAAACGGTTTCGGAAACTTTATCTGATAATTCAGGATAAAAGTTCTTAACCATATTTACGAAAGAAGGACAGCAGGAGGTTGTCTTTTTCTCACCCTTTGCATAAGCCTCTGCCCATTCCTCGGCTTCGCTCATGGTTGTCATATCCGCACCGGCACCGACCTCAAACATATCGGTAAAACCCACTTCCTTCATTGCGGTTCTCCAGCTTGCCATGGTTATGTCTTTACCGAACTGACCTTCGGCTGCAGGAGCTACCATCGCATAAACAGGACGGTCTGACTTGATTGCGTTGATTACATCAACGATAAATGTCTTGGAGCCAATAGCACCGAACGGACATTTATGGATACACTGACCGCAGCGTATGCACTTTTTGTCATCTATAACAGATATGCCGTACTCGTCGTATGTAATGGCATCAACGGGACAACTGAACTTACATGGTCTTTTAAGGTGGGCAATAGCGTTATACGGACATGCTTTGGCGCACATACCACATTCCTTACATTTGCTTCCGTCTATCTTAGAATGATGGTCACCTGTTGAAATTGCACCGAATTTACAGGCGTTGATACAGGCTTTGCCGGGACAGTTCTGACAGTTATCGGTTACGGTGTAACTTGAGATAGGACAGTCTTCACATGCGGCAGTAATAACCTGGATTATATTGCCGTCATTATAAGCACCGGGAGCTTTACCCTCGGCGAGCCTTATACGCTGACGTATAATTTCACGTTCTTTATATATACAGCAGTAAAACTGAGGCTTAGGTCCTTTTACAAGTTCGTAAGGCAATGCGTCACGGCCTTCTTCAAGGTTGCCCTCAAAAGCCAGTCTGGCTACCTGATAGAGTATTTCATGTTTGAAATGTAATATGTTTTTGTCAGCAAGCATAAAGAAAATCTCCTTAAATAAGGTTGTTAATTAGTATATTTTAGCTGTTTCTTCACCGTTATATACTTTAAGACCGCCCTGTGCAAGTGCAAGAAGTTCGTCTTCTCCAGGATATACGGTAAAGTCTGCAATCCATCCGCAGTATTTTTTAAGTTCGTTAATTACCCATTCATTGTATGCGATACCACCGGTAACAATAATCTGATCAACTTTTCCGCAAAGAACGGCTGCCATAGCACCGATGTTCTTTGAAAGGTTGTAGATGAAAGCTTCACGGACAAGTTTTGCCTTTTCATCACCTGATTCAACAAGCTTATTAACTTCACGCATATCGTTAGTTCCGAGGTAAGCGTTAAAACCGCCGTTACCTACAAGCTTTTTCATCATTTCTTTTTCAGTGTATTTACCTGAATAACATAATTTAACAAGTCCGCCGCTTGGAACACTTCCGGCTCTTTCAGGAGAGAATGCACCATCACCGTCAAGGGCGTTGAAGATATCTATAACTTTACCGTTCTTATGTGGTCCGACAGAAACACCGCCGCCAAGATGAACAACGATAAGGTTAAGGTCTTCGTATGCTTTACCTACTTCAGCAGCATATCTTTTAGCTACGGCTTTCTGGTTAAGAGCGTGGAAAATACTTGTTCTTGGAACATCAGGAATACCTGATAATCTTGCAACTTCTTCCATTTCGTCAACAACTACAGGGTCAACGATATATGATTTCACGCCGATTTCATCAGCAATTTCTCTTGCAAGAATACCTCCGAGGTTAGAAGCGTGTTCACCGCGGACACATGATTTAAGGTCTGCAATGAGTTCATCGGTTACTTCGTATGTACCACCCGGAATTGGTTTTAAAAGACCGCCACGGCCTACGATAAGGTTAAGTGAGTTAATGTCAAAATTTTTCTCTTTTAAGAAAGAGACAATTATATCTTTACGGAAATCCTTCTGGTCGATAACAGTAGGATATTTTGCGATTTCTTCTGTAGAATGTCTTAAAGTCTCGTCGAAGAGAAGAGTAGTATCTTCAAATACACCGATTTTGGTTGATGTTGAACCAGGATTAATTACTAAGCTTTTAACTGACATGTTAATACCTTCCTTTATTTATTTTTCATTGCTTCGGCAACAACGGCACCGAGGGCAAGTGAATTTACTTTTACTTCAAATGAATCTGAACGTGAAGTAAGGATAACAGGGGCTTTGGTTCCTGTAATCATATTACCGTTAATGACTTTGGCTGTATGAACCATTGCTTTATAGCAGATGTTTCCTGCGTGGATGTCCGGGAATAATAAGATATCGGCATCTCCCACAATCTTTCTGTCAGTACATCCCTTATGTTCTGCAGCTTCAGGACAGATGGCAAGGTCCATGGAAAGAGGACCGTCTACGATACAGCCTGTGATTTTGCCTTCTTCATTCATCTTTACAAGTTCTGCAGCATCAACGGTAGCCTGCATCTTAGGATTAACAACTTCAACTGCTGCAAGTGGTGCAACCTTAGGATTGTCAATTCCGCAAGCGTTACAGATTTCAACTGTATTGTTAATAATATTAACTTTATCTTCAAGTGTTGGATATGGAATAAACGCAACGTCTGTTAAGAAAAGAAGTTTGTCAACGCCTTCTACGTCAAATACACATACGTGGGAGAGTGGCTTGCCTGTTCTAAGACCTACTTCTTTGTCAAGAACGCTCTTTAAGAATCCCTTTGTGTCAATAAGTCCTTTCATATACATATCGGCCTTGCCGTCATGTACAAGTTTAACTGCTGTAAGTGCGGCTTCTGTAACATCCTTAACATCAATAATTTCGTAATCATTGACATCCATAGAAAGAGAGGCAGCGATTTCTTTGATTTTATCGGCATCACCTACGAGAATAGCGTTAGCAATTCCCCTTTCCTTTGCAGCCTTACATGCCTCTAATACCGCATCATCCTGTGCAACGGCAACGGCAACTGTCTTTGGACTGCATTCTTTTACTTTAGCCATAATGTCACTAAAACTCTTAACCATTTCAATATATCTCCTTTGTTATTAAAACTTACTTGGTTAAAATTTTAACACTTTGGTATGTAAAGGTCAAATGCAAATTGTGTTGACTTTTCCTTATTTTAATGGTAATATTCAAAACGCAAACAGGTTGCAAATGCAACAAGATAGCTTTTTGAAAGAAAAGAGGAATGATTATGGCAGTCAGAAATTACAAAACGGTCAGTCATAGTAGAATAATGGAATACCTTGAAGCCAATAAAGACAGAATGGTCAAGGTACAGGATATAGACAACTATCTTAAAGATACGGGAATCGAAGTCAATAACTCAACCATATACAGGTATCTCAATAAATTAAGTAACGATGGTGTAATCATGAAATACGTTGCAAGCAAAGGAGAGATGTCCTCTTTCCAATATGTGGGTGACAGCGGACATAACTGTCGTGAACATCTTCATTTAAGGTGTGTTAAATGTGAAAAGATAATACATCTGGAATGTGGCTTTATGAAGGAAATCGAGAACCATGTCATGAATCATCACGGCTTCTCGCTTATATGTGAATCCTCCGTTCTTTACGGAATATGCAGGGAGTGTAGGGAAAATGAAAAGAATATGTAGTATTTTTCTTGCTCTGGTGCTGGCATTTACGGTAACCGGCTGTGGGCTTGAGATGAGTAAGAAAAGTGACAAAGTAAGCATTGTTACAACTATGTTTGCCGCATATGATTTTGCAAGGCAGATAGCGGGAGACAGAGCGGATATAACACTTTTATTAAAGCCCGGTGCGGAGTCCCATTCCTATGAACCGTCACCAAAGGATATGGTTGCCATTGATAACTGTGACATATTTATATATACAGGCGGCGAGAATGATGACTGGGTGGACAGGATAGTGGCTTCCTCCTCTAATAAGGATATGAAAGTTATTAAAATGTTAGACCTTGTTGACAAATACGAGGAAGAGATAATTGAGGGCATGGACCACCATGAAGGCCACGACCATCACGATGACCACGACCATGAGGAAGATACCTCCGAATGGGATGAGCATGTATGGACGGACCCTGAAAATGCCATTATTATTTCAAAAAAAATTGCGGACACGCTGGCCGAGACAGATTATCAGGGAAAAGATTACTATATGGGTAATTACGAAAATTATGAAAAAGAGTTAAAAGAGCTTGATGAGGATTTTAAAAATCTTATTGATAATGCTGCAAGAAAAGAAGTAATATTCGGCGACAGATTTCCGTTAAGGTACTTTGTGGAAGCCTACGGACTGTCCTATTATGCGGCTTTCCCCGGATGTGCGTCGGAATCGGAACCGTCAGCAAGAACGGTTGCGTTTCTTATCGATAAGGTAAAAACCGATAAGATACCCGTTGTATTTACGATAGAGTTAAGCAACGGCAATATTGCGAAAACCATTGCGGACAGTACAGGTGCGAAAGTTCTTACTTTTTACACCTGTCACAATATAAGTAAAAATGATTTTGAAAACGGCGAGACATATTTAAGCCTTATGAAAAGAAATCTTGTAACACTTAAGGAGGCGTTGTACTGATGGCACTTATTACATGTAAAAATTTAAGCCTCGGCTACGAGGGCCATACAATACTTAAAGATATAAATTTTGAATTAAACGGCGGTGAATACCTTTGTATAATAGGCGAAAACGGTGCAGGCAAAAGTACGCTTGTCAAAGGTCTTTTAAGATTAAAAAAGCCTATGGGAGGAAGCATTGTTCTCGGCGATAATTTAAGACATAAAGAAATCGGATATCTTCCCCAGCAGACAATGATTCAGAAGGATTTTCCGGCAAGCGTATACGAGGTTGTTATATCAGGAAGACTTAACAATCTGGGCTTCAGACCTTTTTTTACCAAAAAGGATAAAGAGGACGCCATAGAAAAAATGAAGCTTATGGGCATATATGACATAAAAGACAAATGCTATCATGACCTTTCCGGCGGACAGCAGCAGAGAGTGCTTTTGGCAAGGGCAATGTGTGCCACCAAAAAAGTCATTCTACTTGATGAACCGGTAGCGGGACTTGATCCCGTTGTAACGGCAGAACTTTATGAACTTATAGCTTCCATTAATAAGAATATGGGGATTACCGTTATAATGGTAAGCCATGACATGGAGGCAACATTAAAATATGCTTCACATATCCTGTATATCTCCAATGAAACCGCATTTTTCGGAACAAAAGAAGAATATATGCAGTCCAAAGGTTTTGAAAAACTTACATCGGTGACAAACAGGTCGGACGGAGGATTTTAAGATGATTGAATTAGTAAAAACAATGTTTTCTTATGATTTTATGGTACAGGCTGTTGTGGTGGGACTTTTAGTTACATTATGTGCATCCTTACTCGGTGTGAGTATGGTTTTAAAAAGATATTCAATGATAGGCGACGGACTTTCCCATGTGGGATTTGCCGCACTTGCACTTGCGGCGGCACTTAATACGGCACCGCTTAAGGTTGCGATACCTGTATGTATTGTAGCTGCGTTTTTTCTTTTAAGAATCAGCAATAACGGTAAAATAAAGGGGGACCAGGCGGTAGCACTTTTGTGCAGCGGCTCCCTTGCGGTGGGAGTAATGATACTTTCACTTTCTTCGGGAATGAATACGGATGTCAATAATTATATGTTCGGCAGTATCCTTTCCATAAGTGCGGAAGATGCATTGCTTACAAAAATATTATCAGTAATCGTGCTTATTATGTTTGTATTGTTTTTTAACAGGATATTTGCGGTTACTTTTGATGAGAATTTTGCGAAAGCTACAGGGACGGCGGCAGGGGCATATAATATGATTCTTGCCGTACTTACCGCTGTTACTGTTGTAATCGGTATGAGAATAATGGGAGCACTCCTGATATCAAGCCTTATTATTTTTCCGAGCCTGACATCAATGAGAGTTTGCAAGACCTACAAAGGCGTTGTGATAAGTTCGGTAATTGTGGCGGTCATAAGTTTTATGATTGGCATAATCATATCGTTTGCATACGGAACACCTACAGGTGCAAGTGTCGTATGCGTGGATATAGTATGCTTTGCACTTTTCTGCGTTGCGGGACAGATAAAGCAAAGGACGGCTAAATAATACCGGAATTGCGGTATTTGCTTGGAGTAACATGATATTTTCTTTTGAAAATACGGTTATAATATGACAGATTATCGTATCCGCAGGCAGCGGCAATGTCGATGATATTATCATCAGAGGACAGAAGCATACGGGCGGATGCGGATAATCTGTAATCGTTAAGATAATCTACAAATGATGTACCCATTGATTTTTTGAAGAATTTCATAAAATGCGATGGGGAAAAATTACAAAATGAAGAAATGTCTTCTATACTTATGGGATGTTGGTAATTTTTTTCTATAAAACCAAGTATGTCCTTAAGTTTGTCAAGATTCTTATTGCTCTTTACTTCCATGTTTTCACATGAACTGTTGTATATAATATAAAAAAATTCAAAAAGATACCCCTTAAGTGCAAGCTTGTAGCCTTTCGGAAATGTCTTGCAGATGTTATCGGCCCGGTCAAGACAGCTGGCAAGAGGACCATGGATATCGTCCTCAAGGGTGATGAGGTGGTTAAAAGATAACATTCCGGATAAAAGTGGTATAAAAACCTCGGATTCCAATGAGTCAGAATATTTGGAAATAAGCATATCGGACGAAAAAATAATATTTTCGTATTCCATAGAGTAGTTTTCAAGCTGGGATATGCCGTGTAACTGACCTGGAATTACCACAATAATATCACCTGCCTCCACATACATCATATCCATATCAAGGGAAATGGTACCTTTTCCCTTTTTCACATATATTATCTCCATTTCGTTGTGCCAGTGGGGCGTTACTTCATTAAAATCCAAGGGAATTGAGCAGATATATGTATTATAAGGAAAGAGTGAATCGGCATGATTCTTGTGCTCATGGTATATTTCGTATTCGGGAATATTCATAAAAACCTCCAAATCGGTTAAAATTAACAAGATATGATAGTATTGTACCATATTTTAATGATATACTACAAGAAAATTGTTTGGATATAATATTATAATACATCCATAATGTTAAATTATACGAAAGGACATTAGCAATGGGAAAAGAACTTGAAAGAGGAGCAGGCATACTGCTTCCAATCAGCAGTCTCCCTTCTCCATACGGAATCGGTACACTTGGCGACAAGGCGTACGAATTTGTGGATATGTTAAGAAGTTCAGGACAGAAATACTGGCAGGTACTTCCTGTCGGACCTACAAGCTTCGGCGACAGCCCATATCAGTCATTTTCGGCATTTGCCGGTAATCCGTATTTTATCGATTTAGACTATCTTGTAAAAGAAGGTCTCTTGGATAAGGATGAATTAGACAATACGTTCTGGGGAAGCGACTCTGAATTTATTGAGTATGACGTTATATACAATGCCAGATTCAGCGTTTTGAGAAAGGCTTATAAAGCATCTTCTCATAAGAAGACAGACGAATATAAGAAATTCCTTGAAGAGAATAAGGACTGGCTTCACGATTACGCTTTGTTCATGGCAATAAAGGCAGACCATAACAACGAGGAATGGCTCAGATGGGAAAAGGATATCAGATTCCGCAGACCGGAAGCTGTTGCCAAGTACGAGAAGAAGCTTGCAGACGATATTGATTTTTATAAATTCCTTCAGTACAAATTTTATGAGCAGTGGCTTAAATTAAAAGCATACGCTAATAAGAAGGGAATACAGATTATCGGTGATATTCCGATTTATGTAGCACTTGACAGTGCCGATGTCTGGACTAATCATACATTGTTCCAGCTTGATAAGGAATGGAAGCCAATCAATGTGGCAGGATGTCCGCCTGATATGTTTTCTTCATACGGTCAGAAGTGGGGTAATCCGATTTATGACTGGAAAGCAATGGAAAAGACAGATTTTGCATGGTGGAAGAAGAGAATGGCTGCGTCAGCCAGACTTTATGATGTAACAAGAATAGACCACTTTATCGGAATTGTCCGTTATTATAATATTCCGCTTGATAAGGATCCTGTAGACGGATTTTATGCGGAAGGACCGGGAATCAAGCTTATCGAAGCTATCGACAGTGCGATGGGAGATGCCAAGGTTATCGCAGAAGACCTTGGAGTTGTAGTTCCTGAGGTAACAGAGCTTATTAAGAAATCAGGATACCCTGGAATGAAGGTTCTTCAGTTCGCATTCGACGGTAACGGAGACAATGAACATATTCTTCATAATCACGAAAAGAATTACGTTGCATATCTCGGAACCCATGACAATGAGACAGTGGTAGGATATCTTGGTAATCTGGATGAAGGCTGTCAGGAATATATGATGAAATATCTTCACATACCTGATATGTACAGTGCGGCAAGTGCCCTTATAAGAGCAGCTTACGGCAGCGTTGCCAATACGGTTATTATCCAGATGCAGGATCTTTTATACAAAGATAACACAGCAAGAATGAACACTCCGTCAACACTGGGAATTAACTGGAAGTGGAGAATGAAAGACGGGGAATTTACGAAAGAACTCAGAAATAATCTTCGCGAGCTCACTAAGCTCTATGGAAGAAGCAATATTAAGAAATACTTCAACAAGGAGGACTATATGTTATCTAATATTTGTGAGAAAAATTATAACAAGGCAATCAAGGATTGCACAAACGAGGAAATTTACTTTGCACTCTTAGAGATGACAAAGGAACTTGCTAAGGAGAAAGAATCTAACGAAGGTAAGAAGAAAGTATATTACATTTCTGCAGAATTCTTAATTGGTAAGCTTTTATCTAACAACCTTATTAACCTTGGTATTTTTGATACAGTTAAGGAAGAACTTGAAGCTAATGGAAAGAGCATCTATGAAATCGAAGAAGTTGAACCGGAACCATCACTTGGTAACGGCGGACTCGGAAGACTTGCAGCCTGCTTCATCGATTCAATGGCTTCGCTCGGACTTAACGGTGACGGTATCGGACTTAACTACCATATGGGTCTTTTCAAACAGGTATTTGAGAATCATTTCCAGAAAGAAACTCCTAACCCATGGATTGAAGAAAAGAGCTGGCTTACAAAGACAGATGTCACTTACGATATCCAGTTTAACGGATTCTCTGTTAAATCAAGACTTTATGATATCGATGTAACAGGTTATAACAACAGAACTAACAAACTTCACTTATTTGATATTGAATCAGTAGATGACGGTCTTGTTAATCCTGACAACATCAACTTCGATAAGAATGATGTATACAAGAACCTTACATTATTCCTTTACCCTGATGACAGCGATGAAGCAGGTAACTTATTAAGAATTTACCAGCAGTACCTTATGGTTGCTTCAGGTGCAAGACTCATAATTGATGAGTGCAAGGCAAAGGGTTCTAACTTACATGACCTTTATGAATATGCAGCAATCCAGATTAATGATACACATCCTTCAATGGTAATTCCTGAATTAATCCGTCTCCTCAACAATGAAGGAATCGGAACAGACGAAGCTGTTGAGATTGTTACTAAGACATGTGCTTACACTAACCATACAATCTTAGCAGAAGCATTAGAGAAATGGCCAATTTCGTACCTTGAAAGAGTTGTACCACAGCTTGTACCAATCATCAGAGACCTTGACAGAAGAGTAAGAGAAAAATATCAGGATCCTTCAGTATATATCATTGATGATCAGGGAAGAGTTCATATGGCACATATGGACATCCACTACGGATACAGCGTAAACGGTGTTGCTTACCTCCATACAGAGATTCTTAAGAACTCAGAATTAAACAACTTCTACAAGATTTATCCTGAGAAGTTTAACAATAAGACTAATGGTATTACATTCAGAAGATGGCTTCTTCACTGCAACGAAGAACTTGCAGCATACATTGAAGAATTAATCGGACCTGATTTCAAGAAAGATGCTTCTAAGTTGGAAGATCTCCAGAAATATCTTGATGATGAAAAAGTTCTTAGCAAACTTATGGAAATCAAGACAAGCAAGAAGAAAACATTCAAAGACTTCATCAAGGCTACACAGAACATTGACATTGATGAAAACTCTATCTTTGATATTCAGGTTAAGAGACTTCATGAGTACAAACGTCAGCAGATGAATGTTCTTTGGGTAATTTACAAATACCTTGAAATCAAGGCGGGAAATCTTCCAAAGAGACCTATTACAGTTATTTTCGGTGCTAAGGCAGCTCCTGCTTATGTAATTGCTAAGGATATCATTCATTTAATCCTCTGCTTACAGGAAGTAATCAACAATGACCCTGAAGCTAATAAGTACCTCAAGGTAGTTATGGTTGAGAACTACAATGTATCTAAGGCAGCTAAGATTATCCCTGCATGTGATATTTCTGAACAGATTTCACTTGCTTCTAAGGAAGCATCGGGAACAGGTAACATGAAGTTCATGTTAAACGGTGCCCTTACACTTGGTACAAAAGACGGTGCTAACGTTGAAATCGGAGAACTTGTCGGAGAAGAAAACATCTACTTCTTCGGTGAAAGCAGTGAACAGGTTATCGAACATTACGCTAAGGCTGATTACTCAGCAAAGAGCTACTATGTAAACGATGCAAGAATCAAAGAACTTGTAGACTTTATCATCAGTGCTCCGGTAATGAAAGTCGGTGATGCAGATACATTATTAACACTTCATGCAGAATTAATCAAGAAAGACTGGTTCATGACATTACTTGATATCAATGACTATATCAGAGTTAAGGAAATCGCATTAGCTGATTACGAAGACAGAAAGACATGGGCAAGAAAGACTCTTATTAATATCAGCAAGGCAGGATTCTTCTCATCAGACAGAACTATCGCTGAGTACAATAAGGATATCTGGAAACTTAACTAATATCTGAAATTATTAAATAATAATCGCGGCATGCAGCTGCATATAGGGACTCTGTTCACAATTTGTGGACAGAGTTCTTTGCATTAGTTAATATTGTATGTTATAATGGCTGTGAATTTTAGATGGGAATTGAGAGCAATGTATAAAATATTAATTGTAGACGATGAAAAAATCGAAAGAAACGGTATAAGAATGTTGTTGAACAGCCTTGAATATTCCTTTGAAATTGCTGAGGCAAATAATGGACAGACTGCGTACGATTTAATGAGCGAAAATGAATTTGATATTGTGCTCACAGATATTAAAATGCCTTTCATGAACGGAATGGAACTTATAAAAAAATGCAGGGATAACGGCTCAGAACAGAAATTTATAATTTTCAGCGGATGTAATGAATTCGGATATGCCAAGCAGGCAGTTAAAATGAATGTATCTGATTATATTTTAAAACCTGTAGATCCTTCCGAGTTTGAAGATACTATCAATAAGGTAATTGGAGAAATTGAAGAAGCCAGGGTGCATGAGGAACTCAAGATAAAAAGTATTGAGTTTATGCATGAACATATGCTGTATCTTGCAACAACGGGGGCAGATATGTCAGAAATTAATGAACATAATAAGGATTTACTTCCTACGGATTTCCTTAACGGATTTAAGAGAATGATGCTTATTGAGTTTAACTGCGATTTCTTCGGAAGAAAAGGAATGGACTTTAAGGAGCATCTTGAAAAAACAGAACCCAGAACAGATGCATATCTTAACCTTAACCCACAGCAGTCTGTTCTGTATTTCAATGACGATACACTTCCGTTTAAGGAAATAGCGGATAATATCTGTAACGATATTGCAATAACCTACAACACAAAGTGTTTTATAGCAATATCAGACAAGATAGAGGGCTATGAAGGTATTGCCAAGGGAATGGAAGAAATGGAAGCTCTGATGGAAAACAAATTCTATGACAGAAACAGCAGCGTGTTTTACAGAGGCATGAATAATGAAAATGATGAAGTGGTGCAGACTGACGATGATACTGTAATCAAACAGATGAAGCAGGATGTCAAGATGAAGGATGCAGCAAGTTTAAGAGAACATTTTGCCATATTCTGCGAGAAATACGGCGGAAAACATGACTTTTCACAGGTATATGTCAAGTTCCTTTTTTCTAATCTTTTGAAAACTTTTTACGAAAGTCTTCCGTCAACGGATGAAAAGGAACTTAACGAAGAAATTGAATTGCTTTATAAATCAGGAGATTTTGATACGGTACGTGGCATAGTTGATAAGAATATTGACAAACTTGCCAATTCTTTTGATAAAAATCCTTCCATGGTACATAGGGAAATAGAAATTGTTAAGAAGTACATATACGAACATTTTGGTGAGGATATAAGCGTTGAATCACTCAGTAAAATGGTATATATGGCACCAAGTTATCTTAGCTCTGTATTCAAAAAAGAAACGGGCGTGAATTTAAGTCGTTTCATTAAGACGTACAGAATGGAACAGGCACAGGATATGCTTGAAAATTCCATGGCGAAGATAGTAGATATAAGTGAGACCTGTGGATATCCGAATGTATCATATTTCTGTTCGAGTTTCAGGGAATATTTTGGTATCAGTCCACAGAGGTTCAGAAAAAACGGAGAATAAAAAATGGGTAATACCGGTAAAAAGAAAAAAGGAATGAGATTGAAGAGTAAGCTTGCGATGGTGTATATCCTCGCAGGCTTTCTTCCTATAGTAGTTATTTTGTTTGTTAATTATTTTCAGATGCGTTCTGTATTCAAAAATCAGGAAATAAGTACTTTGCAAAGTTTTATAAACAGAAGTGTTAAAAGTCTTGATAATGAATTTTGCAGATATGCTGAACTTGCTGAACTTGTAGCAACGGATGAAAATATTGGTGATATCTTAAGCACGGTTTATCTTGACGATAATATGGTTAATGAAAAATTTGACCTGAGTGTAACTCCGTCTTTGGATACTTTTAAATATTTTCATAATGAAGTAGGCAGGATTGTAATATATACAGACAGAATAATTAATGATAAAAATAAATACCTTGCACCAATAGAAGAAATGGAAGCAGCCAAATGGTACAACAATGCAATAAATTCAAGGGGCAATAACTGGATTATTGACACTGACGGAAAAAATATCTCGCTGGTGAGAAAAATGCAGACACTTGAGGAAAACGGAATAACCGGATATTTCTATGAGGAAATTAGCTATGATAACATATTTGAGTGCTTAGGCGAAAATATATCGGATAATTACGGAATATATGTTTCTGACAGTTCAGAAAAGGAGATATATTCCTATAATGCTTTCAATGGGAAAAATAAGGATTATAACCTCAATCTGACTGAAACAATAAAGAAATATTCTGATAATAAAAAAGATTATTATATAGTAAAAAAAACAATCCCAAAGACCGGATGGAATGTATGGCTTTACAAACCTGAAAAATTAATGGGTACTTCCATAAGGCAGATTAACATAATCACATTCGGGGGGACTCTCGTATGCCTTGTCGCCACTTTTATGTGTATAAGGTTTACGGCGATATTTGTAACTACAAGAATCGGAAAACTTCAAAAGGCCGTTGCAAGAGTGGAAAAAGAAGATTTTTCATATACACTCAATACTACAAGCCAGGATGAGATAGGCGAACTTATCACAAGCTTTTCCAAAATGGAAAGAAAACTCAATTATCTTATAAATGAAGTATATAAAAGCAAAATAAAAGAAAAAGAATATGAGATGAAAGCTTTGCAGGCACAGATAAACCCTCATTTTCTCTATAATACCCTTTCGCTTATTAACTGGAAGGCAATAGAAGCCGGAAAGAGGGATATAAGTAAAATAACGCTTGCGTTGTCTGCGTTTTACAGAACCTCCCTTAATAAAGGAAACAGCATAACGCATATTTCTGGGGAAATAGAAAATATGCGTTCGTATCTCAGCATACAGCTTATGCTCCATGATGACGGCTTTGATGTTACTGAGGATATAGATGATTCCGTGCTTGAGTATACCTGTCCTAATCTCATTTTACAGCCTTTGATAGAAAATGCCATTGATCATGGGATAGATGTGATGCCTGACGGCAGAAGAGGAACGATCAGCATAAGCTGTAAGGACATGGATACATATATACAGTTTATTGTCAGGGATAATGGTATAGGAATGACTAAAGAACAGACCGTTAAAATATTGACAAAAGACTCAAAAGGATATGGCGTAAGAAATGTAAATGAACGTCTGAAACTGTGTTATGGAGAGGAATATCCTATGGTAATAAAGAGTGTGGAAAATGCTGGAACGGAAGTAATAATAACGATTCCTAAGAAAAATTAAAATCTAAGAAAAACAATATATATCTAAAAAAAATGATATGTACTAACTAAATGCACTATTTTATAATAAAAAAGTGGTTGATAGATTGTATATTTTGTACAAAATACCTAAAACAACCTAATTAGTAGGTAATATAAGAAGGAGGAATTTTCAAGATGAAATTCAAAAAAGTAGCAGCTTTATTATTAGCTGGTGTTATGTGTGCAGCTACAGTTGTTGGATGCGGTAAGAGCGATGATGGCAAGGCTGATTCTACAACAACACCTAAGGCAGATGAAAGCAAAGCTTCAGAAGCAGAAACAACAACAGCAGAAGATGAGAAGCTTACAGCAACAATTACAGTATGGAGTCCAGCAGAAGACCAGGATGAGAAGAATGGTAACTGGTTAAAGACAAGATGTGATGCGTTTAATGCAGCTCATCCAAATTGGGATCTTACATTCCAGTACAATGTATGTGGCGAAGATAAGGCAGCTGAAAATGTAACAAAAGACCCATCAGCTGCAGCAGATGTATATATGTTCGCTAATGACCAGGTTCAGAAGCTCCTTGATGCAGGTGCTATCTCAAGATTTGGTGGAGATACAGAAGCTTATATTAAGGATACTAACGCAGAATCAATGGTTAAGACAGTAACTGTTGGCGATGCTGTATATGGTGTTCCTTACACAGCTAATACATGGTTTATGTATTATGACAAGAGAGTCTTCTCTGAAGATGATGTAAAGAACCTTGACAAGATGCTTAAAGTAGCAGCTTCTAAGAACACAAAGGTTTCTTTCCCACTTACAAACTCATGGTACATCGCTTCTTTCTATGTAGGAAACGGATGCTCATTCTTCGGTGATGGAACTGATGAATCAGCAGGTATCGATTTTGAAGGTGAAAAGGCAACAGCAGTAACTAACTACCTCATTGACCTTTCTGACAATACAGCATTCATGTCTGATGATGCAGGTGCTGGTATGGCAGGTCTTAAGGATGGTTCTGTTGCAGCAGTATTCTCAGGTTCATGGGATTTAGGTAACGTTAAAGAAGCTCTTGGCGAAGAAAACGTTGGTATCGCACAGGCTCCTACATACACACTTGCTGGCAAAGAAGTTCAGATGATGCCATTTACAGGCTCTAAGGCAGTAGCTGTTAATAAGACATCTCCTAACCAGAAAGTAGCTGTTTCACTTGCTCTTTGGTTAGCTAATGAAGAATCACAGCAGACACGTTATGATGCAAGAGGTGTTGTTCCATGTAATACTAAATTACTTGAAACACTTAAGGATGATGCACTTGTAAATGCACAGAACGGTCCTTCAATCATGCAGCCATTCGTATCTAAGATGAGTAACTACTGGTCACCAGCTGAGAACATGGGTAAACAGATCGTTTCAGATGCTTGTACACATGACAATGCTGAAGAGAACACAGCAGATATGAATACAGCTTTCAATAAGGATGCTCTTTAATTGACAACTGATTATTAATTAAGTAATCTTAAAATGCTTCGGACGCCGGCTTGCCGGTGTTTCGAAGCATTATAAAAGTAAGGAGGCTTGCAAATGCGTGGCAATAAAGTCAGGAAAAAAAGAGTTAAAGAATTTCCTAATCCGTATTCACTGAAGAATGCGTTTGCAAAGGGAAGTATATTCACAAGACTTTCAGCAGTTGTTATGGGTCTTGGTAACATAGTATACGGACAGATTGTTAAGGGATTGTTATTCCTTGCAATAGAAGTAGCATACATATTCTATATGATAAGATACGGCGTTGGCTGTTTAGAAAAATTTATCAAACTCGGTGGTAGAACCGGTGAAGAAGTATGGGATGAAGCACAGGGTATTTATGTATCAGGTGTGCAGGACAGAACAATCGAATTTCTTTTGTTTGGTGTTGTTGCAATAGGAATTACTGTTTTATTTATCATTCTTTGGAAAAGTGCGATAAGTAGTTCATATAAAGCACAGTGTGAAAAAGCAGAAGGTAAGAGACCTGCTACATTCAGACAGGATCTTAAGAGCTTAACAGACAAAAATTTAAACAGATTATTACTTGCCTTACCATTAACAGGTGTTGTAATATTTACAATACTTCCACTTGTATTTATGATTTGTATGGCATTTACTACATATGATCTTAATCACCAGCTTGTATTTAACTGGAACGGTCTTGTTAACTTTGGTAAAGCATTAAATTTGAAAGATTCAATTGGACAGGAATTCTGGCCGGTACTTGGTTGGACATTATGTTGGGCAGTGGCAGCGACATTCTCTAACTTTATACTTGGAACTATTCTTGCAATTGTTATTAACAGAAAGGGCACAAAGCTTAAATCAATGTGGAGATTTAACTTTATGCTTTCGGCTGCTATACCTCAGTTCGTTTCATTGTTGTTAATGAGAACTATGTTTAATGATAACGGTATAATTAATACAATGTTAATTAATGCCGGTATTCTTACAAAAGGCATATCATTCTGGCAGTCAACTTTCTGGGCTAGATTCTTGGTAATTATGATTAATATCTGGGTCGGTGTTCCATTTACTATGATGCAGGTTACAGGTGTACTTCAGAATATTCCTTCTGATTTATACGAAGCTGCAAGGGTTGATGGTGCTGGTCCGGTCAGAATTTTCTTCAAGATTACATTACCATACCTGTTATTCGTAACAGGACCATATCTTATTACCTCATTTACAGGTAATATTAACAACTTTAACGTTATTTTCTTACTTTCAGGTGGTGGTCCTACACAGAACCTTGCATCTACCTCAGGTAAGACAGACCTTCTTGTTACATGGTTGTATAAGTTAACAGTAGGTACAGACAGACCATACTATAATATCGGTGCCGTTATCGGTATTCTTACATTTATTATCCTTGCTTCTGTATCATTACTTACTTACCATCGTACAGGATCATATAAGAACGAGGAGGGATTCCAATAATGAAAAAAGTATCATCAGCAGCAAAAGTAAGAAAAACTATAGGAAATGTGTTTGTACACCTTATTCTTGCGATTTTATCAATTATTTGGCTTTTCCCAATCGTGTGGATTGTACTTATCAGCTTTAAGAAGGAGAAGGGTATGTATATGTCAACCCTTTTCCCAAAGGAATACTGGTTCGGTAATTATAAGAAATTGTTTACTGATACTAACATAATCAATTTCCCACAGATGTTCCTTAATACATTAATTATTGCAGTTTTCTGTTGTATTATATCTACATTCTTCGTGCTTTGCGTTTCGTATGTAATGTCAAGAATGAGATTCAGAATGAGAAAACCATTCATGAACGTAGCATTAATCCTTGGAATGTTCCCAGGGTTCATGTCAATGATAGCAACATATTATATTCTTAAATCTATTGGCCTTACACAGGGTTCTATGATCAGGGTTGCTCTGATTATGGTATATTCCGGAGGCTCGGGACTGGGATTCTACATAGCCAAAGGTTTCTTTGATACGATTCCTAAGTCGGTAGATGAAGCTGCATATATTGACGGTGCAACACGTTGGCAGGTATTTACAAGGATTACAATACCTCTCAGTAAGCCAATTATCGTGTATACAATATTAAATTCATTTATGGGACCATGGCTTGACTTTATTTTCTGTAAAGTTATTTGTGGTACTGACCAGAGATTCTATACAGTATCAGTTGGTTTGTGGAACATGCTTGAGAAGGAATATGTATATCAGTGGTTTAACTGTTTCGCAGCCGGTGCGGTTGTGGTATCGGTACCAATTGCAATTCTTTTCTTAGTAATGCAGAAATTCTATCAGGAAGGTGTATCAGGCGCTGTAAAGGGCTAGTACATTTATCCGAAATATTTTATGAAACAAATACACTCAGTATGGGGTAACCTGTACTGAGTGTAAACTTTATAGCAAGGAGAACATGATGAAAAAAATTAAAAAAATCTGGGCTCTTTTACTTGTTGCGGTACTTTCTGTTTCTATATTGGCAGGTTGTGGCAAAAAAAAGGAAGATAACAACAACAATGTAAAGTTAGATCCGGACAATCTTGTATCAGCAAATGTAGATGATAAGTATGGTTCTTGTTATCAGGTATTTATTTATTCATTTTGCGATAGTGATGGTGATGGAATAGGTGATTTTAACGGACTTACATCCAAACTTGATTATATCAAAGATCTTGGATTTGACAGTATATGGCTCCTTCCTTTTCATGAGTCGCCAACATATCATAAGTATGATGTAATTGATTATTATTCAATAGCCAAAGAATATGGAACTATGGAAGATTTTGATAAGTTCATGGCCGCATGTAAAGAAAAAAATATCGATGTATATATGGACCTTGTAATTAATCATACAAGTTCAAGAAATGAATGGTTTACAACGGCGAGAGAATATATAAAAGGGCTTAAAGCAGGCGAAGAACCTGATTATACAGTATGTCCGGAAGCGGAATATTACAATTTTAATAAAGAAGGCGGAACCGGATATACTAAGATACCGGGAGATGGTGGATGGTATTATGAAAGCCAGTTCCAGAGTGGTATGCCTGACCTCAATCTTGATTGCGCAGCAGTCAGAACAGAGATTGAAAAAATAGCTAAATTCTGGTATGACAAGGGAATAAAGGGATATCGTCTTGATGCGGCACTTCATTATTACGAAGGCAATAACGAAAAGAGTACAGAAGCATTAAAGTGGTTCTATGATTATGTTGAGTCAATTGATCCGACAATTTATGTAGTTGCTGAAGTCTGGTCTGATTCATCGACACTTGATAAGTTCTATAAGAGTGGTGTGGACAGCCTTTTTAATTTCCCATACGGAACATCGGAAGGATATCTTGTACTTACATGTAACAGGGCAGGAAACGGTTCAGGCGGTGGTAAGTTTGCCAACTTTGTAGTCAACAGATATACAGAAGTAAAGGCAATTGATAGTAATTACATTGACGCTGTATTCCTTGGCAATCATGATACGGGTCGTGCAGCCGGTTTCTTAAAATATAATGAAAACGTCGTTAAATTCGGCGCAGCTTTACAGTTCTTTACACCGGGTAAGACATTTGTATATTACGGAGATGAACTTGGAATGACAGGTGTGGGAAAAGACGAAAATAAGCGTGCACCTATGTATTGGTCCGAGAATGAAAATGCTGAAGGAATGACAAAAGGTCCTGCAGCAATGGAAAAACAGGAACACAGGTTTGGCTCGTACGAAACACAGAAAGATGATAAGTTATCTATTTATAACTACTATAAAAAGGCAATTCTTATCAAAAATGCTTTCCCTTCAATAGGAAGAGGTACACCTGAAGCATTGACAAAGCTCATTGAACAGGATGGTAACTTATATGCATTATCTTATACTACAGATGATGAAAAGACCTATGTGATATGTAATGACAGTGAAGAAGCTACAACCGTAACTGTTTCTAAATCAGATTACAGCTACACCGGAATAGCAGCTACTTTATCCGTTTCCGAAGAAGAAGCAACACTTGACGGAGAAAAATTAACAATACCTGCATTTGGATGCGTAGTATTAAAATAATAAAGACTGCTTGAAAACAGTCTTTAAAGAAAGGCTCTGTTCACATCGTGAAATACTTTGTGAGCAGAGTTTTTATTTATATATAATAGTCAAAAGAGACTCTTTTTGTAACATGAGGATTGTATTTCTGACCCATTCTGATATGTTCGGGAGAGTTAAGATATTCCGAAAGAACAGATTCATCTTCAAGAATCATTTCAATCATTAAATCCATATTGGCAGGTCTGTCCACACAGTTTTTATGGATTGACACCTCTTCTATCTTTGGATATTCCTCTTTAATCTTAGAAAAAGCCTCCACATATTCGTTAAAATGTTCCTCTTTGAAAAAATTATCTTCAAAAGTAAAAATTACAAAATGCTTTAACATATTAAAATCCTTCCTTAAAAATAAGTTGACATAAGTATAAATCCGGTGTTAGCATTAATCAATATGAAAGTTAATTTTTGTAGTAAAATGGAGTTAATTTTATGAGCTATAATGTTAGTCTGCCATCTTATTCGGTTGGCACGGATGTATATAAACTTGTGGGCGGTATCTGTAAAGGATACGGACACAAAGCGGTAGCTATAGGAGGACATAGGGCTATAGCGGCGGCTAAAGATAAATTATGTGAAGCAATAGAAGCTTCTGATATTGAAATCAGTGAGTTTATATGGTACGGCGGAGAGGCTTCCTACGAGAATGTGGAGAAGCTTATGTCTCTTGAAGTTGTCAGAAATGCGGATATGTTATTTGCAATAGGCGGTGGCAAGGCAACGGACACGGTTAAGACCCTTGCCGATATGACAGGCAAGCCTGTTTTTACATTCCCTACAATAGCCTCTAACTGTTCGTCCTGTACCTCGGTTTCGATAATGTATAAGAGCAACGGTGTATTTTTAAAACCTCATTTTTTTGCCAATCCGCCGGCTCATGCGTTTATTGATACGGAGATTATTGCCAACTCGCCAAAGAGATATATGTGGGCGGGAATCGGCGACACATACGCAAAACATTTTGAAAGCAGTATTTCCTCAAGGGATGAGGAGGTACCTCATTATGTTGCTTTAGGTGTCAATATCGCCAGAATGTGTTATGAACCTATGTTGAAATACGGAAAAAAAGCACTTGACGATATTGAAAGACATCTTGTAACACCTGATTTTGAGCAGGTGCTTTTATCAATTGTAGTAAGTACGGCGGCAGCGTCGATTCTTTTAACCAATGACAAGATAATTGATTACAATACAGGGCTTGCACATGCAATATTTTATGCCCTTACGGCATATCCTCATATAGAAAAAAATCATTTACACGGTGAAGTGGTAGCATTTGGCGTACTTGTTCTTTTACTGGTGGACAATGATGAAGAAAATTTCAGAAAATTATATGAATTTAATAAGGCTGTCGGTTTACCGGTCAGACTTGAAGACATAGAGATTAGCAGGGAAGATATCGATAAAGTGGCCGAAAGTGCGGCAGCAATGAAAGATATCGAACATAATCCGTATGAAATCACATCGGATATGGTTAAAGCAGCGCTTGTTAAATTAGAAAATATGTAAAAGAGGAAGAAAAGATGAAAAAGAAATTAGCATTATTTTTAACTGCCGTTTTAGCAATGGCATGTGTGCTTTCAGGATGTGGAAGCAAGGACAAAAAAACTTCCGTTAAGAAAATCGGAGTTATCCAGATGATTGAAAACGGTGCATTCAATGATATGAGAGACGGTATTCTCGAAGAAATGAAAGCAAAGGGATATGACGATATCGAAGTTAAGTGCGCACAGGGAGACGCTTCTGCCCTCCAGACAATAGCACAGAATATGGCTGATGGTTCTTATGACCTTGTTTTTACAATCGCAACACCATCAACACAGGCAATCGTTAATCTTGAGACAGAGACCCCTGTATTTTTCTGCGCGGTTTCGGCACCGGTAGCTGCAGGTGTAATTACAGATATGGAAAAACCTGACAAGAACGCTACGGGAACAAGCAACGCAATTCCTGTAAGTGATATTTTTGCACTCAGCAACAGTCTTACACCCGATGTAGAGACTTACGGATTTATATACTGCACAAGCGAAGATAATTCGGTTAATACAGTTAAGAGTGCCAAAGAATACTGCGACAGCAATAACATCAAATACGAGGAAGTATCCGTAACATCTTCAGCTGATGTTGAACAGGCAATCAAGTCTCTTACAGATAAGGGCGTGGACGCTGTATTTATTCCTAATGACAGTGTTGTTATGTCGGCTATGTCCGTAGTAACAGAAGTTGCTAGGGACAAAAAGATTCCTGTATACGGAAGCTCTGCAACAATGGTTGATGCAGGCTGCCTTGCAACAATAGCCATTTCAGACGTAGAAATCGGTAAAATGACAGCAGATATGGCAGTAGAATACCTTGACGGAGGAAAGAAAGTAGAAGAAATTCCTGCAGTTGTTGTTCCTGCATCTAAAACAGTTGTAAATAAGACAACAGCAGAAGCAATCGGAGTAACCATTTCGGATGATGCGGATATTACTTACGTTGAGGATGCGAAATAAAACAGAAAGGATGTCTTTTTGACATTACAGATTAAGTTATGGCAATATGGTTCAGTACCTTACAACAGGGGTTTATATACGGAATAATGGCGTTAGGCATATATATAAGTTTCAAAATACTTAATGTACCTGACCTTACAATGGAAGGAAGCTTTTCTTTCGGACTTGCGGTATCGGCAATGATGACAATTGCGGGACACCCATATCTTGGTCTGGTTCTTTCTCTTGTGGCAGGAGCCGCTGCAGGCTGTGTAACGGGTATATTACAGACAAAGCTTAAAATACATCCTATTCTTGCCGGAATAATTACCATGAGTGGTCTTTATTCGATAAATCTTAAAGTTATGGATAATGCGGCGAACGTATCCCTGCTTAAGGGAAAACCAAGAACTATTTTATCTGATATGAGGAATTTACTCCCTAATCTTGATAAAGAGGTTGTTAAAATAATAATACCTGCGGTTTTTGTGGTTTTATTTATTGTATTGCTTACATGGTTTTTCAAAACACATTACGGTCTTTGCATAAGGGCAACCGGCGACAATGCGGATATGTTAAGAGCCTCATCGGTAAACGTTGACGTTACCAAAATCGTGGGACTTGGAATAAGCAATGCCTGCATAGCTTTTTCAGGCGGATTGTTAGCACAGATACAGGGCTATGCGGACATTAACAGCAGTGTCGGCATGCTGGTCGTGGGACTCGCTTCCGTTATCATCGGTGAGACGATTTTTGGCAGACATAATGTAATGGTCGGACTTATTTCTGTAATAGTGGGTTCGATTATATACAGATTGATAATATCCGTTGTATTACGATATGATATTCTGCCTGTATATATGTTTAAACTTGTTTCCGCAGTTGTGGTTGCAGTTGCATTATCAATTCCCGCTATAAAAGAAAATGTTAACAAAGCAAGATTAATTCACAAAGGAAGGAGTAACGGTGATGTTAGAAATAACTAATGCGGTAAAAGTATTTGCTCCTTCAACACCTAATGAAATGAAAGCTCTTAACGGACTTAGTCTTAAGCTTGAAGACGGCGAATTTGTCACAATCATAGGCTCAAACGGAGCGGGTAAATCTACACTTTTTAATGCTATCTGCGGTAATTTCTGGCTTGACAGCGGTATGATTTTACTGGACGGAGAAAATATTACCTTTAAATCCGAGCATAAAAGAGCAAAAGTCATCGGAAGAATTTTTCAGGACCCTATGAAGGGAACGGCACCTAATCTTACCATAGAAGAGAATCTTGCCCTTGCATATTCAAGAAGCAAGCATGCCGGGTTAAGAAGTGCGGTTACCAAAAAAGAAAGAAAAATGTTTAAGGACGCACTTGCGGGATTTTCTATGGGTCTTGAAGAAAGAATGGATACAAAAGTAGGTCTTTTATCGGGAGGCCAGAGACAGGTGGTTACCCTTTTAATGGCAACCCTTGTTCCGCCAAAACTCCTTCTGCTTGACGAACATACGGCTGCACTTGACCCGGCTACGGCAGACAAAGTTATGGATATAACAAAAAGAATTATTTCAGAGAATAATCTGACTACATTAATGATTACCCATAACGTCACACAGGCACTTGAAACGGGAAGCAGGACGATTATGCTTGACAGAGGAAATATTATATTTGATATTTCGGAAGACGAAAGAAAAAATATGACGGTAGATGACCTTATGGAGATGTATTCCGAAAAGAAAAAAGAAAAATTTGCTACTGACAGCATTGTTTTTTCATAAATTTTACAGGTAAAAATTACACCATCCGGATATTACTTCCGGGTGGTGTTTTGCTATGTTTATAATTGACATTTGTAGGACTGCATGATATTATTATTTAGGAAATTAACTTTCTATTATTATAAATAAACATTGTTAAAAAAGTAACAATGTTGGCAGGAGAGCTTATGAAAGCAGTATATCCAGGGAGTTTTGATCCAATCACCTATGGACATCTTGATATCATAACAAGAGCATCAAGAATTGTGGACGAACTCGTTGTGGGAATATTGGTTAATAATACTAAAAGACCGATGTTTACAATGGATGAGCGTCTTGAGATGTTACGAGAGACTGTTAAGGATTTACATAATGTCGAGGTGAAAACTTTTGAAGGTATGACAATTGATTTTGCGAGACAGAATGGAGCAAAAGTAATCATCAGAGGATTAAGAGTTATTTCTGATTATGAGACTGAGATGCAGATTGCCCAGACTAACAGGAGTCTTGATCCGGAGATTGAGACACTGTTCTTATCTACCGGTCTTGAATATTCTTTCCTTAGTTCAACAATCGCTAAGGAAGTAGCATTTTACGATGCCGGAGTTGAGAAACTGGTACCACCAATTGTTGCCCGTAAATTTAAAGAAAAATATAAAAAGTAAATATTCAAGGAGGATTTTTCTAATGGCTAAGAAAATCGTTTTAGCAGGCGCATGCCGTACTGCAATCGGAACTATGGGAGGAGCTTTAAGTACAGTTCCTGCTGTAGATTTAGGAGCAATCGTAATCAAGGAAGCTCTTAACAGAGCAGGAGTACCTGCTGACAAAGTAGATCATGTATATATGGGTTGTGTTATTCAGGCAGGTCTTGGACAGAACGTTGCACGTCAGGCAACAATCAAAGCAGGACTTCCTATTGAGACAACAGCCGTTACAGTCAATGTTGTATGCGGTTCAGGTCTTAACCGTGTTAATATGGCAGCACAGATGATTGAAGCAGGAGATGCTGATATTGTTGTTGCAGGTGGTATGGAAAGCATGTCAAGAGCACCATATGCACTTCCAAATGCAAGATTCGGTTACAGAATGAATAACGGAACTCTTGTTGATACAATGGTTAACGATGCTCTCTGGGATGCATTTAACAACTACCATATGATTAAGACTGCTGATAACATTTGTGAACAGTGGGGTCTTACAAGAGAAGAACTTGACCAGTTTGCAGTAAACAGCCAGGCTAAAGCAACAAAGGCTCAGGAAGAAGGAAGATTTAAAGATGAAATCGTTCCTGTAGAAGTTAAGCTTAAAAAGAACACAGTTGTTGTTGATACAGATGAAGGACCACGTCCTGGAACAACAATGGAAGGCCTTGCAAAACTTCGTACAATCAATCCTGACGGATTCGTTACAGCAGGTAATGCTTCAGGAATCAATGACGGTGCTGCAGCAATCGTTGTTATGTCAGAAGAAAAAGCTAAAGAACTTGGTGTTAAGCCAATGGCAACATGGGTAGCCGGAGCACTTGGCGGAGTTGATCCTTCAATCATGGGTATCGGACCTGTTGCATCAACAAAGAAGGTACTTGCTAAGACAGGTTTAACAATTGATGATATGGACTTAATTGAAGCTAACGAAGCTTTCGCAGCACAGTCAGTAGCTGTAGCTAAGGAACTTAAGTTTGATATGGATAAAGTTAATGTAAATGGTGGTGCTATCGCACTCGGTCATCCGGTTGGAGCATCAGGATGCCGTATCCTTGTAACATTACTTCACGAAATGGCTAAGAGAGACGCCAAGAGAGGTCTTGCTACACTTTGTATCGGTGGCGGAATGGGCTGCTCAACAGTTGTAGAACGTGACTAATTAAATAATAACTGCCATCCCGTAACAGGGATGACAGTTATTGTTGTGTAATATATAAAAGGAGACTATTAATATGGAATTCGTTACATACGAAACTGAAGGACATGTTGGTTTAATCACAATCAACAGACCTAAGGCATTAAACGCTTTAAACAGCCAGGTTCTTGAAGAACTTGATGCAACATTCAAGAGCGTGGATTTATCTGAAATCCGTTGCATTATTTTAACAGGCGCAGGTGAAAAGTCATTTGTTGCCGGAGCTGATATCGGAGAGATGAGCACACTTACAAAGGCAGAAGGTGAAGCATTCGGTAAGAAGGGTAATGACGTTTTCAGAATGAT